>NZ_JAMQHN010000029.1 GCF_025993755.1 Thermomonas sp. | reverse complement strand
GCTTTTTTTGGGGTGGCCCGCTTAAATAAGGCCGCTGCTATTTCGTTGGGGAAACTGCAGAAAAAACTGCGCGACCTGAAAGCCGGCGTCATGGCTTCAATAAGGCCGCAGCGAATTCGCTGCGGAAACCCAACGCCCAAACCGGCGTGGTAGGCCGGGTGATACGCTTCAATAAGGCCGCAGCGAATTCGCTGCGGAAACCGCGCTATCGCCCGCGCGGCGCGAGTGCCGTGCGACTGGCTTCAATAAGGCCGCAGCGAATTCGCTGCGGAAACGAGAAGCCAAGATCCTTCAATAGCAAACCCGTTTGGCTTCAATAAGGCCGCAGCGAATTCGCTGCGGAAACCGCGCAGGTCAGGACGGTCGAAGATCGTCTGCGCGAAGCTTCAATAAGGCCGCAGCGAATTCGCTGCGGAAACCCGGACGAGACGCTATCCAGCCGCGCCTACCGCATGGCTTCAATAAGGCCGCAGCGAATTCGCTGCGGAAACGCATGGGAGTATCCTACCGCGTCACGAGTGACGTGTGCTTCAATAAGGCCGCAGCGAATTCGCTGCGGAAACCCGGTACGCGGCGGCGGCGAGGTCAGCCCCATGACATCGCTTCAATAAGGCCGCAGCGAATTCGCTGCGGAAACCCGTGAAATCGATTTCGGCCTCGGGATCGTCGCGCTCGCTTCAATAAGGCCGCAGCGAATTCGCTGCGGAAACAGCCGAAGGAAACGTGTAAACCTGCTGGCGCTAATCGCTTCAATAAGGCCGCAGCGAATTCGCTGCGGAAACGTGTAAACCTGCTGGCGCTAATCGCTTCAATAAGGCCGCAGCGAATTCGCTGCGGAAACAAAACAAGGCCAGCGAGAAAGGCCCGGGTGAGCTGGCGCTTCAATAAGGCCGCAGCGAATTCGCTGCGGAAACCGTAGTCGGGGATTGGCCCCGGCCAACAGGAGAAGCGCTTCAATAAGGCCGCAGCGAATTCGCTGCGGAAACCAACCAACACCCACGGCACCGATCAAAGCGCACATGCCGCTTCAATAAGGCCGCAGCGAATTCGCTGCGGAAACGCCGCCTGAGCCGCCACCGCCGCCGCAGCCATTTACCGCTTCAATAAGGCCGCAGCGAATTCGCTGCGGAAACCCAACATCACGAGAATTTCCCGCATTCGATCCAGCGGCTTCAATAAGGCCGCAGCGAATTCGCTGCGGAAACGACTTCCAGAACGCCCATACCGCGCGCGCGGATACAGCTTCAATAAGGCCGCAGCGAATTCGCTGCGGAAACGACGGTGAAGTGGTGCGCCGAGATCGAGGATCAGCTGCTTCAATAAGGCCGCAGCGAATTCGC
This sequence comes from Thermomonas sp., assembly GCF_025993755.1. GTDB lineage: Bacteria > Pseudomonadota > Gammaproteobacteria > Xanthomonadales > Xanthomonadaceae > Thermomonas. Next base: position 83,827 of record NZ_JAMQHN010000029.1, on the reverse strand, counting down.
TGCGGAAACCGCGCGGGGCTTGAACGACAAGGCCATCCACAAACTGCTTCAATAAGGCCGCAGCGAATTCGCTGCGGAAACCGCTGAGTCCGTCACCGCCTTCACCGCCGAGCGGCAGGCTTCAATAAGGCCGCAGCGAATTCGCTGCGGAAACACAGGCGTGTCGCGGTCGCGGCGGCGGCGGGGTAATCGCTTCAATAAGGCCGCAGCGAATTCGCTGCGGAAACATTGATCCGCGAGTTTTTCATTCTTGTGCCGAAAAAGCTTCAATAAGGCCGCAGCGAATTCGCTGCGGAAACCTTGCCTAGCTCACGGGTCATGTACGTGAGCTGTGTCTGCTTCAATAAGGCCGCAGCGAATTCGCTGCGGAAACTCTGGTTAGCCATCGGTCAAGCTCCGCATCAGTTTCTTGCTTCAATAAGGCCGCAGCGAATTCGCTGCGGAAACACATCTGGGAAGCCGGCTCGCCAAGATCGGCAGGGCATGGCTTCAATAAGGCCGCAGCGAATTCGCTGCGGAAACCCGGACGATGGGTTCGTCGTCGTCGAGGTGCCACTAGCTTCAATAAGGCCGCAGCGAATTCGCTGCGGAAACATCGGCCAGCCTGAAACGATTCGTCAACGTCCTCGACGCTTCAATAAGGCCGCAGCGAATTCGCTGCGGAAACCGGGCGAAGTGTCGATGCACAAGTTCATCGACCAGGCTTCAATAAGGCCGCAGCGAATTCGCTGCGGAAACACGCCCAGTAGACCGCAAAAACGCGGCGTATCGAAGCTTCAATAAGGCCGCAGCGAATTCGCTGCGGAAACCCAGCGTGCCAAGTCCCAAAACGCAGGCGAAATCGGCTTCAATAAGGCCGCAGCGAATTCGCTGCGGAAACAGCGGTAGGCGCTGTCGCCATCGAGGCACGCAAGCGCTTCAATAAGGCCGCAGCGAATTCGCTGCGGAAACCGCTGTGTCGCAAGCGGTCGGATTGTGGCTGCGCGATGCTTCAATAAGGCCGCAGCGAATTCGCTGCGGAAACGCGCGCCCGGCGTTCGCCAACTTTTGCAGCTGCTTGCCGCTTCAATAAGGCCGCAGCGAATTCGCTGCGGAAACAATTGTTAGGCGGCGGTTCCCACAATAGGAGTATCGCTTCAATAAGGCCGCAGCGAATTCGCTGCGGAAACCAGCACGCGCGACACGTTGATGGCGTTGCTGGACGAATTGCTTCAATAAGGCCGCAGCGAATTCGCTGCGGAAACAGCGGCTTCCGAAGGCCGCGTGGATGCTTGCTATCAAGCCATTAGCGCGGGTGCTGGTGGAGCGTAGCACGACTTCCTTGGATGGGGTGATGCTGAGCCTTGAGTCGGCCACGCAACATCCTGATTGTCAAAGATCTTCTCGGTGCGAGCGCTGCCGGGGTTCGGAGGCGGCACTACACCTCTCGCGGAGGCCCGGCAAGTGCGGTCAGTGGAGCTATACGATGATCGGTTCGTGCGCGACCGGATCGAACTTTTCTCCGAGGCTGACGACACGCGGCTTCACCTTGTCGGCTGGTCCGAGGTCGATCACCAGCAGTGCGTCCACATGGTGATTGATGATTCCGTCGAGAAGCTGTATCAGCTCGGCGTGGCCTTTCCGGCTCAGGCGACACTGGAAGACGGATAGCTGCAACCATTCACCGAACCCCTTCATCAGTTTGAAGACGCGTCGCCAGCGTTTGTCGTCGCGGATGTCGTATGTCACCAGGTACAAATGTTCGTCCATGGCTGTCTCATTGATTGCGACGTTCAGCGTGTCGTGAAGTTTGGATAGTCGTCCAGTTCGCCCAGCAGATGACGCCCAAGCAGGCGTGCCTGCAATTCCAGCAGTCTGCGATAACTCAAGCGGTAGCCGAACAGCGGGTGGGTGATCTCCTGGCTGAGCCGGCGCTCGAATGCGGCGATGAAACGCTTGCGACCGCTGGCGTCGAGGTTGACGCTTCCGGCAACGCTGGCGAAGTCGGTGGGATGGACCTCGCCATTGTTGATGACCTGCATCACCACCGAATCGGCAAGCAGCGGGCGAAAAGGCTCCATCATGTCCAGGGCCAGCGCCGGGCGGCCGTAGCGCGGCTGATGATAGAAACCGCGAAAGGCGTCGAACCCCACCGCGGCAAGCGTCGTCGTCCAGGTCCGCGCCAGCATCGTGTAGGCGAACGACAGCATGGCGTTGACGGGATCGGTTGGCGGGCGCCGGTTGCGCTTGGTGAAATCGAAAGCCAGCAAGGCTTCATCATCCGCCGAGGCGGGCTTCAAGGTCTGTCGGAACTGGCCAAAATACAGCGCGGCCGCCTGGCCTTCGATGCCGAGCAAGGTCTCCAGGCTTTCGGCACGCTCTGCGCGGCCCCGCATCCGCTTCATGTCGGCCAGCAGTTGTTCTGGCTTCTCGTCGGGCTTCCAGTTGCGACGCAATTGGGTGCGGCAGTTGCTGATCTTCGCCGCCACCAGACCGCGCGCAAGGCGCAGACAGGCACGATCGTCGAAACTGGCGCGGTACTGTGCCGTCCGCAGTTCCACGTTCTTGTGACCGTTGCCGGTGGTGTGGCCGAAAAAGAAGCCGCCATAGCTATGCCAACTCACGGGGATGTCGCGCTGCATCAGTTCCTGCAGGCATGGCGTGGTGATGTAGACGTTGCCCTGGATCACGACCTGGGATACTTCACGCAATCTGGCGCTGGCAAGAACGTGTCCGTCCTTGTCTGTGACTTCCAGTACTTCGCCTTTCTTTGCGAGTTTGGCGCTGTAGTGCTGGATGTAAAGTGGCAGCGCTTCGTGGTAGGGGACAGCCAGCGGACGCGGCGAGAGTTCCTCGTGCTTCAAGAACTGCACTTCATCCGGAAGGCAGATGGTGACCAGGGAACAGCGCGGACATTTCGGGCTGTCGACCAGCGGTGCGGGAATGCGTCCACCGGCCGCCATGGTGCGCAGTTCGGCAATGGCGTTGCGGGTCAACGTCAGCAATTCGTCTTCGAACGGGACGGCAACGCGTTCCTTGCCTGCAACGTAATAGATTGCCCCGGCATCGCAGGTATAGCCATGTTCACGCAGCAACAATCCTTGTGCGCACAACTGCACGCGCTCCGGATCGTAAACGCCGCGCGCAATATGCGGGCGCTTGCCGCGCTTGTAGTCGACCGGGGTGACGGTGCTGCCCTCGCCTTCGATCAAATCCAGCTTGCCGATCAGTCCGAGTTTGTTGGACGAAAGGGTGACGGAACGCGCGTGAATCTCGGTGCGCTCTTCTTCCGCCGCCTGTGCATCCGGCAAATCGCCGGACGGCTTGTCCACCCGCCGATGCTTGTGGCGGCCGTCCACGGTGTCGGCGGAATCCGCCCATTCGCCCTGAACCCACTCCAGATAGGCCAGACGCGGGCAGTAAACGTGCTCGTTGAGCATACGCAGCGGAATCAGCGGCAGGTCGGCGCCAAGATCCGGGAATGGAAGTTCCAATTCGCCTTGCTTGGGTTCCACTGGAGGCCGCTCCCCTGTGGTGCTTTCCGACACGCATACCGGTTTTACTCCCGCGCGGATGGGGCGGCAACTTTCAGCGCCTCGATGAGGAGGCTTCAAGCTGCTATCAGGGCAGCCAACCGATCACGCGCCGTGCGTGGAAGCCGGGGTAGTCGCGATGCTAGGCGAAGTCGATGGCTTCGCTGGTGTCGCTCTGCCCACAGCGCAAACTGCCAATGCGCACGGCTGACCCACTCGATTCCGCGATGGGCCTATTTCCTACTGGTGGACACTGGCTTGAACATGCCCAGGCCATAGTGGCAGGCGAAGCCCAGTGCCAGCGGGCCGGTCAACGGCTCGGCAAAGGTCAATCGCCAGAAACTGCCCGAACGATCCGGTTGGTTCAGTCCGCGACGATTGCGGAAGCGGTGGAAGTGGATCGGCCGGCGCATGCGGCCCTTGCCGACTTCTACCTCGGCGCGGCTTTCGATGGCGATTGGCTCGGGGATGCCGCGCTCGCGGCACTCGCGGCGGAGCTGTTCTTCGATGCTGAAGCGCTTCTTGATGTGCCAAGGGTGCAGGTAGGGTGTCGTGGATTCCCAGATGACGCTGGGGCGGGTCAGCGGCGGAACGATGCCGGGCGAGCCGCTGCCTTCCAGCGACAATTGCCATTCGGCGCCGGTATGATCCCAGAGCCTTTTCACCTGGAGCAACGCGCGCTGCTCGGCATCGCTCATGCCGAGAGGCGCATAGACAAGCATGCGGTCGAGCCAACCGTCGGCGTTGCTGTCCCACGGCAGGTAAAAGGCGTGGCCATGGCGGTTGTCTGCGGGCAGATCGTGGCCGGAAAAGAGCGGCGGAATGTTTCCTTCACCAAGGACGCGCTTGCATTGGCCCATGGTGGCGACGCGCATCAGCTCGCCGATGCGCAGGCTGTCTTCCACGCGCGGCAACGGTTTGCCGTCGAGGATGAAGTTGACGGCCATCACGGCGGGCGCCACGGCACGATGGATGGTGGGCCGTGGGCGCAGCGCATCGATGGGACGCAGATAACTCACCTTGCGCGCGGCGGGCGGCTGGCTCCAGCCAAGCTTGCGCAGGTCGCCGGTATCGACGCTGAGCGCGTCGAGCAGGGATTCTGGTAGCGTGGCGCCCAGTTTCTTCTGTGCTTTCTTGTCGACCAGAAAGCGGTCGCGCAGCGCTTGATAATCGGCGTGGGGCCGCGGCGCATACAACGTGACCAACTCGCCCTTGACCTCTCCGGTTCGCGTGTCGAGCGCGCAGTCGCCGGGCAGGCAATTGGCCGGCGGGGCCGTTTCGAGCGTCCTGGCTTCCACCCAGGATTCGGCGCGGCCGAGGTAGCCCATGACGGAGAGCAAGTCGTCGAGCAGGGCGCGCTGATCGGTGGGGAGTGTCAGTTGGGGCCAGACGACGCCCAGGGGGTCGTTGCGATCCACGGCGGTGAAGGCATCGAAGACTAGTGAGGTCCTGCCCGCCGCAAACTGCGGCAGGTAGTGCCGGGTATGGCTATGGCTGGCCGCTGGCAGGCTGTACTCGGGCAGCTCGGTGGACAGGGATTCGATCAGCGCTTGGAGTGTGGCGTCGCTGTGCCTGCCGTCATGCTTGAGCTTGTGGTGCCAGGTGGCGATCAATGCGCGCAGGATGCGCCACGGCTCAGGTGGCCAGGCCACCGCGCCCTCGTTGACGTGGCGATCCCATGGCGTGGCGTGGTAGCGTCCGGCGGGAAAGGTGAAGGAAAGCGCGAGCATAGCTCAATCCCCGTTGTTGTCGTCGGTTTCCGGTTCGCCTTTGCCCTTCTTGCCCTTGGTCACCTTGCCGCTGCCGGTATAAGTCACCGTGGTGGACTGGAACTGGGCATCGGCGGCAGCGGCCTTGATGAGGCCGGGAAGCGCCTGCGTGAGCGCTTCCAACGTGGGCATCGGGAAGCCGACAGGCCGTTGCACATCCAGCGCCGTGCACTCCAGATCGCAAGCGGTGCGCAGACGCAGGCCGGTTTCGAGGAAGGCGCGAATCTTGTAGAGCGCCAGCGCGACCAGCAGGTCGAACACGGCTGGCGTGAAGCCGTAGCCGCGCAATTGGGCGAGGTCGAGGTTGAAGTAGGCGGCAATATCGGGCGAAACGAATTCGTCGCGGGAGAAGGGGACGTTGCCGAAGCCCTCTTTTGCCGTTTTGCCTTCTCCCTGCGAACCTGGCTGCACGATATCGTTCTTGACCCCGCCACTTGCCGCAACCTTGATTTCCGTCGCTTCTATGAAGGAAGAAAGTGCTCGCGGTAGCCGCAAGCGTCCTCCAGCCAACTCTCCCTGGGCAAGAAAGACGCCATGAAGGAGCGCATTAACGTCAAGTTGGAGCAAGACTGCCGCGAACTTGCGAAGATCAACAATTCCTTTGTCCAGTGCCGCGAGTTCGGACTTCAGCGTCTCGAATACTGGCCTACTCTTGCCATCGGCATCTACTGCTTCAAGGACGTACGGCGAATTGATCCGATGCGCCTCCAGCACCGAGTTGGTCAGCGGCTTGCCGTCCTTGTCCTTGACCTTGATGACGGAGAGCCCCTGTAGCGGGGTCACCCAGTCATCGGCCACCTTGTCCCAGCACACGGCTTCCAGGCGGTTGGCCATGCTCTGCGCGGACTCCACCAGCAGCGTGGGCGTACCGTCCGGGCCTTCGTATTGGGCGGCACCGATTTCGGGGAAGCCGGTGGGTTGGAAGCGCGTGCCCTGCAAGGGCTTGAGCTTGGCGCGCAGCAGCAGGCGCGGGGCGTTGGCAAGGGCGGAAAGGTCGAGACTCATGGTGGTTCTCCTAGACGGGATAGTGTCAGACGGATTCGGTTTCGGGTTGTTTCAGCACCGCGCGCGCAAGCGTTGCGGTGGCGCCAAAACGCAGGGGAATCAACAGGGCAGCGGCGGCACGCTTGGGGTCAATGCCGGCGAACGTCGGCAGCGCGTTGAGCGTGAACCGTGGCGACAGGCCGGAAGCGCGCAGGCGACGCCAGGCGATGGTCACGGCGCGGTTGTCGTGGTTGCCGGCGGCGAGCTGCGCCAGCATGCCGGTGGGTACCGGCAGGCTTTGCCCATCGGCCAGTGCGCCGAGCGAGCGCAAGGCGCGTTCGGGGGTCAGCGCCAGTTTCATCAGCGCAAAGGCCGCCGGCACGCCGCCTTCGCCACCGCTGCGGTCGATCTCCTGCGGGATGTCGCACAGCGCGAGGCCCGGCAGCAGATCGGCAATGCGCGCATCCATGGCGTCATCGCGCAGGAAGGCGGCGAGGTCGGCCAGCGTTGCGCCCGCCGGGCTTTCCAACGGCTTGTCGTCCATGCCGAAGCGCTCGGCCAGCCACAATCGCCGGGCAAGCAGCGCGGGCAGCGTATCGGCCGGGCGGCCTTTGAAACCATCGCAGAGGCGATGGCTTTCGTCGGATTCCGGCGTGATCCACTTGGCCCAGCGGCGCTCGACCGGAAAGATCTGGGCGCGAATGGGTAGCGGCACCCCGTCCACGCCACGCAGACCCGCCAAGGCTTTGGCGATACGCAAGGCGGGGGTGCCGTCATCGACGGCGATGACCCAGCGTTCTGACAGACGCGGAACCGGCCGCACCGCCTCACGTGCCTTGCTGCTCGATGCCAGAGCGGATTGGATCTGGCCAAGCAAGACCAGCAACGCTTGCGCCTCCGGCTTGCCCGGCGTTTTGCCGGAGAGCGCGAACAGCGCGTCTTCCAGGCGCTTGCGCAGGGTCGCAAATCGTGTCGGTGTGTTATCGCCGGATGCGAAGTTTCGAAAAACATCAAGCCACCCATGTTGGCGCAGTTCGTTGGTTATCCAGCTCTCATTCGCGACTTCCGGTACGTCGAAACGGCCAAGGTGTGTCGCGACGTAGTAGCCAAGGCCTCGCCGTTCGTAAAATCCGAAGCGGTTGAATGCTGTAATGCCACGGTCGCTGCCAAGGGACGCAATTGCTTGCAGCATGTCTATGCCATTGCGAGCCTCGATCCTTCCCTTCGTAACACGACCATCGGCAAGTAATGTCGAAACCTCGGCAAGGGTTGTCATCCCACCCCAAGTTGGAAGCCACAACTCGGGGCGTGCGCTCTCTTTTGCTGCCAAGCTCCCGCTCCCGGCGAAGCTTGGCGTTACGGCAAACGGGAAGGATGGGCGTCCCGAGCTGGTGGATTCAAGCCGCTTGGTCGTCAGAGAAGCAAACAAGATCGCGCCTTCCATTGCGAGCACGCTATCCCAGATATTTCCTGTCGATCCACCTTCAAACCCTGAGGTCATGTTTGCGCCACCCGTGGCGGTGGTGTTGAGGAAGCCGATGTTCGATGAAGATTCGCGGGGCACCGTGTCAGCGAAAAGGCTGCCTCCGAGCAGGCGTGCAGAGGTCGGTAAAGGCTCGTCGGTCGTTTCGTCGATCAGTTCAAGTAGGTAGCCAACATGATTGATCGAGAAGTCCATGCTCCCTTCGTTTCCGCCGGAGCCAAGAAGTGGGCCAGGACTACGGTCGTCACCGAACAAGGCAAAGCACGCGTCGATCCACGGCAGGGCGGAGTCGTCAAGTTCATTGCGTAGTGACCGCAGCAATGCGTTTTTCAGTTCGACTTCCTGACGTTTACTCATTGAAAGTTGGTCGGCTCCAGCTTTATCCAAGCGCTTCGCCTTCTTGAGTGCATCTAGGCGTTTGCGGTCGGTGCGAATCTGATCCAACTGCTGGATTACCGGCACGTTTCGGATGCTAGATATGACTTGTCGGTATTTGGCGAAACGGCAGCCGGATGCCCCCTCAATCCTCCCAAGGATCACGGCGCCCTTGCGTTTCGAGTCCTGACCATCGTCGCCTTCAAGGAAGCCGGCACGGCCACTCCAAGGTGAAATGATTGGCGTCGGCTCGTACTCGTGCAAAAAGAACCGTTCGATGCCTTCGCGATCCAACGACGTCATCAGCACGAAACGGTCGCCGCGCCAGCTACCGCGTGTTTCGGGGTACTTAGCCGACAGCAAGCGCAGCACGCCCAGCGCCTTGAGGTAGCTGGCCAGCGGGGTGGCCGTGCAGCCTTCGAGCAGGAGTTCGTTCACGGCTGTCCTCCCTGTGCAAGACGCTCGCGCCAGATCGCCATCAGGGGTTGCCAGTGGTGGCGGTCGGCGGCGTGCAGCGCGGCGAGATATTGGTCGGTTGCCGCACCGGCGTCCGGCGTGGGGTCGACGTCGGGCAATTGCAGCCGGCGAGTCAGCCAGTCGATGAAGACGCGGGTGGTGCGGCCGTTGAAATCGGTGAACGGGTGGATGCTGAGCAGGCGGCCTTCGGCAAAGGCGAGCAGTTCGAGTAGGCGCTCGTCCACGGTCTGCGACAGCGCCTCGCTGCGCGCTTGCAGATCGAGCACGTATTCGCGCATGGCCTGCGCAACGAGATGCGGCAAGGGCGGATGATGCGCACCAACGACGACTTCCTGTTTGCGCCAGCGGCCTGCGAAATCTGGTGTCAGTTCACCACAAATCTGCCGGTGCAAATCCAGAAAGAGTCGTTCGTCGATGGGCCGGGTATCCCAGCCACCATCCCGGATGGCGTTTTGAACCGCTTCCACGCGTCGCGCCAGATGCGGCGCGAGCTCGGCATAACTCAGGATGCCGAGCGTGGTGTCGAGATGGCGAGTGGCTGCGTGAGGCGCTTGAGTTCGGCTTCCAGCATCGCCTGATCCACCGGCTCGCCCTCGAAGGCCATGCTGCGCGCCACCTTGCGTGGCAGGTTCGCCAGCCGACGGCGCTGCTGCTCTGCCGGCGGCAGACTGCGCCAGTGGTTGATGGCTTCGATCCAGTCCATGTGCGGCATTGTGTGGGGCACCATCATCGGATTCAAGTTGTTCGGCCGCCGAAGCGCGCCAGTCGGCCAGACGTACCAGCGTTTCCAGCCAGGCGAGCTGGAACGGGCCGTGCTGTTCCAGCAGGTGCAGCGCCCGCTCGCCCCAGGAGGCGCCCTGTTCGCCGAGACCCATCTCCATCAGGGCGAGTTTGAGCGTAGTGGCGCCGCTGTGTTCGCCATCGAAATCGAGTGCGGGCAACACGTCGCCTTCATGGATGCCTCGGGCGAAACGTTTGACGCCGGTTGTGGCCTTTTCGGTCGGCATGGCGCGCAGGCTCATGCGCACCTTGCCGTGGTGGGCGAGTATCAAGTAAGCGATGAGGTCGGCGTGCGGCTCGCCGTCATGCTGCGCCAGCCAGCCGAGCATGGAAGCCAGCTCATGCCGGAAGAAGGCCCGGCTGTGCCGCATCGGCCCCGTGCAACTGGATTTCGCCAGCGGTTGGGCCGGATCGGCAGGCGGGTGGCAGCGGTACATGGACTGCTGAAAGACCTCGTGCAGCTTGCCCAGATCGTGCCAGCGCCCGGCGCGCACGACGTCGAGCGTATGCGTGGTTTCGCCCACGGCGTCGCAAAGCCGGCCGGCGTGCGCGGCCACGTGCGCCAGATGGTCGGCGAGCGGCACGGGACGCGGCTGCTGCGAACGCCAGTCGTCGGCGTAGTCGCGGCGGCTGGTGCTTCTGACGGCTTCAGGGCCAATCTGTACGGGCGGTTTGGCGATGCCGTCGAATCCGATGTCCGGGCTGTAGCCGCCGTCCTGGCTGCGCGCAAGCAGGGTCATGCCGGGACGCAGCTTGCGGTCGTGCGACAACTTGGCCCATTGGCCGTCCAGCGAATCCCAGTGCCAGAGTACGATGTCCTTGTGCTTGGCGAAGGCAGTGATTTGCCCCATCGATACGGGGCAGAGCTCGTCGCGTGCGGGCTGTGGCTGCGCGTCGGGCGTGTTGGGGTCGTCTTTGAAATCGCGCCAGAACAGTTGCACGCCGGGCAGGCCGCTGTCGCGGATGTAGTCGGAAACATCCACGTCGAAGCCGGACAGGTCGGCGTCGGTGTTGAAGAGGTCGAGGAAATCCTTGCGCCGCAAGACGGCCGTGAGCGGGCGGGCTTCTTCGGTGGGCGGGAGGTCGCCGGGGCTGGCGCTGGTCAGTCCGGCCAGCGTGGCGCGGGCGGCATCCAGTGATTCGGCGGCATAGGGAAGTGCGAGCGTCTTGTCGGCTTCGATGTCGATCCAGAAGATACGCGCACCTGAGTCGTTGTGTTTGCCATCGCGGTTGCAGCGGCCGAAGCGCTGCACCAAGGATGCCCAGGGCGCCAGCTCGGTGAACATGATCTTGGAGGAAAGATCCACGCCGGCTTCGATGGCCTGGGTGGCGACGACGATGCGATCGATGCCCGAATCGTCGCGCAGCTTGTGCGTGAGTCCGCTGCGCTCAGTCGGACGGAAGCGGGCGTGGATCAGCAAGTCGTCGTGGTCGCCGCGCCGCTTCCTGATCGACTGGAAAAGCTGCTGCGCGCGGCTGACGTTGTTGAGGATGACGAGGGTTTGCGCTGCCGGATCGTGCTGCGCGAGCACCTCCGCGCATAGTGCGTCGATGTACGCCTTGGCGTTTTGCTTGCTGTTGTCCTTGTCGAGCCGCGTATTGGCGGCCTGCAAGGCCTTGGTAGCCCGCAAGCGTGCGCCTGCCTGCGCACGATCGATATCGCCGAGGGTGTGGCGCTTCAGGGTGTCGAGGTGCGGGCGCAGGTCGACCGTGTCCAGCCATGCGGTGCGCAGCGTGGCGGATACCCACAGCGAACGGCTGTTTTTTGCCAATGGAAAGGTGCGGCGAAAGGCTTCAAGCTGCGCCGAGGTGGCAAGGCCGGCCCCCATCAACTGCACTTCGTCGTACACCCACAGGCAATCGTTATGCAACAGTGCAAAGTGGATCGGCCACTGGTAACGGCTCATGCCATAGCCGCGCATGAGCGCGCGCGAGAGCAGCATGTCCTGAGTACCGATAAGGATCATGTCCTCTTCCGGGTACTCGGCCCAGCTTCCCAGATCGGGCTCGCCGCCCATCAAGACGTGGACGGACACCTTGCCTTCACCGGCATTGCCGAGGATGCCGAGCCGGGCCAGCCAACCTTCGATGTTGTCGCGGGTTTGCTCCACCAGCACCCGCATGGGCAGGCACCAGACCAGGCGTCGTGGGGTGCTTGAATCCGGCACCTCGGCGCGAGCCCCCCTGCGCCAACCGCGCTTCCACAGCCAGGCGAGCGTCACTGCAGCGGTCTTGCCCATGCCGGTGGGGATGTCCACCATGTCCGGCCATGGCTCGCAGGCCAGCCGACCCTGATAGGGATAGGGCGTGGCGGCACCTGTGCCAAAGGCGGTTCGGAACAGTGTGTCGAATCCCATGCGATCCCCCGATGCCGATGCGGCTGCCAGGTTATCGCACACCCGAATCTCAAATTCTGCGACTGGGCATCAGGATGGCAGCCGCATGCTTGCAGTCAAAACCGGCCGGGCGGCTGCATTCGCTGACCAGTTCCACTCATTCGCCGTAGCCACGGAAGTCGATTTCACAATCGTACTGCGCTCCATGACTGCCCGTGGTCTGCGAGGGAAATACTCCGTCCTTCTTCTCGGCGCGCCAGCGCAGATCATGCACACGGCCATCGCGGGCATAGGCGCGCGCACGTTCCAGCGTGCATGCGGTGGGATTCGATTTCCATTCGGCGCGTCGCAGCAGGTGCGCAAATTCGTCATGCAGGCGTATGGGCCGGAGCATCATCGCAAGCGGGCGTTTTCACATGTATCGAGGCCGGTCACGAAGCGCGACGCCCAAGCAACGTGCGGCGCAGGCGCTCCCGAAGCCGCCGTCGTGGTGTGACCAGATCCCTGTGCTCCCGATCCGGCCATGCGCGGGTCAGTGGCCCGCGTTGTCGGCGCGACGCCTGTGGCGTTTGACGTGTTGGCGCCCTTGCCCCCTAACGGCCTGGCTGGGTGGTGGCGGAAGCGGACGCAGGCTGCGGCACCGGCGGCCGCATGGCGTCCCGTGCGGCCTTGAATGGGCTGCCTTCGCGCCAGTTCGGCCATTGGTCGCCGTTGGCGAGGTTCGCACCGACCGCATACAGGGCCTGCAGGTCTTCGACGATGCCGTCGAGTTTCCAAGTGGCCGGATCGAACTGGTCGCCGGGCTTGTGGTAGCGGTGCTCGCCGTAGTCGCGGCTGGCAGCCTGGCCGGCCGCGCTGCCACCGTTGCGCAGGTCGCCGCCGCTGTTGACGTAGAGCGCGGGAACCCCGGCCCGGGCGAAGCTGAAGTGGTCGGAGCGGAAGTAGTAGCCGGCCGTCACGTCGCTTTCGTCCACCATGCGCCGGTTCTGGCGGGTGAGTGCGGCTTGCAGCAGGTCTTCCAGCTGCGAGCCGCCCTTGCCGACCACGACCAGATCGCTGGCCCGCCCGATCGGTTCGAGGGCGTCGATGTTGATGACGCCGGCGGTGCGCGCCAGCGGGATGACGGGGTGGGCGACGTAATAGCTGGAGCCGAGCAGCCCGGATTCTTCCAAGGTGACGGCCAGGAACAGGATCGAGCGCGCCTGTCGCGGGCGGGCGTTGGCGAAGGCTTCGGCGATTTCCAGAAGACCGGCGACGCCGGTGGCGTTGTCCACGGCACCGTTGTAAATGTTGTCGCCGGATTCGTCGGGATGGGTGCCCAGATGGTCCCAGTGCGCCATGTACACGACCGCCTCGTCCGCCGCGTCGCGGCCGGGCAGCAGGCCGAGCACGTTGCGCGAGGTCTTCCGGGCGGTGCGGCTGCGCAATGCAAGCGAAGCGCTGGCGTTGAGCGGCACCGGCTTGAATCCGGGGCGGCTGGCGGCCGCGCGCAGGGTGGCGAGGTTGAGGCCGGCGGCCTTGAACAGGGCCTCGGCCGCCGCCTGGGTGATCCAGCCCTGCAGCGGCAGTCGCGGCGCCGGATCGTCCTCGGGCGGCAAGTCGTATTGCGGGCCGGACCACGAGTTCTTCACTACATCCCAGCCGTAGGCCGCGCCCTTGTCGTCGTGGATGATCAATGCGGCGGCCGCGCCACGGCGGGCGGCTTCGTCGAACTTGTAGGTCCAGCGCCCGTACAGCGTCATCCGCTTGCCGTCGAACAGGTTCGGATCGTTGACGTGGAAGCCGGGATCGTTGACCAGCATCACCACGGTCTTGCCGGAGACATCGAGGTCGGCGTAATCGTTCCAGCCGCGCTCGGGCGCATCCACGCCGTAGCCGACGAAAACCAGCGGGCTGTCTTCAAGGCTGGCGAGGGGTTTCCCGCTGCGGGTCCAGGCGATCATGTCGCTGCCGTAAGCCAGTTCCTGCCGCACGTCGCCGATCGCCAGATGCAGGGCGGTGTTCGGGTCGGCGGTGGTTTCCAGCATCGGCACGGTCTGGAACCAGCTGCCGCCGTTGCCGGGCTGCAGGCCGATTCGCGCGAACTGCGAACGAATGTAGTCGACCGTTTTTTCCTCGCCCGCGCTGCCCGGGCCGCGGCCACCGAAGGCGTCGGAAGACAGGATGCGCACCTGCTCGGCGAAGTCGCCGGCGGTGATGGCGGGCGAGAACGCGTGATCGCCGGCCTCCGCCGTCACCGTGCGTGTGTCCCGCGGCGTATCGGCCTCGACCGAGGCGCCTTCGCCGCGATGGGTGCAGGCGCACAGTGCGAGCGCGAACAGCGGCAGCAGCAGGGCGTTGCGCATGGATCGGCTCCCGGTGACGATGGGTCGATTCTAGTGCACCGCTGAAAAAGTCCGTCCGGGCGCAAGACTGCAGGCTGCCGTGCTGGCGGGGCCGGTTGGGGCATGGTTTCATCACCGGTCAGCCTGCGTGCCGACGCGAGGCGGGCGCATCGCTACAATTTCGCCAAGCCGCTTGATGATGTCGCCCGGCGTCCAGCCATGCCCGCAGGAGTTTCCGTGTCCCAGTCCGCGCCGAGCCGTCCCAAACCCGTGGTCCTGTTGATCCTGGACGGCTGGGGCCACCGTGAGCAGCGCGAGGACAACGCGCTGGCGCTGGCCGACCTGCCCAACTGGCGCGGCATTCTGGCGACCTGTCCACACACCCTGATCCACACCGAAGGCCGGCACGTGGGACTGCCCGATGGCCAGATGGGCAATTCCGAGGTCGGCCACATGAACCTCGGCGCCGGCCGGATCGTCTATCAGGACCTGACCCGGATCGATGCGGCGATCGAGGACGGCAGCTTCTTCGGCAATGCGGAACTGATCGCGGCCTGCGAGGCGGCAAGAAGCACCGGGGGCACCCTGCACCTGATCGGGCTGCTCTCGCCGGGTGGCGTGCACAGCCACGAGCGCCATGTCTTCGCGATGCTGGAGCTGGCCGCGCGTTTCGAAGTGCCGAAGGTGGCGGTGCATGCGCTGCTGGACGGCCGTGACACCCCGCCGCGTTCGGCCGAAGCCAGCCTGCGCAAGCTGCAGGCCCTGTGCGAACGGCTGGGCAACGCCCATATCGCCAGCGTCGGCGGTCGCTATTTTGCGATGGACCGCGACCATCGCTGGGAACGGGTCCGGCGCGGCTGGGATGCGATCGTCGAAGCGCAGGCCGAGTTCCATTCGTCTGATGCGCTCGCCGCGCTTCAGGCCGCCTATGCGCGCGGCGAGAACGACGAGTTCGTGCAGCCCACGGTGCTCGACGGCGCGCAGCCCATGCGCGACGGCGACGCCGTGGTGTTCATGAACTTCCGCGCCGACCGTGCGCGACAGCTCAGCGCGGCATTCGTCGCGCCGGACTTCGACGGTTTCCAGGCGCGCCGGCCGCAGCTGTCGCGCTTCGTCTGCCTGACCGAATACGATGCCAGGCTGCCGGCATCGGTGGCGTTCGCGCCGGACGACTTGCGCCACACCTTCGGCGAACTGCTGGCCGGGCAGGGTTTGACCCAGCTGCGGATCGCCGAAACCGAGAAATACGCGCACGTCACCTTCTTCTTCAGCGGCGGCCGCGAGACGCCGTTCCCGGGCGAGCAGCGCATCCTCGTGCCCAGTCCCAAGGTCGCCACCTACGACCTGCAGCCGGAAATGAGCTGTGCCGAGGTGACCCGCCAACTGGTCGATGCCATCGTCGCCCGTCGCTTTGATGCCATCGTCTGCAACCTCGCCAACCCAGACATGGTCGGACACAGCGGAATCCTGGAAGCGGCCATCCGCGCGGCGGAGGCGGTGGATGCGGCGATTGGCCGGATCGTCGACGCGGTGCGGCAGGCGGGTGGTGCGCTGGTCATCACCGCCGACCACGGCAACCTCGAAATGATGCGCGATCCCGTCACCGGCCAGCCGCACACGGCGCACACGGTCGGGCCGGTGCCGCTGGTGTACGTCGGCGAACGTCACGCGGCGCTGCGCGACGGCGGCGCGCTGCGCGACGTGGCTCCAACCCTGCTGGACCTGATGGGCCTGCCCCCGCCCGCCGAGATGACCGGCGCCAGCCTGCTGCTGCCGGCCTGATGCGCAGGCTGGGCACCGGCCTTGCCCTGGCCCTGACGCTGGTTGCGGGCGCATGGGAGCCGGGTGCGTGGGCGCAACAGAACCAGCAGAACCAGCAGAACCAGCAGAACCAGCAGAACCAGCAGCAGGACGCACAGCGGCGCCTGCAGGGCGTGCGCAGCGAATTGCGTTCGGTGGCGGCCGAACGGCGGCGGCTGGAAGGCCAGCGCGGCGAGGCCAGCCGCCGGCTGCGCGCTGCCGATGAGACGGTGGGTGCCACCCAGAAAGCGCTGGAGCGCACGCGCAACGATCTGGCCCAGGCCGACCGCAGGCTCGCGGAACTGCAGGCCGAGCGTGCCCGCCAGAGCGGCAACCTGGAGTCGCGGCGCGCGGAATTGCTGCGGTTGCTGCGCGCGGCGCAGGCCGGCGCGGAGGCCGCGCCGTTGAAAGCGCTGCTGGCGCAGGATCGGGTCCAGGATGCGGAACGGGCGCTGATCCTGCAAGGGTATCTGCAGCGCGCGCAGGTTGCGCGAATCCGCGTGCTGGCCGGGGACATCGCCCGCATCCAGTCGCTGGAAGCGCAGATTGCCGGACAGCGCACGACGCTGGAACAGGCGCGCCAGGCCCAGGCCACGCAGGTGGAGCAGGCGCAGGCCGCGCGGAAAGATCGCGCCGAGGTGCTGACAGGCATCGATCGCCAGTATCGCGACCGCGCGACCCGCGAGCAGGCGCTCGGGCGTGACGCCAAGGCGTTGCAGGCCCTGCTGGCACAGCTGCGTGCAGCGGCGGCCAGGGCGGCGCGTGAGCAGGCGCGGCTGCAGGCGCAAGCACAGGCTCAGGCGCGAGCGCAGGAACAGGCGCGGCAGCGTGCCGAGGGCGGTTCGACCGGGACGCGCGCGCCGCCACTGCCACCGGTGCGGGTCGCCACCGCGCCGGCACCGAGCGTCGGCGGCTTGAGCTGGCCGGTATCGGGCAACCTGCTGGCCGGATTCGGCGCGCGGATGCCGGACGGTCGCCGCAGCGACGGCGTGTTGATCGCGGCGACGGCGGGCACCCGGGTCCATGCGGTGGCCGACGGCACGGTGGTGTTCGCCGACTGGATGACCGGCTATGGGATGATCCTGATCATCGACCACGGCAATGGCTACATGAGCCTGTATGCGCACAACGACGGCCTGCTGCGCGAGGCCGGCGACGTGGTGCGCAAGGGCGATGCCGTGGCCACGGTCGGATCGTCGGGCGGACAAACCGTCCCTGCCCTGTATTTCGAATTACGACAGGCGGGCAAGCCGGTGAACCCCACGGTTTGGCTGTCGCGACAATGAACGGGTCGCTGCCGCCGCCGCGAACGTGGCTCACGACCGATGCGCGCGCAGCGATTCCCGTGCCACCATGGGGACGCGGCCGACCCTGACCCCCGCCGCCTTGCGGCCACCGGAGATTCGAATGCGGAACGGAGTGCTCTGTTGTTTGCTGGCGCTGGCTTTGGGCCAGGGCGTGGCGTTTGCCCAGGAAACGCCGCCGATCAAGGACGCGCCGGAGGCGCCGGCCGCTTCGGATTCGCCTGCCAACGGGACGCCTGCCACAGAATCTGGCGATGCCGAAGATCCGGATACGGCCCAGACCGCAAACGCCAAGGTGCCGCTGGACGAGATCCGCCGTTTCGTGACGGTTTTCAACGCGGTGCGGCAGGCCTATGTCGACCCGGTCGACGACCACGTCCTGATGCGTGCGGCGATCCGCGGGCTGTTGCTCGATCTCGACCCGCACAGTGCCTACATGGAAAAAAGCGATGCCGAGCAGTTCAGTGAGCAAACCCGCGGCAGCTACGACGGCGTCGGGCTGGAACTGCAACAGCTCCCGGACGGATCCCTGCGCATCGTCGCGCCGATCGACGATGCGCCGGCCGCCCGTGCGGGGCTGCGCAGCGGCGACCGCATCATCGCCATCGACGGCAAGTTGCTGCGCGCCGGCCAGAACGACGGCTCGGAACCGCTGCGCGGCGCGGCCGGCAGCAAGGTGACGGTCAAGATCGTGCGTGCCGGCAAGCCCGCGCCGTTCGACGTCACCCTGACCCGTGCCACCATCCGCACCGCCAGCGTGCGCGGGCGGGTGCTGGCGCCTGGCTACGGCTACATCCGCATCTCCAGCTTCCAGGCTTCGACCGCAGACGAATTCGTCAAGCAGCTCGACGCGCTGCAGAAGGACGGCCCGTTGCACGGCTTGGTGCTGGACCTGCGCAGCAATCCTGGCGGCCTGCTGGTGGGGGCCGTGCAGATCGCCGACGAGCTGCTCGACAGCGGCATCATCGTCACCACCCGCGGCCGCGAGGCGATCGGCAACAGCCGCTTCGATGCCACCCCGGGCGATCGGCTGCACGGGGCGCCGCTGGTGGTGCTGGTCGATGCCGGTTCGGCCAGCGCATCGGAAGTGCTCGCCGGCGCCCTGCACGACAACCACCGCGCGCGCGTGGTCGGCAGCCGCACCTTCGGCAAGGGCTCGGTCCAGACGCTGCTTCCGCTGGACAATGGCGATTCGGTGAAGGTCACCACGGCGCGCTACTTCACGCCGAGCGGGCATTCGATCCAGGCGCTCGGGATCGTGCCGGATGTCGAACTCCACCCCGATGGCGGCCAACGCCGCCCGGCGCCGGTCAGCGAGGCCGTTCTGCCGGGCCACCTGGCCTCGGAAGCGGGTGCGATGGAGGGCGACAACGCCGGCGAAGTCCTGCCCGGCGAGGCGCCGATCGCGGCCGCGCTGGCCGAGCTCAAGCGGATGGTGGCGCAGCCAGCGCTCCCGCAGGAATCCAGGCCACTGTAGATCGGCCCCTGGCCGCGACGGGTCAGAACCCGCGGCTGCGGCGCAGGCGGCGGGCGATCGCGGCGCGCGTCCACAGGGCGAAGCACACCCCGAACACGAAGCCGCCGATATGCGCCGGCCAGGCCACCGCGCCCAGCGCCGGACCGCTGTAGGCGAACAGCAGCTGCAGCAGCGCCCACAGTCCGATCAGCAGGAAGGCCGGCACGCGCACGAACTGCAGGTACAGGCCGAGCGGCAGCACCACGCCGAGCCGGGCACCGGGAAACAGCGCAAGGTAGGCTCCGATCAGCGACGACACCGCGCCGCTGGCGCCGATCACGATCCGATCCGGCGCGGGGATCGTCAGCACGGCGGCCAGGTTCGAGGTCGCGCCGCCGAGCAGGAACAGCAGCAGGAAGCGCCAGCCGCCCATGCTGCGTTCCGCCGGTAGTCCGAAAATCAGCAGGAACACGAGGTTGCCGAGCAGGTGGATCCAGTCCGCGTGCAGGAACAGCCCGGAGAACAGCCGCAGCACGCTGCCGTCGGCGAACGCATCGCGCCAGGCGTCCAGGCTGTCCAGCCCGCCGGTCAACACGCCCCAGTCCAGAGTGGTGGCGATGCGCCCGGCGGGCGCGCGCAGCGCCGCGATCACATAGGCCAGCCACAACGTCGCGAAGAGCAGAGGGCAGGCCCAGAGGAAGCGCGGCTGCTGGCGTGGGGGGATGCCGACGAACATGATTCCGGCTCGAAAGGGGCAAAAGGATGTTATCGGACGGTTAAAAATGCGCTATAGTAGACATACGGCATGGTACGTCCGGGCAAATCGCACCTGAAAGCTTGGGTCTGAAAGATTACAGAACCCTGCCGCGCGGTCAGAACCTCACAACCCATGAAGCCCTGATATCCGGAGAGTTTCCTCATGAGCAACAATCGCAATCTTCGCGCATCCGCGCTTGCGCTGGCCGTCCTCGGCACGCTGTTCGTCGGCCAAGCCGCCGCGTCGGGCTTCCAGCTGCGCGAGCAGAGCGTCAAGAACGTGGGCCGTTCCGGCGCCGGTAGCGCCGTGGCTGACAATGATTCCGCCGTGGTGTCGCTCAACCCGGCGGCAATGGTGAACATTGAGCAACGGACCGTCCAGTTCGACAACACCGTGATCGACCTGACCGCGAGCTTCCACGGCGGCGGCACGATCCTCGGCGTGCCGGGCGCGAACCTGGTCGGTGGTGATGGTGGCGACCCCGGCGATCCGACTCTGGTGCCGAACATGTCTGCCGTCTTCCCGATGTCCGGTTCTCTCGAAGGGCTGTATCTGGGCGTCAGCGTCGGCGCGCCCTTTGGCCTGAAGACCGAGTATGCGCCGGGCTGGGTGGGCCGCTATCGCGCCCTGACCTCGGACGTGAAGGTCGTCGATCTGACCATGTCGGCGGCGCTGAAGTTCGACGGCGGCGTTTCGGTCGGTGTCGGCCTGATCTATGAGCGCGCCCAGGCGACCCTGAGCAAGGCCATCGATTTCGGCACAGCGATCTGTGCGCAAGCGGCAGCGAGCGTTCCGACCAGCCCGGCCAATACCTGCTTCAACCCGATGTGGGCGCTGTACCCGCTTTACCACCCACAGTCCGCCGACGGCAGCTTGCAGGTCAAGGGCAGCGACACCGGTATCGGCTACGTGGTCGGATTCCAGGTCACACCGAACGACCGCCTGGCGATCGGCGCCAGCTTCCGCTCCCAGATTCGCCAGAACCTGCACGGAACGCTCGACTTCAACGGCGTTCCGGCGCTCCTCGGCGCCGATCCGCGCTTCGTGGATGGCCCCGGTGGCGCGGATCTGACCTTGCCGAGCATCGCCACCGTCAGCGTCCGCTACGCGTTCACCGACAACTTCCGGATGATGGCCGACTTCCAGCACACTGGCTGGAGCTCGCTTGAGGCTGTGACCATCGTGCGCAGCAACGGGACGATCGTCGGCAGCGAGGACTTCTCGTGGGGAAACAGCAATTTCATCTCGCTCGGCGGCGAGTACGACTTCAGTGACGCCTTCACCCTGCGCTTCGGCATCGGTCGCGACAAGACGCCGACCAACGACGTTACCCGCACGCCGCGTTTGCCGGACAACAACCGCTGGCTGTACTCGATCGGCGGCACCTGGAACGTTTCCGAGAACCTGTCCCTGGATGCGGCGTATCAGCGGATCGAGATCAAGAGCCCGACGATCACTCTGCCTGTCGATCTTGCCACCAGCAACACCTCGTCGCTGTATGGCAGCTTCAGCGGTCACGCCAATCTGTTCGGCCTGTCGCTGCAGTACCGCTTCTGATCCCTGCGGATCGTTCGATGCGAAAAGCCCCGCTTCGGCGGGGCTTTTTCGTCATGGGCCTCTCCCCTTCAAGGGGATGAGAGCCGATGTTTGCGAGCCACTGGCTCGCATCGACCCGAACGCCGAAGCGCCATGCGCGTAGGCCGGGAATGGTGTTTGCAACGAACGTCGCGGGGTTCAATCCCCCAGCGTGAGCAGCGAGGCGTTGCCGCCGGAGGCGGTGGTGTTGATGGTGACGGTCTTCTCGGTGACGAAGCGCAGCAGGTAGTGCGGGCCGCCGGCCTTGGGGCCGGTGCCGGACAGGCCCTGGCCGCCGAACGGCTGCACGCCGACCACCGCGCCGATCTGGTTGCGGTTGACGTAGATGTTGCCGACCCGGGCGCGGGCGACGATGCGTTCCACGGTGGCGTCGATGCGCGAATGGATGCCCAGGGTCAGTCCGTAGCCGGTGGCGTTGATGGCGTCGATCACGGCGTCGAGCTGGTCGGCCTTCCAGCGGATCACGTGCAGCGCCGGGCCGAAGTTCTCCTTCGTGAGCTGGGAAATCGACTGCAGTTCCCAGGCGCTGGGGGCGATGAAGGTGCCGTGCTCGGTTTCCGGGCCCAGCGGCGTGCGGGCGATCAGCCGCGCGCCCTTGTCCATGGCCTCGCCGTGTTCGGCAAGCTGGCACTGGGCGTCACTGTCGATCACCGGACCGACGTCGGTGGACAGCAGTCCCGGATCGCCGACCTTGAGCTCGGCCATCGCGCCGGCCAGCATCGTCATCACCTTGTCGGCAATGTCGTCCTGCACCAGCAGCACGCGCGCCGCCGAACAGCGCTGTCCGGCCGAGGTGAAGGCCGAGCCGACCACGTCCTTGATGACCTGTTCGGGCAGGGAAGAGCTGTCGGCGATCATCGCGTTCTGGCCGCCGGTTTCGGCGATCAGGACGCCGATGGGGGCCTTCTCGCGCGCCGCCAGCGCGCGGTTGATCGCGCGCGCGGTGTCGGTGGAGCCGGTGAAGCACACGCCGGCCACGCGCGGATCGGCGGTCAGCGCGGCTCCGATCGTGGCGCCGTCGCCGGGGACGAACTGCAGCACGTCGGCAGGAACGCCGGCTTCGTGCAGAAGCCTGACCGCAGCATGCCCGATCAGGTTGGTCTGTTCGGCCGGCTTGGCGATCACGGCGTTGCCGGCAGCCAGCGCCGCCGCGATCTGGCCGAGGAAGATGGCCAGCGGGAAATTCCACGGGCTGATGCAGACGAACACGCCGCGGCCGGAGAGCTGCAGCTGGTTGCTTTCGCCGGTCGGCCCGGGGAGGGCCAGCGGCGCGAACTGCTCGCGCGCCTGCAGCGCGTAGTAGCGCAGGAAGTCGACCGCCTCGCGCACCTCGGCGACGCCATCAGGCAGGGTCTTGCCGGCTTCCTTGGTGCACATCGCCATGAAGGCGGGCATCCGCGCTTCCAGCAGGTCGGCGGCGTGTTCGAGGATGGCGGCGCGGGAGGCGGCCGGGGTGGCGTCCCAGGCCGGCTGCGCGGCCACCGCGTTGGCCAGCGCCTGTTCCAGGGTGATCGCGTCGGTGGCCTGCCAGCGGCCCACGACCTCGCGGCGGTCGGCCGGGTTGGTGACCTCGGTCACCGCACCGCTCGGACTGGCGCCGGGCACCAGCGGGCCGGCCGTCCAGCTGCCCGCGCCGGCGGAATTGATCGCGGCGGCCAGTTCGCGCAGCGCGTCGTCGTTGGCGAGATTGATGCCCATGGAATTGCCTCGGTTCTGGTCCTGGCTGCGGTACAGGTCGACCGGCAGCGGGATGCGGGGATGGGGGATGGACGACAGCGTCGATACGAATTCGGCCGGGTCGCGCACCAGCTCCTCGACCGGGATGGTTTCGTCGGTGATCCGGTTGACGAAGCTGGAGTTGGCGCCGTTTTCCAGCAGGCGGCGCACCAGGTAGGGAAGCAGATCCTCATGGCTGCCGACCGGCGCGTACATCCGGCAGGGCACGTCGAGGCGGTTGGCGGGAACCACTTCCGCGTAGAGGTCGTCGCCCATGCCGTGCAGCTTCTGGAACTCGAAATCGCGGCGGTCGGCCATCCGCCGGGCCATCTGGTAGACGGTGGCGATGGTGTGCGCGTTGTGGGTGGCGAACATCGGGTACAGCGCGTCGCCGGCGTCCAGCATCCGGCGGGCGTTGGCAAGGTAGCTGACGTCGGTGTTCTGCTTGCGGGTGAACAGCGGATAGCCGGCCAGTCCGTCCATCTGCGCGCGCTTGATCTCGGCGTCCCAGTAGGCGCCCTTGACCAGCCGCACCGGGATGCGGTGGCCGCTGCGGCGGGCGAGGTCGGACAGGAAGTCGATCACCCGCGGTGCGCGCTTCTGGTAGGCCTGAACCGCCAGCCCGTAGCCGTTCCAGCCGGCCAGCGACGGGTCGGTGAGGGTGGCTTCGATCAGGTCGAGCGAGAGTTCGAGGCGGTCGGTTTCCTCGGCGTCAATGGTGAAGCCGATGCCGAAGGATTTGGCCTGGCGTGCCAGTTCCAGAATGCGCGGCGCCAACTCGGCCAGAATCCGCGCGCGCTTGGCGTGCTCGTAGCGCGGGTGCAGGGCGGAGAGCTTGATCGAGATGCTGGGGGCCGCGAACACGTCGCTGCCGGCGAAGGTGCCCCCCGGCCCGCTTTGGCCGATGGCGGCGATGGCCATGCGGTAGGCGTCCATGTAGCGCGCCGCATCGGCTGCGGTCAGCGCCGCCTCGCCGAGCATGTCGAAGGAATAGCGGTAGTTGGCGCCCTCGCCCTTGCGGCTGCGCGCCAGCGCCTCGCCGATGGTGCGGCCGAGAACGAACTGGTGGCCCATGATCTTCATCGCCTGGCGCACCGCCAGCCGGATCATCGGTTCGCCGGCGCGTCCGATCAGGCGCTGGAAGGCGCCGTAGACGTCGCGCTTGGTGTCGTCGGCCAGATCGACCAGCTTGCCGGTCAGCATCAGGCCCCAGGTCGAGGCGTTGACCAGCACCGAGTCGGACTGGCCGAGGTGGCGCTTCCAGTTGGCGTCGCCCAGCTTGTCGCGGATCAGCGCGTCGGCGGTGTCCTGGTCGGGAATGCGCAGCAGCGCCTCGGCCACGCACATCAGCAGCACGCCTTCCTCGCTGCCGAGGTCGTACTGGCGCATGAAGGCCTCGACCACGCCCTGCTCGCGCGCCCTGGCGCGAACGCGCCGGACCAGGTCGGCCGCGGTTTCCTGCGCCAGCGCGTGATCGGTAGCGGGCAACTCGGCGGCGGTCAGCAGGTCGCGCACGTGCGCGGCTTCATCCACCGACCAGCCGTCGGTGATCGCCGCCCGCGCCGGTACAGGCGGCGACGGGAGCTCGGGGCCCAGGATGAAGGAGATTGAGGGAGGCGCGGAAGCGTCGTTCATGCGCGCAAAAGCCGTGGCAGCGGGAGCCCCGTAGTGTAAGCGAGAGCACGTTTCCGCATCTGCTTGTTGCCGTTGGCGGGCTTCGACAGTAATCTTGATCAAGGTCAAGTCGGGCAATTGCGGTTTGTGCTCGAGGCGAAAGGACAAGATTCCGGGGTTCCGCGGATGCGGCTGGCGGTTCGCGGCGAGGCATCCCGTGGGATGGACTGCATACAGGGCTCTGACGTGATGACATCCGGTCGTTTGAAACTGCTTGCGGCAGCGTTGGCTGCCGTTTATCCATGGGGACTGCACGCGCAGCCGGCGGCGGCCGGGCCGGCCGACCCGCATCCGTGGCAGCTCAACCTCGTGCGTGGCGTGACGCCGACCTCGCATGCCGCCTACGACGCGCACATGATCGTGCTGTGGGTCTGCGTGGTGATCGGTGCGCTGGTGTTCGGTGCGATGGCGGTGGCCATTTTCCGTTTCCGCAAGTCCAAGGGCGCGGTGGCGGACACCAAATTCATCCACAACACCAAACTCGAGATCATCTGGACGGCGATCCCGATCCTGACCCTGATCGGGCTGGCCTTTCCGGCGACCAGCGGTCTGCTGCGCATGTACGACACCCGCGACTCGGCGATGACGGTGAAGATCACCGGCTACCAGTGGATGTGGAAGTACGAGTACCTGGGCGACGGAGTGTCCTTCACCAGCCGCCTCGACCGCCAGAGCGACGACCTGCGCCAGAGCGGGAAGGTCGTCACCGCAGCGGACGATCCGCACTACCTGCTCAACGTGGACAACGTGCTGGTGCTGCCGGTCGACACCAAGGTGCGCTTCGTGCTGACCGCCGACGACGTGATCCATTCCTGGTGGGTGCCGGCGCTGGGCTTCAAGCAGGACGCCGTCCCCGGTTTCGTCAACGAAGCCTGGGCGCAGATCGAGACCCCGGGGATCTACCGCGGCCAGTGCGCCGAGCTGTGCGGCAAGGATCACGGCTTCATGCCGATCGTGGTCAAGGCGGTGAGCAAGGAGGAATTCGCCGCGTGGCTGGCCGCGCAGAAGGCGAAGAATGCGCCGCCCGCGCCGGTTGCTCCGGCGGCGCCCGCAGCGGCTCCCGAAGCCGCGCCGGCGGAAGCGGCCGAGCCGGCCACGGCGTCGGTCGACGCCACCGCAGCTCCGGCGACGGCCGGCTGAACCTCGCATCGCATTCGAAGAAGGCAAGCACAATGTCCGCGACCCACCCAGACGCCATCGGCCACGACCACGGTCATGCCGCCCACCAGCAGAGCTTCATCGACCGCTGGCTGTTCTCCACCAACCACAAGGACATCGGGACGCTCTACCTGCTGTTCAGCTTCACGATGGCGATCGTGGGCGCGCTGCTTTCGGTGATGTTGCGCGCGGAGCTTGCGGAACCGGGCCTGCAGTTGATGAAGCCGGAGTTCTTCAACCAGCTCACCGCGATGCACGCCCTGGTGATGATCTTCGGCGCGATCATGCCGTCCTTCGTGGGCTTGGCGAACTGGATGGTTCCGCTGCAGATCGGCGCGCCGGACATGGCGCTGCCGCGCATGAACAACTGGTCGTTCTGGATCATGCCGTTCGCGTTCGCGCTGCTGCTGGTGACCTTCTTCCTGCCCGGCGGCGCGCCGGCCGGCGGCTGGACGATGTATCCGCCACTGTCGCTGCAGGGCGGCTACAACCTCGCCTTCGCGATCTTCGCGATCCACATGATGGGCATCAGCTCGGTGATGGGCGCGATCAACATCATCGCCACCATCCTCAACATGCGCGCGCCGCAGATGGACCTGCTGAAGATGCCGATCTTCTGCTGGACCTGGCTGATCACCGCGTTCCTGCTGCTGGCGGTGATTCCGGTGCTGGCCGGTGCCGTCACCATGCTGCTGACCGACCGCTTCTTCGACACCAGCTTCTTCAACGCGGCCGGCGGCGGCGACCCGGTGATGTACCAGCACATCTTCTGGTTCTTCGGTCACCCCGAGGTCTACATCATGATCCTGCCGGCGTTCGGGATCGTGTCCGAGATCATCCCGACCTTCTCCCGCAAGCCGCTGTTCGGCTACAACGCGATGGTCTATGCGACCGTGGCGATCGCGTTCCTGTCCTTCATCGTCTGGGCGCACCACATGTTCGTGGCCGGGATGCCGCTGGGCGGCGAGGTCTACTTCATGTTCGCCACCATGCTGATCTCGATCCCGACCGGGGTGAAGATCTTCAACTGGGTGACGACCATGTGGCGCGGCTCGATGACCTTCGAGACACCGATGCTGTGGGCCGTCGCCTTCGTCGTCCTGTTCGCGATCGGCGGTTTTTCCGGGCTGATGGTGGCGGTGGTTCCGGCCGACTACCAGTACCACGACACCTATTTCGTCGTCGCCCACTTCCACTACGTGCTGGTCACCGGCGCACTGTTCGCCATCATCGGCGCCATCTACTACTGGTGGCCGAAGTGGTCCGGGCACATGTACAACGAGACCCTGGGCAAGATCCATTTCTGGTGGACCTTCGTGTTCGTCAACATGGTGTTCTTCCCGCAGCACTTCCTCGGCCTGGCCGGCATGCCGCGCCGCATCCCCGACTACAACGTGGTGTTTGCGGACTGGAACCTGATCAGCTCGATCGGAGCGTTCTGCATGTTCCCGACGCCGTTCTTCATGGCCTTCATCCTGTGGCGTTCGCTCAAGACCGGCGCCAAGGCCGAGGCGCGGGCGTGGGAAGGCGCGCGCGGGCTTGAGTGGACGGTGCCGTCGCCGGCGCCGCACCACACCTTCGAGACCCCGCCGGAAATCCACCCCGGCGACTTGGCCCACGAAGACGCGGCGCACTGAGCCGGGGTCGGTCGTGGACA
The DNA here is from genome assembly GCF_025993755.1 of Thermomonas sp. Lineage (GTDB taxonomy): Bacteria > Pseudomonadota > Gammaproteobacteria > Xanthomonadales > Xanthomonadaceae > Thermomonas. Next base: position 56,669 of record NZ_JAMQHN010000029.1, on the reverse strand, counting down.
GTCGGCAGCCAGGTCAGGATCCGAACGTCGAAAAGGCGCGCAAGCGCGCCCGCCGCACGGCCTGGCTGTTGGCTCTGGCGGTCGTCGGCCTGTATGTGCTGTTCTTCCTGCGCGGAGCGCCGGGGCAATGAGCGCTTCGCCGATGGCTTCGCTGGGAGTGTGGAAGATGCTCGGCATTTCGCTGGGCGCCTTCGCCTTCGCCTTCTCGATGGTGCCGCTGTACCGGATCACCTGCGAGAAGGTGTTCGGCATCCGCCTTGAAAAGGGCCCGAACGTGGCGGCCGTCGCGACGGCTCCGACCGACGGGCGCTGGGTGACCGTGCAGTTCGACGGTGGCGTGAACTCCAAGCTGCCCTGGCGCTTCGCGCCGAAGCAGAACGCCATGCGGGTGCAGGTCGGTCGCCAGTACGAGGCGCTGTTCGCGGCGAGCAACGTTTCCGACCGCGCCATCGTCGGCAATGCCGTGCCGTCGATCGCGCCGGCGCGCGCCTCGCGTTATTTCAACAAGACCGAATGCTTCTGCTTCACCGCGCAGACGCTGGCGGCAGGAGAGTCGCGGGACATGCCGGTGCGCTTCATCGTCGACCCGGCGCTGCCGCACGGCGTGAAAACCATCACCCTGTCCTACACTTTCTACAAGAACGATACCCAGACCGCCGCGCTTGCCGCGGTGCCCGGGACCGTGGCGGCGGTTCCCGCCGCGTCCTGATTTCCACCCACTTTCCGGAAGATCGCCATGGCCAATGCCCACGCCGAACTCGGCAGCCTCGACAAGGACGTCTATTTCGTCCCCAGCAAGAGCCGCTGGCCGATGGTGGCTTCGATTTCCCTGTTCGCCACCATGCTCGGCTTTGCCTGCTGGCTCAACGAGGTGAGCTGGGGACGCACGCTGTTCTTCGTCGGCATCGCCCTGCTGATCGTCACCGCGTTCGGCTGGTTCGGCGAGGTCATCCGCGAGTCGGTGGGTGGCCGCTACAACAAGCAGGTGGATGGATCGTTCCGGATGGGGATGGTCTGGTTCATCTTTTCCGAAGTGATGTTCTTCGCGGCGTTCTTCAGTGCCCTGTTCTATGCGCGCCAGTTCGTCATGCCGTGGCTGGAAGGCCAGGGCCACGGCGTGGAAACCCATGCCCTGCTGTGGCCGGAATTCACCGGAGGCTGGCCGAGCAACGGCCCGGGCGCGCTGGGCGGCGCCTACCAGACCATCCCGGCCTGGGGCGTGCCGCTGCTCAATACCCTGATCCTGCTGAGTTCGGGCGTCACGATCACGATCGCCCACCACGCGCTCAAGGCCGGCAAGCGCAATCTCCTGCTGTTCTTCCTCGGGACCACGGTGCTGCTGGGCTGGCTGTTCCTGTACTTCCAGGTCGAGGAGTATTCGCACGCCTACGGTGCGCTCAACCTGACTCTGGGTTCGGGCATCTACGGATCGACTTTCTTCATGCTCACCGGGTTCCACGGCGCGCATGTGACGCTCGGAACGATCATGCTGGCGGTGATCTGGTTCCGCTGTGCCAAGGGGCATTTCAACTCCATCAACCACTTCGGTTTCGAGGCGGTGGCGTGGTACTGGCACTTCGTGGACGTGGTCTGGCTCGGCCTGTTCGTGTTCGTTTACGTGCTGTAAGCTGGTTTGCAGCGATCCAGACAGCAAAGGCCGGCGATGCCGGCCTTTGTTTCTGGGGCGGGACGATCCGGACGCATCAACCTGGGGCCGGTTGACCGACGTTGTGGGGAGTGATCCAACCCATGTGGATCCCCAGCAGCAGGAGCACGACCAGCAGGATGGAAAGCCCGATGCGCCAGGTCAACGAGTTGACGGTGCGCTTGCCGCTGCCCTTGTCGACGAGCATGTAATACAGTCCGGCGCCGAGGTGCCAGACGATGAGGAGCAGGAAACCACCGATGAGCAGGGCCTTGAACGAGCCGCCCATGTTGCCTCCGATGCCGGATCGGACCGGCGCATTGGGCGCATTATCGCAGCCTTGCGGGAGTTCGCGGTGAGCCGGCGCGGTGTTCGGCTGCTGCTGTGGTGGCTGTTGGCCCTGCTGGTGGCCGGAGGCTTCGCCCAGGCGGGCCGCTGGCAGCTGGCGCGGATGCACGAGAAGCAGGCGATCCTCGATGACGCCGCTCGCGCGCTGACCCGCGCCGTTCCGCAGCCGCTGCTGCTGGCTTCCGATCCCAAGCGTGCCCACGCCTACGACTGGGCGCAGGGGCAGGGCCGGATACTCAATCTCACCCTGTGGCTGGACAACCAGCAGCGCGAAGGCGTGGTTGGCGTGCGCATGTACTGCGTTCTACTGCCCGATTACGGCGGGCAGGCGCTGCTGGTCGATGCCGGCTGGCGCCCGCTAGGCGGCGATCGCGTTCTGCCGGAGTTCGGCTGTCCGTCGCGCGGGGAACAGCGCGTGCGCGGCCTGCTGGCACCGCCGCCGTCGGAAGGGCTGCAGCACGGCGCGCCGCTGGCCGCCGCGGGCGAGCAGCGTTGGCTGGCCGCGCGCATGGACATGGCGGCGATCGCTTCGGAGCTGAAGCTGCCGATGGCCCTGGCGCCGCGCGTGCTGCGGCTGGATTCGCGCCGGCAGGAGGGCGACGACGGCGTGATGGCGGCGCCGAACGAGCGCGAGCTGGTGATCCTGCCGAACACGATGCCGCCGGAGCGCCATCTCGGCTACGCGGTGCAGTGGTTCGGGCTGGCGCTGACCGTGCTGGTGGTGGCCTTGTTGCTGACGATCAGGCAGTTGCGGAAATGACCGATGTGAATGTCGAAGGCGCCGCGCGCCGGCGCAACCGCCTCATGCTGTTGCTGATCCTGGGGCTCTCGCTCGGCGCCCTGCTGGTCGCCGGCGTGCTGCGTTTCTCCGGCTGGCGGCCCTCCGGCCACGTCAACAAGGGCCAGATGCTGCAGCCCTACGGCGACCTGCGGGATTTCACGCCGACGCTGGCCGATGGCGGCGCCTACCGCTGGCACGACAGCCCGCGCACATGGCGGATGGTCGTCGCGCCGCGCGATTGCGACACCGCCCGGCGTGCGCAGTGCGCCTTCTTGCTGGAGAACCTCGACAAGGTCTGGCGCATCATGGGCCGGCAGGCCGACCGGGTGCACGTGCTGTGGATCGGTGCGGCGCCGGGCGATGTCGCGTCGCTGCGCGAAGTCCATCTGCTGCGCCCCGATCCACGCCTGACCGCGGCGCTGGCGGGCAGCGACGACCCGCGCGGCGATCCGGTCTGGCTGGTGGATCCGAACGGCTTCGTGGTCCTGCGCTACGCTCCCGGCGCCGATCCGGGGGATTGGCGTTCCGACCTCGCCAGGCTCCTGAAAATCAATTGACCCCATGATCCAGACCTCCCGGACGCACCTGTACCGACATTTCCACCGCATCGCCTGGTTGGCGACCGCGCTGGCGGCTGCGTTGATCGTGTTCGGCGCCTTCGTGCGCCTGTCCAACGCCGGCCTGAGCTGCCCGGACTGGCCGACCTGCTACGGCAGGGCGACCTGGCCGAGCGCTGCCGCCCAGGTGGCCGACCATGCCGCCACCGCGATCCGCCCGGTCGATCCGACCCGCGCCTGGCGTGAGCAGGCCCATCGCATGATCGCCGGTGGCCTGGGCGTTCTGGTGCTGACGCTGGCGCTGCTGGCGGCGCGCGAGCGCCGCCGCGGAATCGTCCAGGTCGCGTTGGCCGCGGCGCTGGTGGCGCTGGCGGTCCCGCTGTACATGCGCGGCGAGCACGCCAATGCCTCGATGCTGGCAGTGGCAGGCGAACTGCTCCTGCTGATCGGCGTCCTGCGCTGGTCGAATCTCGACCTGGCGCGAGCCAGCGCCTTGACCCTGATGGTGATCGTGTTCCAGGCCCTGCTGGGGATGTGGACCGTCACCTGGCTGCTCAAGCCCATCGTGGTGATGGGCCATCTGCTCGGCGGGCTGACGACCTTCGCCCTGCTGGCCTGGATCGCGTGGCGCGCCACCGACCTGCCGATCCTGAGCGTGGAGGCGCGTCGACTGCGCTGGCTGCTCGGGGTCGGACTGGCGCTTTTGGCCCTTCAAATCGCGCTCGGTGGCTGGACCAGCGCCAACTATGCGGCGTTGGCCTGCGGTACCGATTTCCCGCGTTGCGCCGGCCACTGGTGGCCGCAGCACGACTTCCGCGAAGGCTTCGTGCTCTGGCGCGGGATCGGCGTCGATTACGAGGGCGGCATCCTCGACAACCCGGCGCGGGTCGCTATTCAGGTGACGCACCGGCTGGTGGCGGTCGCGGTGTTCGTCTATCTGCTGGCGCTGGCCGGCAAGCTGCTGCGGATTCCCGGCCTGCGCGGATGGGGAGCGGCGCTGGCGCTGCTGGTCTGCGTCCAGGTCGGGCTGGGCATCGGCAACGTCCTGCTGGCGCTGCCGCTGCCCGTCGCCATTTCCCACAACGCCGGCGCGGTCGCGCTGCTGTTCGTGCTGGTGACGCTGCTGGCGCGGCTGCGGCCGCCGGAGGGCTGGGAATGAGCGGCTCGATCGCGGCGCAGTACTGGCGGCTGACCAAGCCGCGGATCGTGGCGCTGATCGTGTTCACCGCGATCATCGGCATGCTGCTGGCGATCCAGCCCGGCGAGGCCTGGCCGTGGGTCCGGATCGTTGCCGGGACGGTCGGGATCTGGCTGTCCGCGTCCAGCGCGGCGGCGATCAACCACCTGCTCGACCAGCGCATCGACAAGGTCATGGCGCGCACCGCCGACCGCCCGCTGCCGACCGGGGCGCTGCGTCCCGCGCAGGTGCTGGCCTTTGCCATCGTGCTCGGCGTCGCCTCGATGGCGGTGCTGCTGCTGTGGGTCAACCCGATCAGCGCGCTGCTGTCGTTCGGCGGCCTGATCGGCTACGCGATCGTCTATACCGGCTTCCTCAAGCGCGCCACGCCGCAGAACATCGTGATCGGCGGGCTGGCCGGCGCGGTGCCGCCGCTGCTGGGCTGGGCGGCGGTCACCGGCATGCACCAGGAGACCGATTGGGACTACGCGCTGCTGCTGGTGCTGATCGTGTTCGTCTGGACGCCGCCGCACTTCTGGGCGCTGGCGATCTTCCGCCGCGAGGACTACTCGCGCGCGCTGGTGCCGATGCTGCCCGTCACCCACGGCGTGGTCTATACCCGCTGGCAGATCCTGCTGTACACCATCCTGCTGGTGATCGCCTCGGTGCTGCCGTGGGTGGTGCACATGAGCGGGGTGTTCTATCTGGCCGGCGCACTGGTGCTGGGCCTGGTGTTCCTGTGGTACGCGTGGAGGCTGCTCGATCCGCCGGACGAGTTGTTCGCGATGCGCACGTTCAAGTATTCGATCTGGTACCTGATGGCGCTGTTCGCCTTCCTGCTGGTCGATCACTGGCTGCTGCCGCTGCTGGCAGCGCCGCCGGCGCTGGAGTTCGCGCCCGCCGCGTGAGCGACCTGTTCGCCCCGGCCGGGCCCGGTGGACGCACCTTGCTGGGCAGGCAGGCGCAGGTGCTGCTCGGGTTCGCGTTGCCGCGGGCGGACTGCCTGCTCGCCGGCATCGCGCAGGTCATTGCGCGGGCGCCCTTGCGCCAACTGACGACGCCGGGCGGCCATGTCATGCAGGTGGCGATGACCAACTGCGGCCTGCTGGGCTGGACCAGCGACCGTCGCGGCTATCGCTATGCCGATCGCGACCCGGGCAGCGGCCGGCCGTGGCCGGCGTTTCCCGAAGGGTTCCTGACGCTGGCGACCGACGCTGCGGCGGAAGCCGGTTTTCCCGGCTATCGCCCCGACGCCTGCCTGATCAACCGCTATGCCCCGGGAACGCGGCTGTCGCTGCACGTGGATCGCGACGAGGACGACCCGGTGGCGCCGATCGTGTCGGTCTCGCTCGGGCTTCCGGCCACCTTCCTGTGGGGCGGGCTTGCGCGCAGCGACAGGACCGTGCGCGTGCCGCTGGCGCACGGCGACGTGGTGGTCTGGGGCGGGGCCGACCGGATGCGTTTCCACGGCGTGCTGCCGGTGCCGCCGGGAACGCATCCGCAGGCCGGCGCGTTCCGCTACAACCTCACCTTCCGCAAGGTGCGCTGATCAGAGCTTGACCAGCTCCACCCGGCGGTTCTTGGCGCGTCCGGCTTCGCTGTCGTTGCCGGCGATCGGCTTGGTCTCGCCCGCGCCGCTGGGCTTCAGCCGGTCCTCCGCGATCCCGTAGTCCTCCACCAGCGCCGCCACCACGGCATCGGCGCGGCGCTGCGACAGCCGCAGGTTGGAAGCGTCGTCGCCGACGTTGTCGGTGTGCCCGACCACGCCCAGCTTCAGCTGCGGCATCTGCTTGAGCAGGTTGGCGATCTGCTCCAGCGTCGGTTTGGATTCCGGCTTGACCGTGGACTTGTTGGTGTCGAAGTAGATGCCGTACAGCGCGATGTGGCCGGCGGTTTCCAGTGCCCGGCGCATCTCGTCCGAGGTGACCGTCACCATCCGGTTCTGCATCGGCTTGGGCGAAATGGCGACCACCAGCACGCCGGTGCGGTCTTTCTGCGCCGTGCAGTAGAGGCCGCCTTCCAGTCCGAATGCGTACACGCCCACCGTGCGCATGCCGCCGCTGCCGTCGGGCAACTGGGCGAGGATGTAGCGCTGCTCGGTGGGATCGCCGGCGCTGGCGCACTTGCCGTTGCTGAAGTCGGCATCCTTGATTCGCGCGTGCGGATAGAGCTGTTCCAGCAGGCCCTGGGTGCCGCCGCCGTGGTCGTTGCCTTTCATGTCGCCGCCGCAGCCGGTGCCGCGGCAACCGTAGATCAGCCGCCCGCCGTTGGCCTTGATTTCGTCGATGTAATTGCGCATCACCTCGAGCGTCGAGGTTTCCGCCGGAGTGAAGTAGAGCAGACGGGTGTAGTCGCCTTCGGCGTGGACCGTTCTGGGCGCGACGGCCAGTTGGTTGTTCATCCCGTCGCGGCGTTCGCTGTTGTCAACGACCAGCTTGGAGGCGGGGAAATCCACCGCATCGAAGCCGCGATGTTCGTAGCTGATGATGAAGCTGCCCTCGAAGCGCTTCAGCCACGCCGGATCGCTGGAACCGGGCAGGTCCTTGGTCGGAAGGGTGGCGTCGGCGAAGGCGGAGGCGGACGCCAGGGCGATCAGGGCGCCGGCGAGAAGTGAGAGTAAGCGCACCTGGGAAGCTCGGTGATGTCAGGAGTCGAGGGATATTACGGGAAATCCCGCGGGGGCAGGACAGCGGGCGCGGGTCAATGCTGAATGCGTGCCCGCAGCAGATCCATCAGCTCCTGCGTGTCCGCCGTGTCCAGCCCTTCGCCGCGCTGGCGCAGCTGCAGTTCCTCGATGCGTTGCTGCAGCACCTGGCGGTCGAGCTGGGCGATGGCATCGAGGAAGTCGGCCTGCAGGCTGGCTTCCTCGCCGGGGAGGTCGAACACGGCCAGTTTCTGCAGCGACGGCAGCTCCTCGCGGCCCTCGAAATGTTCGAGCAGGGCACCGGTGCCCATGTCCGGGCGTTCGCCGATCAGCAGCACCAGTTCGGAGAGCAGTTCGATGCCCGGTTGTCGCAGCTGCGCGAAACGGTACGGCGGCGCAAGTTCCAGCGCGAACCCGGGATGCTGCAGCAGATGGGTGATCGCGGTGCGAACCAGGCTGGGCTTCTGCTTCGCGCCGAGCGCGCCGCGACCGCCGCGCGCCGAAGCCGTGGCGGCCTGCTGCGATCCGGACCCCGCGCGGACTCCCGTCAGTTCGCCCAGCCTCTGCCGCATCAAGTCGCCGAAGGCGCCGTCCGGGATCTGCGCCAGCAGCGGCTTGCAGCGTTCGGCCAGCCGCGCCTTGCCATCGAGGCTGGCGAGGTTGACGTCGGCCGACAGCTGGTTGAAGAAGAACTCCGACAGCGGCGTTGCCGCGCGCAGCCGCGCCTCGAAACCGTCCACGCCCTCCTTGCGGATCAGGCTGTCCGGGTCTTCGCCGTCGGGCAGGAACAGGAAGAAGGCCTGGCGCCCGTCCTTCAGGCGCGGCAACACCGATTCCAGCGCCTTCCACGCCGCCGCGCGGCCGGCGCGGTCGCCGTCGAAGCAGAAGAACACGTCGGCAGCGTTGCGGAACAGCAGCTCGGCGTGCTCGGACGTGGTCGCGGTGCCCAGCGTGGCCACCGCCTGCGAAACCCCGTACTGGGCCAGCGCCACCACGTCCATGTAGCCTTCCACCACGATCAGGCGTTCCAGCTTCGCGTTGGCCTGCCGCGCCTGCCACAGCCCGTACAGTTCGCGGCCCTTGTGGAACAGCGGCGTTTCCGGGGAGTTGAGGTATTTCGGCGAGTCTTCGGCGCTGATCACCCGGCCGCCAAAGGCGATCACCCGCCCGCGCCGGTCGTGGATCGGGAACATCAGCCGGTGGCGGAACTTGTCGTAAACATGGCCGCGCTCGTTTTTCGAAAACAGCCCGCCGCGTTCGAGCAGCTGCAGCCGCCTCGGGTCGGTGCCCAGCGCATCGCGCAGGGCGGAAAACCCTTCCGGCGCGTAGCCGATGCCGTAGCGATCGACGATCTCGGGCGCGATGCCGCGCTGCTCGACATAGGCGCGTGCCTTGTCGTTGCGCGTGAGTTGCGTACGGAAGAAGGTCGATGCCGCCTCCATCGCGCCGTACAGGTCGCGCGTTTCCGGATTGGCGTTGCGCTGGGCGGTGTCGCGCGGCACCTCCGCGCCCACGCGCCGCGCCAGCTCTTCGACCGCGTCGAGGAACTCCAGACGGTCGTACTGCATCAGGAAGCTGATCGCCGAGCCGTGCGCGCCGCAGCCGAAGCAGTGGTAGAACTGCTTGTTGGGCGATACCGTGAAACTGGCGCTGCGCTCGTCGTGGAACGGACAGCGCGCCGCGTATTCCTTGCCCTGCCGCTTGAGCGGCACCCGTGCGTTGATCACCTCGACGATGTCGGTGCGCGCCAGCAGGTCGTCGATGAAGGCGTCTGGGATGCGGGCCATGGGGCTAGTGTAGGGGGCTACAATTCCTCGCGCGCCGCCAGTGAGCGCAGGGCGTCGCCCTCCAGCCGCTGCACCGTCCATTCGTCCATGCCGCGGGCGCCGAGGGCGCGATAGAAGGCGATGGCCGGCGTGTTCCAGTCCAGCACGCTCCATTCGAAGCGGGCGCAGTCGCGCTGCACCGCGATGCGCGCAAGGGCGGCCATCAGTTGCTTGCCGAGGCCGCTGCCGCGGAAGGCGGGGCGCACGAAGATGTCTTCCAGATACAGCCCGCGCTTGCCGGTGAAGGTGCTGAAGTTGTGGAAGAACAGGGCGAAGCCGGCGGCAGCGTCGTCCACTTCCCCGATCAGCACCTCGGCGGCCGGCTGCGGGCCGAACAGCTGCGCGCGCAAGCCGTCGTCGGTGGCGACGGCGGCTTCGGGCATGCGCTCGTAGTCCGCCAGTTCCGCGATCAAGGTACGGATCAGCGGCACGTCATCCGGCACGGCGGGGCGGATCGACAGCACGGTACCGTTGGCCATGGTTCAGGCCAGCTTCTGCTTGACCAGCTTGCTGACCAGGCCCATGTCGGCCTTGCCGGCGAGCTGCGGCTTGAGCACGCCCATCAGCTTGCCCATGTCGGCGGCGGACGCCGCGCCGGTGGCGGCGATGGCCTTGTCGATCTCGGCGAGGATGCCGGCTTCGTCCATCTTCGCCGGCAGGTAGGCCTCGATCACGCCCATTTCATAGCGTTCCTGCGCGGCCAGGTCCTCGCGCGCGGCGGCCTCGTACTGGGCGATGGAGTCCTTGCGCTGCTTGACCATCTTCTCCAGCACGGCCAGCACCAGCGGGTCGGTCATCTCGACGCGTTCGTCGACTTCCTTCTGCTTGATTGCCGCGTTGATCAGGCGGATCGCGGCCAGGCGGGCTTTTTCGCCGGCCTTCATCGCGGTCTTCATGTCGTCGGTGAGCTGTTGCTTGAGGGTCATGATGGAATCCTGGGATGGGGGTGCAGAAACGCAAAAAGCCGGCCACGCCTGCGCGTGCCGGCTTTCGCAGCCAACCGGGCGCGCTCAGTACAGGCGCTGGCGCTTGGTGACGTCGCGCGAGCTGCGGCGAGCCTGACGCTTCACGGCAGCGGCGGCCTTGCGCTTGCGCTCCTGGGTCGGCTTCTCGTAGAACTCGCGCTTGCGGGTTTCGGCCAGCACGCCGGCCTTTTCGCAGGTGCGCTTGAAGCGGCGCAGGGCAAACTCGAACGGCTCGTTTTCGCGGACTTTGACGCTGGGCATTCGGAAACTCTCGTGGTCTTGGGCCCGCCAACTCGCGGCGGGGAGCTGCATATGGTAGCAGTACCGTCGGATTGAGTGCAAGATTGCCGGGATGAAGGTCCTGGGCATCGAATCCTCCTGCGACGAGACCGGCGTGGCGGTCTATGACACGTCCGTCGGCGGTTCGGCGGGCCTGCGTGCGCACGCGGTCTACAGCCAGATCGACCTGCACGCGCAGTACGGCGGGGTGGTGCCGGAACTGGCCAGCCGCGACCACGTCCGCAAGCTGCTGCCGCTGATCCGCCAGACCCTCGACGAGGCCGGGCTGGGCGTGGCCGACATCGATGGGGTGGCCTATACCGCCGGTCCCGGCCTGGTCGGCGCGCTGCTGGTCGGAGCGGCGGTCGGGCGGTCGCTGGCGTGGGCGCTGGAGGTGCCGGCGCTGGCCGTCCACCACATGGAAGGCCACCTGCTGGCGCCGCTGCTCGAAGACGACGCACCGGCGCCGCCGTTCGTGGCGCTGCTGGTCTCCGGCGGCCACACCCAGCTGATCGCGGTGGAGGCGATCGGGCGCTACCGGCTGCTGGGGGAAACCCTCGACGATGCCGCCGGCGAGGCCTTCGACAAGACCGCGAAGATGATGGGGCTGCCCTATCCGGGCGGGCCGCAGCTGGCGAAGCTGGCAGAGTCCGGAACCCCGGGCGCGTTCCGCTTCTCGCGGCCGATGACCGACCGGCCCGGGCTGGATTTTTCCTTCAGCGGGTTGAAGACGCAGGTGCTGCTGGCCTGGCGCGACAGCGACCAGGGCGGGCAGACCCGCGCCGACATCGCGCGCGGGTTCGAAGACGCGGTGGTCGATACGCTGGCGATCAAGTGCGAGCGTGCGCTGGACGCCGCCGAAAGCGACACGCTGATCGTGGCCGGCGGGGTCGGCGCCAACAAGCGCCTGCGCGCCCGGCTGACGGAGCTGTGCGAACGGCGCGGCGGCCGCGCCTGTTTTCCGCGTCCGGCGCTGTGCACCGACAACGGCGCGATGATCGCCTTCGCCGGCGCGCTGCGGCTGGCTGCCGGGCAGCGCGACGATGCCGCCATCCGGGCGGCGCCGCGCTGGGACATGGCAACGCTGCCGGCGCTGTGACCGGATCGAACCGGGTTCGAAGCGGGCCGTCCGGGCGGAGGCGCCGCGGCGACGTGCTGCGGGTATCCTGTCGCCATGATCGATACCGTTTTCATCGAAGGCTTGCGCCTTGAAGCCCTGATCGGCGTCCACGACCGCGAGCGCCATGCGCCCCAACCGCTGCTGCTGGATCTTCGGATGCGCTTCGACGTGCGCATTGCCGCCGTCAGCGACACCCTGGCCGATGCGCTCGATTACGAATCCATCAGCCGGCGGCTTGCCGAATTCGCGGCGCAGACCGATTTCATGCTGATCGAGACCCTGGCCGAAGGCTGCGCGGCGCTCGTCCTCGAGGAGTTCGGCGCCAGGGGTGTGTGGCTGAAACTGTCGAAACCCGGCGCGCTGCCCAATGCCACTGCCGCGGGCGTGGAAATCCAGCGCGGGAGTTTCGGCGAATGAGCGTGATCCTCGTTACCGGCGCCTCGCGCGGGATCGGGCGCGCCATCGTCAAACGCTTCGCGCGCGAGCACCATCACGTCATCGCCTGCGCGCGCGGACGGCAGGGGCTGGACGCGCTGGCCGCCGAGGTTCCGGGCGTGGAATGCCTCGCCTGCGACGTCCGCGATGCCGCCGCGGTCGATGCGTTGGCGAATGCGGTATCGGGGCGTCATGGCGCGGTCGACCTGCTGGTCAACAACGCCGGCGCGTTCCAGCCCGGCAGCATCGCCGGAGAAGCCGACGGCGTGCTGGAAGCCATGCTGCAGGCCAATCTGTTCGGCGCCTACCGACTGACCCGGCGCCTGCTGCCGGCGATGGTCGCGCGCCGCCGCGGCATGGTGCTCAACGTCTGCAGCACGGCGTCGATCGCCGCCTATCCCAACGGCGGTTCCTACAGCATCGCCAAGCACGCGCTGTACGGGTTCACCCGCAACCTGCGCGAGGAAATGAAGCCGCACGGCGTGCGCGTGGTGGCGCTGTTGCCCGGCGCAACCCATACCGACTCCTGGGCCGGCGTGCCGCTGCCGCCGGAGCGCTTCATGCCTGCCGAGGACGTGGCCGAGATGGCGTGGGCGGCGTGGAACCTGTCGCCGCGCAGCGTGGTCGAGGACATCCTGCTGCGGCCGCAGCGGGGCGACATCGGGGAGGCGGACTTCCAGTGAACGATCGGGTCACGATCCGGCTCGCCAAGGAGGCGATGAAGTTCTCCGCCGGCCACTTCACGATCTTTTCAGCGACCGAGCGCGAGCGCGTGCACGGCCACAACTTCGTGGTCGAAGTCGACCTGCAGGCGCGCATGCAGGGCAACGGCATGTGCTTCGACTACGGCATCTACAAGGCGAAGGTGATTGCCCTCTGCCGCGAGTTGAACGAATGGATGCTGCTGCCGATGCGCTCGCCGCACCTGCGCATCGAAACCGAGGGCGCGTGCGTTTTCGCTTGCTTCAACGGCGAGCGCATTCCGTTCCTGCAGCGGGACGTGAAGCTGCTGGATGTCGCCAACGTCACCCTGGAGGAACTGGCCGCCTGGTTCCTGCAGCGGCTGGGCGAAGACCGCGAGGCGCTGCGCGAGCACGCGATCGAGGACATCGAGGTGCGGGTGTCCTCGGGGCCGGGGCAGAGCGCCGGACGCCGCGCGAGCTTCGTCGAGTGACCGCGGGGATTCCCGAACCGGATGCCGACGCCCAGGCGCACAGCGCGCGCCTGCGCGACGTCATTGGCGAACAGATCATCGCCGCCGGCGGCCGGATGCCGTTCTGGAAATTCATGGAACAGTCGCTGTACGCGCCGGGGCTGGGCTATTACAGCGCCGGCGCGCACAAGTTCGGCGCGGGCGGCGATTTCACAACCGCGCCGGAGCGCTCGCCGCTGTTCTCGCAGTGCGTGGCGCACGCGCTGGCGCCGGTGCTGCGGCAGCTTGGCGATCTGGCTGTGTTCGTGGAACTGGGCGGCGGCAGCGGCGCGTTTGCCGAAGCCTGCCTGAAATCGCTGGACGCGACCGATGCGTTGCCGAAGCGCTACGCCATCCTCGAACCCAGCGCGGACCTGCGCCAGCGCCAGCAGTCGCGCTTGCGCGACGCACTTCCACCGGATCTGTTCGAGCGCGTGGACTGGCTCGACGGCCCGCTCGCGGAGCCGTGGGAGGGCGTGCTGTTCGCCAACGAGGTGATCGACGCGCTGCCCGCCTCGCGCTTCGTGGTGCGCGCCGGGCGGGTGCACGAGGAATGCGTTGCGCTGGACGGCGAAGGCCGCTTCGTCCGCGCCGAACAGCCGGCCGACGCGATGCTGGCTGCCGCCGTCCGGCAGGTCGAGGCGCAGCTTCCGGAACCGTTCACGGACGGCTATCGCAGCGAACTGCTGGTGCAGCTGCCGTACTGGGTGCAGGCGGTGGTCGGCGGGCTGCGCCGCGGCGCGCTGCTGTTCATCGACTACGGCTATGCCCGCAGCGAGTACTACCTGCCCGAGCGCAGCGACGGCACCCTGCGCGCGTTCCGCCAGCATCGGATGACCGCGGACGTGTTCGCCTGGCCCGGCCTGCAGGACATCACCGCGTCCGTGGATTTCACCGCGCTGGCGGAAGCCGGGGTCGGCGCCGGTTTCGAGTTCGCTGGCTACTGTTCGCAGGCCAGTTTTTTGCTCGGCAGCGGGCTGGCGCAGCGGTTGGCCGAAGCGGAGCCAAGGATTGCGGACGAGGCTGGGCGGCTTGCGCTGCACCAGCAGGTCAGGCTGCTGACCCTGCCCAGCGAAATGGGCGAACGGTTCCAGGCGATGGGCTTCCAGCTGGGCGTCGATTTCGACGAGGCCTTTCCCGTGGGCGACCTGAGTCACCGGCTGTGAGTGCGCGCCAGTCGCCGCTGGGGCGCTCGCTCAAACCGTTCAAACGGCCGTGGCTGTGGGCCGGACTGTGGATGCTGGCGGTTGCCGTGGTGGTCTTCGGTTCGCTGTTGCCGGCGCGGGATCTGCCGTCGGTCTCGCTGAACGACAAATGGGAGCATTTCCTCGCCTACGCCGCGCTATCGACGGGGGCGGTGCAGCTGTTCCAGCGGCGCCTGTCGTGGGGCTTTGCCTGCGTGGTGCTGGTGCTGCTCGGCATCGGGCTGGAATACGCACAGGGCGCGATGGGCATGGGTCGCAGCGCGGACCGCTTCGATGCGCTGGCGGACACCATCGGCGTGCTGGTCGGCCTTGCGACCGCGCTGACGCCGCTGCGCGATGCGCTGTTGTGGATCGACCGCAGGCTTTAGTGGATTTTGTGGGAGCGGCCTCTGGCCGCGACTGCCGCATCCCGTTTGATGGCTGTCGCGCGCAGGGCGCGCTCCCACAAAGACAGTTGCTCCTACAAGTTCTTTGGGCGCAGAAGAAACGCCGTCAATCCCGCGCCGCCGCCAGCGCGGCGATCCGCGCGTCGCGCAGGGCCGCGCCGAATGCCGGGCCGGTGAGACCGCGCGCGGCGATGGTATCGCTGCGTACCGCCAGCGCCGCCGTGTGCAATCGACGCAGCAGCGCGGCCTGCGGGTAGGGCGCAGCGTCCTTGCCCAGGCGACCGCGGGCATCGGCTTCGCAGACCGTGGCCAGCCGGTCGATGCGTTCGGGCTTGCGGAATCCGTCGCAGCGCACGATCAGATCGTGCACGGTGGCCGCCTTCAGTTCGGCGAGACGGTGGACGTTGAGATGTTCGCGGCAGCACAGCACCGCCAGGTCGCGGTGTTCGTTCGGTACCTTCAAGCGCTCGCTCAGCGCGATCGCGGGTGCGACGCCGCGCTGCTCGTGCATCAGATGCCGCGGCAGCATGTCCGCTGGCGTCAGCGCCTTGCCCAGATCGTGGCAAAGCGCCGCAAAACCGATCAGATCGTCGCCGGGCGCAAGCCGCGCCGCCATGTCGCAGACCAGTTCGACATGCGTGCCAGTATCGACTTCCGGGTGGTAGTCCGCGCGCTGCGGCACGCCGTACAGCGCCTCCACTTCCGGCAGGATCGCTCGCAGGGCGTCGGCCTCGCGCAGGGTGCGCAGGAAGGCGGAGGGCGCCGCGCTGCGCAGCGCCTTCGCCAGCTCCTGCCAGATCCGCTCCGGCACCAGATCCGACAGTTCGCCGCTGGCGGCCATTCGCCGCATCAGCGTCAGCGTTTCCGGCGCGACGGTGAACCCGAGCGCGGCAAAACGAGCCATGAAGCGTGCGGCGCGCAGCACCCGCAAGGGGTCCTCGTCGAAGGCGGGGCCGACGTGGCGCAGCACCCGCGACTGAATGTCGCGCACGCCGCCGAAGGGATCGACCAGACCGCCATCGGCAGCGCGTGCGATGGCATTGATGGTGAAGTCGCGCCGGCGCAGATCGTCTTCCAGCGTGACGGAAGGATCGGCGTGCGCCACGAAGCCGGTGTGGCCACGCCCCGACTTGCGCTCGGTGCGCGCCAGCGCGTATTCCTCGCCGCTGTCCGGATGCAGGAACACAGGAAAATCGCGCCCGACCTGCTTGAACCCGGAGTCCAGCATGTCCTGTACCGAAGCCCCGACCACCACGAAGTCGCGGTCGCCGGCCGGCAACCCCAGCAGCGCGTCGCGCACGGCGCCGCCGATGAGGTAGACCTGCGCGTTTTCCGGGAGTGAAATCATCAAGGGAGGATTGTCGCTGACGCCGTGGCTATGGCGCCGCGGCCGGGCACGCAAATTCCTTGCGTGGCCCGTTCGTGATCCCGACCATGCGGTCGCTGAGCCGCAGGGCGCTGCCGTTCATGCGCCAGTCGTAGACCGTGCTGAAGCTCAGGACGCGGGCGACGTATTCGCGGGTTTCCTTGTAGCCGATGGTTTCGATCCAGAAGTCCGGGTCGAGGTTCGGGCGCTGGGCCAGCCAGCGGTTGGCGGCGCCGGGGCCGGCGTTGTAGCCGGCGATCACCTGGTAGGGCTTGCCGTTGAAGCGGCCCAGCAGCTGCCGCAGGTAGGCGGTGCCAAGCGCGATGTTGGTGTCGGGGTCGTACAGCGCGTCCGCATTGGGCAGGGCGACGCCGGTCGTGCGCGCCAGGGTGGCGCCGGTCGAGGGCAGCACCTGCATCAGCCCGCGGGCGTCGGCGCTGGAGCGGGCGCGTGGATCGAAAATGGATTCGGCGCGGATCTCGGCGGCGACCCAGGCCGGATCGATGTTGTTGCGGGTTGCCTCCCTGCGGATGGTCGCGTCGTGGTGGAGCGGGAAGCGCAGCGAATACAGGCGCTGCTCGTCCGGATAGCGCTTGCCGGCGACGTTGACCAGGCCGAACACGCCGCGATCGAACCAGCCGTTGTCCTGCGCGACTTCGACCGCCAGCCAACGCTGCTGTGCGCTGAAGCGCGCGATGGCGGCGTTCCATTCGCGCGCGGCCCAGGCCTTGCGGCCGAGCATCTGCAGCTGCAGTGCGCGCACCAGTCCCGGGTCGCGGGCGATGGTCTGTTTGTCGCCTGGCGTTGCCGCTGTCTGCAGCGGGCAGAGGGCATACGGCTGGTCGAGCTTGTCGGCGGCGAGGAAGCCGTAGAAGTCGGTGCTGCGCGCGGCCTGCGCGTAGAGCGCCTTGGCGCCCGCCGTGTCGCCGGTCAATGCGCTGGTCCGTGCCGCGAAATACAGCCAGCGCGAATCGTTGCGCTGGGCGTCGGGCATGCGTTTGATCGCGGCCAGCGCGCCGGCCCAGTCGCTGCGGGCGATGGCCTCGCGCACGCGCCATTCGCGGAGCGTGGCGTCGTAGCCGACGTCCGGAACCGCCGCCAGCCGCCGTGCCGCCTCCGGTGCGAAGGCAGCCGCCGACTGCAGTGCGATCTGGGCCAGGACGCGACCGCGGTCGGCGTCGGTGAATTGCAGGGTCGAGGCCACGGAGGGAAGCAGCGTCTCGGCGTCACTGGGGTTCTTGCGCGCGAATTTTTCCAGCGCGGCTGCGGCCACCAGCCGGCTGCGCGCGGTCTTCGGCCAACTGCCGACATTCGCGCCGGGTGCGTCGATGTAGGCGGCCCAGGCGTTGGCCTGCGCGGCATCGGCTCCGGACAGGCCGCGCGCGATCGATCGCATGACGCTGGACTGCACCGCATCGGCGGCCTTGTCGAAGCGCTCCCACCGCAGCGCGTCGGTCAGGCCACCCTGCGCGGCGAGGATTGCGAACGGCGCATCGCACTGGCTGGGCAGCGATTTCCCGCTGCTGCGCCAGAGCGTCTGCGCTTCCAGCGTCCAGGCGGCGTCGGTGCGGTTGACCGCCATCAGCGCCTGCAGATGCAGGCAGCGCAGGGTGGCGTCGTCGATCGCCGGATCCCACTGCGCGAGAAAGACCGGCCAGGCGTTGCGCTTGGCGAGCGCCGCCAGCCATTCGCTGCGGAAGGCCGCTGCGACCGGCTCGCCTGGATGGGCGGCGATGAAGGCGTTGCCGCGATCGACCGGCAAGGTGTCGAGCCGGCTTCGCAACGCGGCGTATTCCAGCCAGCCCGCCAGCGGTTGCGCGCGGAATCCGGCCAGTGCGAGATCGTCCAGTCCGCCGCGCTCGGCGGCGTCGAAAGCGGCCTTCAGCGCCGGTGCCGGCGGCGCAATCCGGATCGGCGCGCGTGCGGGCAATGCGCCTGCCTGAGCCGGAGTCGAGGTGGCCTGCAGTGAGGGCGTGCTGCTGACGCCCAGCAGGAAAACGAGCAATATCGACGCGGTTTTGTGCATGACTGGACTATAACCGCTCTGAAATGAACACATTCCCCGCCCGCGACCGATGACGGCCCTGTTCCTGTATCTGCTGCTGGGCGCCTGCGTGGGCGTGCTGGCGGGTTTGCTGGGCATCGGCGGAGGTCTGGTGCTGGTGGCCGCGCTGGCGTGGCTGTTGCCGCGGATGGGCGTGCCGGTGGATGCGGCGATGCACGCCGCGCTCGCCACCTCGCTGGCCAGCATCGTGCTGACCGCGGCGGCCTCGGCGCGCGCGCACGATAGTCGTGGCAGCGTGCTGTGGCCGACGGTGGCGTGGATGGTGCCGGGCATCCTGCTCGGCGGCTGGCTGGGAAGCCGGTTTGCGATCGGCCTCGATGGCCGGGTCCTGCGCTGGTGCGTGGCGATCTACTGCCTGCTGGTGGCCGTGCAGATGCTGGGGTCGCGCACAAGGGAGGGTGGCGAACGGGCGGATGCGCCGCACGGGGCCGGGTATGCGTTGGCCGGTGGCGCGATCGGCTGGCTGTCGGCCATCGTCGGCATCGGCGGCGGCAGCCTGACCGTACCGCTGCTGGTCTGGCGCGGCGTGGCGCCGGTGCGCGCGGTCGGCACCTCGTCGGCCTGCGGAATCTTCATCGGCCTGGGCAGCGCGCTCGGCTATGCGCTGCAGGCGCCGGCCGGTGCGCTTGATCTGCCATGGTCGGTCGGCTACGTCTACCTTCCGGCGGCGCTGGGCGTGGCGCTGGGGTCGGTGACATGCGCGGCGCTGGGCGCGCGGATCGCGCATGCCATCAACGGGGCGTCGCTGCGACGCGTGTTCGCATTGTTCCTGCTGGTGGTGGGCGCGGCGTTTGCGTGGAGCGCGCTGGGCTGAAGCCGACGCGATCGCTCAGCGCAGCGCGTCTTCCGGAACGTCGAGGTCGACCGAGAGCGCCAGATGATCCGACTGTGCCGCCGGCACGGCGCGCATTCCGGCGATCGACAGCGCCGGCGTCACCAGCATGTGGTCGATCGCGCGCTGCGGGCGCCAGGACGGGAAGGTCGGGATGCGCTGCGCCGGCGGCTGGAGGTGTGTCTTGCGGAACAGCGAGTGCATCTCCCGGCAGTCGGGGTCGCAATTGAAGTCGCCCATCAGGACCGCATTCGGACTGTCGGCGAGCAGTTCGGCGATGAAGTCGAGTTGGTACTGGCGCGATTGGTTGCCCAGCGACAGGTGGGCGATGGCGACGGTCAGCGCGTCGCGGGCGTAGCCGAAATTCGCCAGCAGCACGCCGCGGCCGCTGATCCGGCCCGGAAGCGCGTGCTCTTCGATCGATTTGGGTTCGAGCCGGCTGAGCAGGCCGTTCGCGGTCGAGGCGAGGCCGCCGATCGTGCGATTGGGCTGGTGGCTCCACCAGGAAAAGCCGGCGCGCTCGGCGAGGTAGTGCGTCTGGTTGGTGAAGCCCGAACGCAGGCTGCCGGGATCGGTTTCCTGCAGCCCGACGATGTCGTGTTTGCCGGCGAGCTCGGCGATGGCGTCGAGCGCGCCGCGCTTGTTGCCGCCGGGCAGGACGTGCGACCAGCTGTGGGTGATGTAGTCCTTGTAGCCGCGCGTGCTGTTGCCGGCCTGGATGTTCGCGCTCAGAAGGCGCAGCCGGCGTTTGTCCATGGTCGGCGCATCCGCGCGAATCAGTTGGCGGCGGCCCCGGCCGCTGCCGCAGGCGCTTCGGAAGCAGGGGCCGGTGCGGCGGGCGCCTGTTCGGCGGCCGGCGCGGGGGCGCTCGCTCCGCTCAGCTTGCGGCGTTCGATCTGGACCAGCTGGTTGATGATCCGGAACATGTCGTCGACCGATTTGCCCTTGACCCGGTACTTGCCGTTGATCAGGAAGGCCGGCGTGCCCATCTGGTCGCCGTTGGCGAAGGCGGCGGTCATGTACTGGCGGGCGCGGTTGACCTTGGTGGCTACCGCGAAGCTCTGCATGCTGCTGACGAACTGCTTGGGATCCGCGCCGTAGTTGGCATAGAACGCGGCGATATCCTCAGGCGAATCCATGCCGCGCTCGCCCTTGAGGCTGCGGTCGATGTGGATTGCCCGGAACATTTCCTCATGGGTCTGCGGCACGATGCCCAGCGCGTCGGCGGCATAGAACGCCTTGGCGTAGTTTTCCCACGGCCCGCCGAATGCTGCCGGGATGGAAACGAAGTGCACGTCCGGCGGCAAATTGGCGCGCATCGCCGCCACGGTGGGCTCGATCGCGGCGCAGAACGGGCAGACGTAGCCGAAGAATTCGACCAGTTCGACCTGGTTCGGCGGCGTGTCGAAGGTTTCGCCGTTGGGGACCACCACGTAGTCGGTGCCTTCGACCGGAGGCGGAAGCCGCGCGGCCTCCTCTTCCGCCTTCTTGATCGCGGCGGCGGCGGCCGCCGCCCGCTGCGGGTCTTCCGCGCTGGCGGCCGCCACGGTTGCTCCGGCGCTGGCGCTCGCAGCGGAACCGCTGCCGGCCACCGGGGCCGGTGTCTCGCGGTTGCATGCGGCCAGCGGCAGCAGGGCGAGCAGAAGCAGGACGTGGCGCATGCGCATCATGGCGGGTTCCTTTGGACGAATCAGGGGCGTTTGGCCGCCGGTGCGGCGCGACGTGGCGCGAGCGCGACGACCACTTTGCGGGCATTGGCCAGCAGGTTTTCGTAGCTGTTGCCGAGGATCATGTAGCGGCCGGCGACGATGATCGAGGGGGTGCCTTCGACGCCGCTGCGCTGCGCGAATTCGTAGGCGGCGCGCAACTTCGGCAGCAGCGCGGCGTCGTTGGCCAGCGCGGCGTTGAAGGCGGCGGCGTTCACGCCGCGAATGCGGGCGGCGAACTGGCCGATCCTGGCGGCGTCGGCATCGCGCGGCAACGCGCCGGTTTCGTGAATCGCGGTGAACAGGCTGCGGTGGAGCAGCGGGATGGTCCGGGTGGCTTCTTCGGCGAAGTAGGCCCGCGCCCAGGTATCGTCGCGGCCGAACACGCCGGGGACATACACCAGACGCGCGTGGGGCGGCAGCGTCTTGGCCCAATCCTCGATCATCGGCGCGATATGCGCGCAGTGCGGGCAGGTGTAGGCGAACACCTCGGCCACTTCCACCATGCCCGGGGGCAGTTGGCGATAGGGCTGGCCGTCTTCGATGCGGGTGTATTCGACGCCTTCCGTCAGGCCGGGAAGGGTGGCCTGCGCCCGTGCGGCGAACGGTACGCTGGTCAGCAGCAGGGTGAAAAACAGCAGGATTGCACGCATCGAATCCGTCTCCGGGTTCAAGTCAGACAGGCCAGCCTGCGCGATTGCCGGCGAACGGTGGGTGAATGCGCGGCGTCACTGCGCCGTGCGCGCGTGCAGGCCTTGCACATAGCTGGACAGCGCGTGGATTTCCTCGTCGGTCAGGGTCTTGGCGACGCTGGCCATCAGATTGAAATGCGCGGGGTTGGCATAGGTCGTCGTGCCGGTGCGGTATTCCTCCAGCCGGCGCGTGACATAGGCTGCGTCCTGGCCGTGCAGGGCGGGATAGGCCGGGCCTGGGTTGCCCACGCCGGTAGCGCCGTGGCAGGCCATGCAGGCCGGGATGCCGCGGCTGGCGTCGCCGCCTCGGAACAGGCGTTCGCCGACTTCATAGAACTTCATGCCCTTGTTCGGGCCGCTGGCGATCACGCTGTCGTCGGCGATGCCGGCGCCGGATTTCTGGCTGGCAAACCACGCGCCGACGTTGCGCATGTCCTGCGCGCTGAGGATGGAGGCGAACGGCGCCATGACCGCGGCCAGCCCGGTGGTGCGCTGGCCGTTCTTGAACAGCTGGAGCTGGTCGGCGATGTAGCGCTCCGGCATGCCGGCGATGCGCGGCGCATTCTGCTGCATCGCGTTGCCGTCGAGGCCGTGGCAGGCCGCGCAGATGGCGGCCTTGGCCTGTCCGGCCTTGGCATCGCCCCAGTGCGCGGGGGCTTCGGTCAGCGGTGCGGCCTGGACCGGCGCGGCGTCGGGCGCGGGAATGGCCGTGCTCTGGGCGTAGGCGACGGCCGCAAGGGCAAGACAGGCAAGACCGGCAAAGGCATGGACGAGACGCATGCAAAACCCCGAAAGCGTGAGAAGCGGCCGATGGCCGCGAGACACCGAAATTATGGTCGGCAGGGCATCCGTGGTCAAACCGGCTCGGTCGGGGCGCCGGGTCGTGCGATGCTATGGCGATGGCGAATTCGAACCCGTTTATCGGCGCGCGCTACCTGCTGGCGGCGCACACCACGCAACAGCTGCCGCCCGACGGGGGCTTCGAGGTGGCGTTTGCCGGTCGCTCCAACGCCGGAAAGTCGTCTGCGCTCAATGCCTTGTGCCAGCAAAACGCGCTGGCCAGGGTGTCCAAGACGCCGGGGCGGACCCAGCAGCTGGTGTATTTCGGCGTTCCGCCCAAGGATGCGCGTTATCTGGTCGACCTGCCCGGGTATGGCTATGCCAAGGTGCCGCAGGAGTTGCAAGCGCACTGGCAGGCGTTCATCGGCGAGTATTTTCGCGACCGCTTCGCGCTGCGCGGACTGGTGGTGGTGATGGACGTGCGTCATCCGCTCAAGGATTACGACCGGATGATGCTGGCCCATGCCCGCGATCGCGGCCTGCCGGCCCATGTGCTGTTGACCAAGTCCGACAAGCTCAGCCGCGGTGCGGCGGGCAACACCCGGCAAGCGGTGCGGATGGAGCTGTGGCGGTTGTATGGCGAGGGCGTGAGCCTGCAGCTGTTTTCGGCGCAGTCGAAGCTGGGCGTCGACGAGTTGCGCGCGGTGGTGGCAGGCTGGCTGGAGCTTTAGGAAAGCGCCGATCTGGTCGGCATTGCTCCAGAGCTTTGCGCGCACGGCTGGAACGCTGCGGTCGTGTCGGCGTGTCGCTGCATTGACGCGGATGACGGTATCCTGAACCGCTTGTTTCAGGAATTCCCGATGTCCGGACCCAGCCATGCCAGCGACACGCCGATCACCGACCGCCGGCAACTGGCAGCGGTGATGGAAATGGGAGAAAAACCACGCGAAGCGTGGCGGATCGGCACCGAGCACGAGAAATTCGGCTTCCGGCTGGACGATCTGCGCCCGCCGACCTTCGACGGCGATCGCGGGATCGAGGCGCTGCTGACCGGGCTGACCCGCTTCGGCTGGCAGCAAGAGCAGGAAGCCGGGCACACGATCGCCCTGACCCGCGACAAGGCCTCGGTCACGCTGGAACCGGCCGGTCAGCTGGAACTGTCGGGTGCGCCGCTTTCGACCATCCATGAGACCTGCAAGGAAGTCGGCAGCCATCTGCGCGAGGTGCGCGAGGTGGCCGACGAACTGCAGCTGGGTTTCCTCGGCATGGGCTTCCAGCCGAAGTGGGCGCGCGCCGACATGCCGTGGATGCCCAAGGGCCGCTACCGGATCATGCGCGAGTACATGCCCAAGGTCGGCCGGCTCGGGCTGGACATGATGACCCGCACCTGCACCGTGCAGGTCAACCTCGACTACGCCTCTGAGGCGGACATGGTGGAAAAGTTCCGCGTCTCGCTGGCGCTGCAGCCGATCGCCACGGCGCTGTTCGCCGATTCGCCGTTCACCGAAGGCAAGCCCAACGGCTTTCTCAGCTACCGTTCCCACATCTGGACCGACACCGATCCCGGCCGCACCGGGATGCTGGATTTCGTGTTCGAGGACGGCTTCGGCTACGAGCGCTACGTCGATTACCTGCTCGACGTGCCGATGTACTTCAGCTACCGCGACGGGCGCTACATCGACGCCAGCGGCAAATCGTTCCGCAAGTTCCTCAAGGGCGAACTGGACGTGCTCCCCGGCGCGCTGCCGACCCTGCGCGACTGGAACGACCACATGACCACGGCCTTCCCCGAGGTGCGGCTGAAGAGTTTCCTGGAAATGCGCGGCGCCGACGGTGGACCGTGGAGCCGGCTGTGCGCGCTGCCGGCGTTCTGGGTCGGGCTGCTGTACGACCAGACCGCCCTCGATGCCGCCTGGGAACTGGTCAAGGATTTCACCATGGACGAGCGTCACGCCCTGCGCGACGGCGTCCCGAGGCACGCCCTCAAGCTGCCGTTCCGCGGCGCGACCGTGCGCGAGCTGGCGCGCGAGGCGCTGAAGATTTCCGCGCACGGGCTGGCGCGCCGCGCCCGACTGAACTCGAAAGGCGCGGACGAATCCCGCTTCCTCGACCCGCTGCTGGAAATCGTCGAATCCGGGCAGACGCCGGCCGAACGCAAGCTGGAACTGTTCAACGGCGAGTGGTACGGCAGCGTCGATCCGGTGTTCTGCGAATTCGCGTATTGAACGGCGGCGGATGCGCCGCCGATGGCGGCATGCGGTTCGCCCGCGTCTATGATGACGCGATGGATTGCTTGCGTTCAGGAGAGTGCCGATGAAATCCCGCGCCGCCGTTGCCTTCGCCGCCGGCCAGCCGCTGCAGATCGTCGAGATCGACGTCGCGCCGCCGCGCAAGGGCGAGGTGCTGGTGAAGATCAGCCACACCGGCGTGTGCCACACCGATGCCTTCACCCTGTCCGGCGATGATCCGGAGGGCCTGTTCCCGGTCGTGCTCGGGCATGAGGGCGCGGGCGTGGTGGTCGAGGTGGGCGAAGGCGTCACCAGCGTCGCGCCGGGCGACCACGTCATCCCGCTGTACACGGCGGAATGCGGGCAGTGCCTGTTCTGCAAGTCGGGCAAGACCAACCTGTGCACGGCGGTGCGCGCCACCCAGGGCAAGGGCGTGATGCCCGATGGCACGACCCGCTTCAGCCACGACGGCCGGCCGCTGTACCACTACATGGGCTGCAGCACCTTCAGCGAATACACGGTGGTCGCGGAAGTCTCGCTGGCCAAGATCAATTCGGAAGCCAACCACGAGCAGGTCTGCCTGCTCGGCTGCGGCGTCACCACCGGACTCGGCGCGGTGAAGAACACCGCCAAGGTGCAGGAGGGCGACACCGTGGCGGTGTTCGGACTCGGCGGGATCGGCCTCGCCGTGATCCAGGGTGCGCGGCGGGCGAAGGCGGGGCGGATCATCGCCATCGACCGCAATCCGGCCAAGTTCGAGAAGGCGCGCGCGATGGGCGCCACCGACTGCATCAACCCGCAGGATTTCGACCAGCCCATCCAGCAGGTCGTGATCGAGATGACCGGCTGGGGCGTGGACCACAGCTTCGAGTGCATCGGCAATGTCGAGGTGATGCGCGCAGCGCTGGAATGCGCACACCGCGGCTGGGGCCAGAGCATCATCATCGGCGTGGCCGGGGCGGGCAAGGAGATTGCCACCCGCCCGTTCCAGCTGGTCACCGGGCGCAAGTGGATGGGCACCGCCTTCGGCGGCGTCAAGGGCCGCAGCCAGCTGCCGGGGATGGTCGAGGAAGCGATGCGCGGCGAGATCGAGCTGGCGCCGTTCGTGACCCACGTGCTGCCGCTGGATCGGATCAACGAGGCCTTCGACCTGATGCACGACGGCAAGTCGATCCGCAGCGTCGTCCATTTCTGAAGCAGGTCTCCACGATGGAACGCATCGAACATCGCGCCTGTTTCGGCGGCTGGCAGGACGTGTACGAGCACGCATCGGCGGCGCTCGGTTGCACGATGCGCTTCGCCATCTACCTCCCGCCGCAGGCGCAGGACGGCCCGGTGCCGGCGCTGTACTGGCTGTCGGGCCTGACCTGCAGCGAGCAGAATTTCATCACCAAGGCCGGCGCGCAGCGCTACGCGACGGAACACGGCATCGCCATCGTCTGTCCGGACACCAGCCCGCGCGGCGAGGATGTGGCCGATGTGGAAGGCTACGATCTCGGCAAGGGCGCGGGGTTTTACGTTGATGCCACGCAGCTTCCGTGGGCGGCGCATTACCGCATGCACGATTACGTGGTGAACGAACTGCCGGCACTGATCGAAGCGAATTTCCCGGTGACGACCGCACGTGCCATCAGCGGGCATTCGATGGGCGGGCATGGCGCGTTGACCATCGCGCTGCGCAATCCCGGCCGCTATCGCAGCGTGTCGGCGTTTTCGCCCATCGTTGCGCCATCGCGAGTGCCGTGGGGGCGGAAGGCGTTTGCCGCGTATCTGGGCGAGGATGCGGAATCGTGGAAGCGGTACGACGCCTGCGAACTGGTGAAGTCGGCCATGGGGAAGCTGCCGATCCTGATCGATCAGGGCGAGGCCGACGAGTTCCTCGACGACCAGTTGAAACCCTGGCTGCTGAAGGAAGCCGCGGATGCGGCGGGCTATCCGGTGTACCTGCGCATGCAGCCCGGCTTCGACCACAGCTATTACTTCATCGCCAGCTTCATCGGCGAGCACATCGCGCATCACGCCAAGGCGCTGATGGAGGCCTGAGCCGGAGTTTCGGGGGGGGGGGGGCGATGCCGTTTCCGGTTTCCATCACGAGCGCAGCGTGAAATCGGTATAGGCAAAGCGCGCGTCGCGCAGCACGGTCTCGCCACGTCGCAATGCCAGCGGTGCGGCGAACATCGGCCCGGCGTGGACGCAGGTGTGGAATTCGCCGTTTTCGCCGCAGGGGTCGATTCCGTCGGGCAATTCATCCAGCAGTCCGGCATCGAAATCGCGCCCGGCGAAGCGGGCATCGAGCTGGGTGGTGTCGACGCAGCACAGGCGGGCCCGAAGGCCACCGGCCTGCATCGTGCGCGCCAGCGCGTCGGTGTCCTGCCCGAACAGCGGGGTGAACGCGTCCCAGCCGATGGAGGCGAGTTTCTCGACCCGCCACGCGCGCAGATCTTCCAGAAGCAGGTCGCCGAACGCGACCGTGCGCAGCCCCGGCCAGCGCGATGCCGCCTGCTGCAGCGCCTCGGCCATCGAGGCCTCGTAGGTGGCGTTGTCGCACTGCGCCGGGATCCAGACTTCGAGCAGGGGCAGCCCGGTGGCGCGCGCCTGCGCGTGCAGCACCTCGCGGCGGATGCCTTGCATCGACACCCGGTCGTAACCTTCGGTCAGCGTGGTCAGCAGGCCGACGACCTTGTGCTCGCCGCACTGGCGCAGTACGTGCAAGGTCCACGCGGCGTCCTTGCCGCCGCTCCATGCCAGCAGGGTGGGGGTCACGCCGGATGCGCGGCGACGGCTGACCGGATCACTCGAATTTCTTGGGTTCCGCCGCGAAGCCGACCGCCAGCGCACCCTTGCCGACGTTCACGATGCCCGGCAATCCCATGAAGGTTTCGTAGACGGTGACGTCGTGCTCGCCGCAAATCTCGCGCAGGCGGGTGTAGCCGGGCATCGCGCGCATTTCGGCCAGATCGCCGCCGTAGGACAGCACCACGGCCGGGGTCAGCAGGCCGTCGCGAACGCGCTTGCCGACGAAGCCGAACATCTTCTCGGCCGCGTGGTCGAAGCCCTTCACCTTGCCTACAGGACCGGTCTCGCCGCGGTTGGCGTGCAGGATCGGCTTGATGTCGAGCGTGGTCCCCATGAAGGCGCTGAACAGGCTCACGCTGCGGTCGCCGCGGATGCGGGTGCGGTTGCGCAGGTAGTAGAGGTCGCGCGGCACCATGTAGGCATGCACGTTCTTGACCAGCGCCTCGAGGCTGCTGCGGATCTTCGGCGGTGCCTCGCCGGCGTCGCGCAGGCGGGCCGCCTCGATCGCCACCACGCCGGGGCCGGGGAACACGTTCTGGCTGTCGATCACGCGCAGGGAGAACGGGGTGTTGTTGCCGGCCTGGGCGCGGATCGGCTTGTAGTCGTTCAGGATCGAATAGCTGGCCTGCACGGCGTTGTCGTAGATGCCGCTGCGGCTGGCCGCGGTGGTGATGCAGAACACGTAGTCGTAATCGAACACCAGCTTGTTCAGGAACAGGTCGTGCACATCCTGCACGCCGTAGGGTGTGCTGACGGCCTCGAACGCGCGTTCGCCGGTTTCGCCGGTGAGGAAGCCCATGGTCGCCTCCTCGTTGCGCACGTCGGCAAGGACCGCATTGCCGATCTGGATCGTCACCGGCATGACGGTGATGTTTTCCTTCTCGATGAACTCGTTCGGCAGATCGACCGCCGAGTCCATGATGATTCCGATACGCATGACCACCCCCTCAGGGCCCATACTGTGCCGAACGTACTCCATTTGACAGGCGTTTGCATCGGCTTCTTGAACGAGGGGTGAAGTTCGTCGCAGTTTGGGCGTGGAGTGTGTGCGGATGGTGCGGTGCAGCATGATGAGCCGACGAGGTGGGCGGGTTAGGATGCGGCGTTCCCGGGCGAGTGGGTCCTTGAAGCCGATGGCAAGCAATGCCTGAACCTGCAGGAGCGAGGGAAATGACGCCAGCCGACATGGTGGGCTTCTGGCGCGATGCCGGTCCCGGCAAATGGTTCAACGGCGGGGTCGCGTTCGACGAGGCCTGCCGCACGCGTTTCGGCGAACTCCACCATCTGGCCGCGCAGCGCGAACTGGACGGCTGGATGCACGATGCCGAAGGCGCGCTGGCGCTGCTGCTGTTGCTCGATCAGATTCCGCGCAACATCTTTCGCGGCAGCGCACACGCATTCGCCACCGATCCGCTGGCGCGATTGCACGCGTCCGCCGCGATTGTCCGCGGCCTCGATGTCCAGAGCGATCCGGAACTGCGGCTGTTTTTCTATCTGCCGTTCGAGCATTCCGAATCGCTGGTGGATCAGGACCGCTCGGTCGCGCTGTTCAAATCCCTGGGGGCCGGCGTGTATCTCGATTACGCGATCGTCCACCGCGACGTCATCGCCCGGTTCGGCCGCTTTCCGCACCGCAACCGCGCGCTCGGGCGCGAGAGCACGCCCGAGGAGCAGGCGTGGCTGAACGCAGGCGGCGGGTTCTGATCGCGCGGATCAGTAGCGCGGGACGGACGGATCCAGATCGGACCAGGCCGCGATGCCCCCGGCGACATTGAAAACCCGGGTGAAGCCCAGCGCGCGGAAGTGTTCGGCGGCCTGCGCGCTGCGGGCGCCGGCCTGGCAGAGGAAAGCCAGCGGTTGGTCTTTCGGCAGTGCCTCGATTTCCTCGACGCCGTCGTCGAAAGTGCGGCAGGCCACCGGAACCTGCGCCAGCGCGCGTTCCTGCGCCGGACGCACGTCGACCAGGGTCAGGCTGCCGGCGGCAACCCGTTCGCGCGCCTGCGCCGGGGTCAGCGTGCCGACCTTGGGCGGGGCGTTGGGGTTGTCGATCACCAGCCCCTTGCCGCGGGCGTCGTCGGCCCAGTCGATCTTCATGCCGCGGGCGCGCTGGGCGCTGACCAGATCGAACTGGGCGCGGATGCCTTCGGACTCGGCGGCGATGGCGGAATCGTCGCGCTCGGCCAGCTGCAGCTGGGCGTTGAAACCGCGATCGATGTCGATTTGAAGCGCGTAGCCGGGGCCGGCGTCGTCGATGGCTTTCCTCAGCATCTGCGCGGCGGCCGGGGTGATGGTGATCTGCGGCGGCGTGCGGTCGGGCGGCGGCAGGCCCAGCGCGGCGTGCAACTCGCCGCTGCCGGCCATCTGCGAAATGATGTCGGCGCCGCCGACCAGTTCGCCGTGGACATAGAGCTGCGGGATCGTCGGCCATTCGCCGAACACCTTGATGCCTTCGCGAATCTCCGGGTCGGCGAGCACGTTGACGTGGGCATAGGTCGCGCCGGCGGCGTCCAGCGCGGCCACCGCGCGCGCGGAGAACCCGCATTGCGGCGCGTTCGGCGTGCCTTTCAGGAACAAGACGACGGGGTTGGCGGACAGCACGGTTTCGATGCGCGCGCGCAGGGCCGGATCAAGGGACATGAGGGGTTCCGTTGGGAGGATGCGTGGAGACGTGACGTAAATTTTACGCCGTGCGGTATGGGCGGCGTTGAATCGAACCTGCTCAGGCCACTGCGCTGCGTTCGCCTGCGCGTTGGGCGCGGCGGGCCAGCACACGGTCGATGCGGGTGAACACTTCCCGCAGCACCGGCGCTTCGGGCAGCAGCGTCACCCGGAAGTGTTCGCGGTAGGGCACGTTGAAGCTGGTGCCCGGCACGATCAGCACGTCCTCGTGTTCCAGCATTTCCAAAGCGAATTCGTGATCGTCGAAGCCCTGCGCGGACGGCCCGATGATGCGCGGGAAGCCGTACAGCGCGCCCTGCGGCGCCACCAGCGACAGGTGCTCGCTGGCGGTGCAGCTGTCGATCAATGCGCGCCGGGTCTCGTACAGGCGGCCGCCCGGCCGGCACAGCGGGGTGATGGTGTCGGTGCCGTGCAGCGCCTGCTCGATCGCAAATTGCCCCGGCACGTTGGCGCACAGGCGCAGCGCGCCGAGCAGGTCGAGCGCGTGGTGGAAATCGCCGCAGGCCAGCGGGTCACCGGACAGCACCGCCCAGCCCACCCGCCAGCCGCAGGCGCGGTGCACCTTGGATAGCCCACCGAAACTCATGCATGGCAGGTCGCCGGCCAGCGGGGCGACCGGCTGGAACACCGCGTCGTCGTACAGGATGCCGTCGTAGATTTCATCGACCAGCAACAGCAGGCGGTAGCGGCGGGCGATCTCGACGATGCGCTCCAGCAGCGCGCGCGGATAGTTCGCGCCGGTGGGATTGTTGGGGTTGATCAAGACAATCGCGCGGGTGCGCGAGGACACCAGCGATTCGATCTGCTCCGGGTCGGGCAGGAAGCCGTTGTCGCGGTCGCACTTGTAGTAGACCGGGCGGCCGTCGTTGAGGATGGTGGCCGCGCTCCACAGCGGGTAGTCGGGCGAGGGCACCAGCACTTCCTCGCCCGGGTTCAGCAGGGCGCGCAGCGAGATGTCGATCAACTCGGACACGCCGTTGCCCACGAACACCCGCTCCGGCGAGGCGTTGGGGGTGCCGCGCTGGCGGTGGAATTCGGCGATCGCTTCGCGTGCTTCCGGCAGGCCCTGCTGGTGGGTGTAGGGATCGGTGCGGGCGATGCGGCCGGCGATGGCATCCTGCAGGTGTTCCGGCGCACGGAACCCGAACGCGCCAGGGTTGCCGATGTTGAGCTTGATGAGTTTGCGGCCCTGGGCCTCCAGTTCGCGCGCGCGGCGCGCCAGCTCCCCGCGGATTTCGTAACGGACTTCGGACAGGCGGGTGCGGGTGGCGATCTTGTTGCGGGGGTTGAAGGCGGCCATCGGGGCGAACGAGTACGGGAAACAAGACCGCCTAGACTAGCCGAATCCGGTCGAGCGCGCGTGCAGACGCGGTTCCGCGCCCCCGGATGGCCTAGAATCCCGTCATGACGCCCTTTTCCCGCCCGTGACCGCCCTGACCGCCATCGGCTGGCGGGCGCCGCCGCCGGCGCTGGAAGCCGCATGGGCGGCGCTGCAGGCGCAGTACCCGCAGGCGCGGCCGGCGCGGATCGTGGAGCAGCACCGCAGCGGCTACCGGGTGGCCGAGGACGCGCAGGCGATCTGGCCGGCGGAATCGCTGCCGGAGTGGCAGCGGGCCGGCAGCTATCGCGCCGGCGGGATCGCCCCGGAGGCGCGGCCGGCGGTCGGGGACTGGGTGCTGGTCGACGGGCAACCTCCCGGCGGACTGCGGATCGTGGCGCTGCTGCCGCGGTTTTCCGCGATCAAGCGCGCCGCCGCGGGGGAGCATTACCGCCAGCAGGTGATCGCCGCCAACATCGATACCGTGCTGGTGCTGTGCGGGCTGGACGGGGATTTCAATCCGCGCCGGATCGAGCGCTACCTGCTGCTGGTCGCCGGCAGCGGCGTGCGGCCCGTCGTCGTGCTGACCAAGGCGGACAAGGGTCTGGCCGATCCCGACAGCGCGCTGCAAGCGTTGTCGGCGCTGCCGGCGCAGGTGCTGGCGGTCAACGCCAAGGATCCGGGCAGCGTATCGGTCCTGGCGCCGTGGCTGGGCCCCGGCCAGAGCGTGGTGCTGGTGGGCAGTTCCGGTGCCGGCAAATCGACCTTGACCAATACCCTGCTCGGGATCCGGAAAATGAAGACCGGCGCGGTGCGGGCGTCCGATGCCCGCGGTCGCCACACCACGACCCATCGCGCCTTGCTGGCCCTGCCCTCGGGCGCCTGCCTGATCGATACCCCCGGCATGCGCGAGCTCAAGCCGACCGGCGAGGAAGACGTGGCGGAAAGTTTTGCCGACATCGAGTCGATGGCGGAGCAATGCCGTTTCCGCGACTGCAGGCACGTGAAGGAACCCGGTTGTGCCGTGCGTGCGGCCATCGAAAGCGGCGAACTGGAAGCGGCAAGGCTCGCCAATTTCCTGAAACTGTGCGACGAGGTTGCCGGCGCCGCCGATCGGCAGGCGGCGCGGCTGTTGCAGAAGGCCGAGTCGCGGATTCAGGGCAAGTCGTTGCACAAGCGATTGGACGAAAAACATGGACGGCACTGACGCAATCGCCCGCCACGCCGCGCTCGATGTCCGCATGGCGCGCGCGGCCAAGGGCATCCGCCTGCTCAGCTACGCCAGCTGGCCGGCCAGCGAGCGCGACCGTTTCCTTGCCGATTATTCGCGCGGCAAGGCCAGGCTGCCGAACTACGCCTATCCGAAGCACGATTTCGGCGAGGTCCGCCGCGAGTTCGAAGCGATCGCCGCGGAAGCCGACCCCGACCATCCCATTGGCCAGTATCTGATCGAATCCGCGCGCGACTGGGATCTTGCGGCGCAGTTGCTCGAGAACCTCGGCACGCCGCGAGTCGCGGAACTGTCGCAAGCCCTGTTCGGAGGCCCGGAGCGGGCCCTGCCGGGCGGCGCGACCACGCGCGAAGCCGCCAACCACTTCATCACCGTGGCCGACGAGATGGACCGCGAACTGCTGGCGCCTGCCGAGCAGGTTGAGATCTCCGCCACGGCGCTGGTGCTGCAGCTGCAGGCCAGGCTGGACGATTTCTTCGACGGCCGCGTGATCACGGTCGAACTGGACCCGGACCTGATCGCCAAGGCGGCCGCCGGGGCCACCCGCATCCGGGTGCGCTCGGGCGCCGCCTTCTCCGATTACGACATGCAGCAGTTGTTGCAGCACGAAGCGTTCGTGCATTCGCTGACCGCGCTCAACGGCCAGCAGCAAACCGTGCTGCCAAGCCTGGCGCTGTCCTCGCCGCGCACCACCGCAACCCAGGAAGGACTGGCGGTGTTCGCCGAGCAGATCACGGGCAGCATCGACATCGAACGGATGAAGCGGGTCAGCCTGCGCATCGAGGCGGTGGCGATGGCGCAGGACGGCGCGGATTTCATGGCGGTGTTCCGCTATTTCATCGATGCCGGACAGGATCCGGTGGAGAGCTTCACCTCGGCCCAGCGCGTCTACCGCGGCGTGCCCACCACCGGCGGCCACGCCTTCACCAAGGACACGGTCTACCTGCGCGGCCTGATCGGGATACACACGTTTTTCCGCTGGGCGCTGAAGAACGGACGCCTGCGCCTGTGCAGGCTGCTGTTCGCCGGGAAGATGACTCTGGCCGACGTGCGGCGCTTCGAGCCGCTGTTCGGCGAAGGCGGGCTGATCGAGCCGCGCTGGCTGCCTGAGTGGGTGGCGCGCGCCAACGGGCTGGCCGGCGCGCTGGCGTTTTCTCTGTTCGCGAACCGAATCCGTCTGGACCAGGTCGTTGCGGCGGATTCGGTGACGGACATCTGAGCAAAGCCAGCCGAAGCGACTTTGCCGTCGGTTGCTCGGGCTTCAGCCCCTGCATGGCCAAGTCGCTATCATCATCGGCCCGGAACAGGAATCGGACAGAACCCCATGTCAGACAGCCGTGCGAGTGAGGATCTCAAGCAGGCGGCGCTCGATTACCACAGCCAGGAACCGAAGGGAAAGATCAAGATCGCGGTCACCAAACCGATGGTGACCCAGCGCGACCTGGCGCTGGCCTATTCGCCGGGCGTGGCCTTCGCCTGCGAGGAAATTGCCGCCGACCCGCGCAAGGTCAGCGAATACACCGCGCGCGGCAATCTGGTGGCGGTGATCAGCAACGGCACCGCGGTGCTGGGGCTGGGCGACATCGGGCCGCTGGCAGGCAAGCCGGTGATGGAGGGCAAGGGCATCCTGTTCCAGAAGTTCGCCGGCATCGACGTGTTCGACATCGAGGTCAACGAGCGCGATCCCGACAAGCTGGTGGAGATCATCGCCGCGCTGGAGCCGACCTTCGGCGGCATCAACCTGGAGGACATCAAGGCGCCGGAGTGCTTCATCGTCGAGCGCAAGCTGCGCGAGCGGATGAACATCCCGGTGTTCCACGACGATCAACACGGTACCGCGATCATCGTCGGCGCCGCCGTGCTCAACGCCCTGCACGTGGCGGGCAAGAAGATCGAGGAGGTCAAGCTCGCGACCACCGGCGCCGGCGCGGCCGGGATCGCCTGCCTCGACATGCTGGTGGCGCTGGGCCTGAAGCCCGGGAACATCATCGCCTATGACCGCCAGGGCGTGATCCACGCCGGCCGCGAAAACCTCGACCCCGACAAGGCCCGCTACGCGCGCGACACCGACAAGCGCACGCTGGCGGAGATCGTGGCCGGTGCCGACGTGTTCCTCGGCCTGTCCGCCGGCGGCATCCTGACGCCCGCGATGGTGGCGACGATGGCGGAGAACCCGATCATCCTCGCGCTGGCCAATCCCTACCCCGAGATCCTGCCGTCCGACGCGCTGGCGGTGCGCCCGGACGCGATCATCGCCACCGGCCGCTCGGATTTCCCCAACCAGGTCAACAACGCGGTCTGCTTCCCCTACATCTTCCGCGGTGCGCTGGACGTCGGCGCCCGGGAAATCAACGAGGACATGAAGCTGGCCTGCGTGCGCGCGATCGCCGAATTGGCGCGGCGCGAGGCCTCCGACCTCGGCAGCGCCTACGGCGGCGAGGTGCCGCGCTTCGGCCGCGAATACCTGATCCCGCGGCCGTTCGACCCGCGCCTTCTGACCAGTCTGGCGCCGGCGGTGGCCAAGGCGGCGATGGATTCCGGCATCGCCGAACGCCCGCTGGCCGACCTCGACGCCTACACCGAGAAGCTGGGCCAGTTCATCTACCGCACCAGCCTGATGATGAAGCCGGTCTACGACCGCGCCCGTGCCGACCGCAAGCGCGTGGTCTACGCCGAAGGCGAAGAGTACGTGGTGCTGCGCGCGGTGCAGACCGTGATCGACGAGAAACTCGCGTTCCCGATCCTGATCGGTCGCCCGGAGGTGATCGAAAGCCGCATCGAGAAGCTGGGGCTGCGCATGCGCGCCGGGGTGGATTTCGAGCTGACCGACATCGGCGACGATCCGCGTTTCGACGCCTATTGGCGCCAGTACCACGCGCTGAACGAACGCAGCGGCGTGACGCCGGATGCGGCCAAGAACCTGATGCGTTCGCGCCCGACCCTGATCGCGGCGATGATGGTGGAGCGCGGCGAGGCCGACGCCCTGATCTGCGGGCTGGTCGGCCGCTACCACAAGAAGCTGGGCTACCTGCACAGCATCTTCGAGTTCGAGCCCGGCGCGCAGGGGACCGCCGCCATGACCGGCGTGCTCAACGACGCCGGCGCCTGGTTCTTCGTCGATACCCACGTGCACCTGGAACCGTCGGCGGAGAAGATCGCCGAGGCCACGATGCAGGCCGCGCTGCGGCTCAGGTTGTTCGGGATCGACCCCAAGGTGGCCCTGCTGTCGCATTCCAACTTCGGCAGCCACCAGGACGCCAGCGCCGCCAAGATGCGCCGAGCCTGCGAAATCCTGCGCGAGCGCGCGCCCGAGCTGGAAGTCGATGGCGAGATGATGGCCGACACCGCCTGGGACGAGATCCTCCGCCAGCGCATCTTCCCGAACACCACGCTCAAGGGTCGCGCCAACCTGCTGGTGCTGCCCAACCTCGATGCCGCCAACATCGCCTACAACCTGGTCCGGGTGATGACGCGCGGGGTCGCGATCGGGCCGATCCTGATGGGCCTGGACCAGCCGGCGCACATCCTGACCCCGGCCTCCAGCTCGCGCCGGGTGGTGAACATGACCGCGGTGGTCGCCGTCGATGCGCAGCTCCGCGCGGCGGCCTCGCGACGGGACCGGATGGCCGACTGAGCGCGTTTTGATGAATTTTTGGATATATCCGGATAAAAACATGACTTGAGCTGCATTGCAGCATTCCCCTTCATCGCGACTTGCTAGACTCTGTCGAGTATTTGCTCAACTCGAGGCGTGCGATGAACTGGTTCAACGAGATGCTGCGCAACGACCCCGACCCGCAGGAATCGCGGGAGTGGATCGAGTCGCTCAAGGCGGTCATCGACCACGACGGGGCCGGGCGCGCGCACCAGTTGCTGGAAGGCATGGTCGAACTGACCCGGCGCGCCGGCGCGCACCTGCCGTTCGCGCCGACCACGGCCTACATCAACACCATCCCGGCGCACATCGAGCCGCAGATGCCGGGCGACGCGCATCTGGAGTGGCGGATCCGCTCGATCATCCGCTGGAACGCGATGGCGATGGTGGTGCGCGCCAACCGCAAGCCCGGCGCGCTGGGCGGTCACATCGCCAGTTTCGCCAGCTGCGCCACGCTGTACGACGTCGGCTTCAACCATTTCTGGCACGCGCCGACCGCGGAACACCCCGGCGACCTGCTTTACATCCAGGGCCACAGTTCGCCGGGCATCTATTCGCGCGCCTTCCTCGAAGGGCGCATCAGCGAGGCCCAGCTCGAAGCCTTCCGCATGGAGGTCGACGGCCACGGCATTTCCAGCTATCCGCATCCCTGGCTGATGCCGGATTTCTGGCAGGTGCCGACCGTGAGCATGGGCCTGGGCCCGCTGACCGCGATCTATCAGGCGCGGGCGTGGAAATATCTGGAAGCGCGCGGGCTGATGCCCAAGACCAATCGCAAGGTCTGGTGCTTCCTCGGCGACGGCGAGACCGACGAACCGGAGTCGCTGGGCGCCATCGGCGTCGCCGGCCGCGAAGGCCTCGACAACCTGATTTTCGTCATCAACTGCAACCTGCAGCGCCTCGACGGCCCGGTGCGCGGCAACGGCAAGATCATCCAGGAACTGGAAGGCCAGTTCCGCGGCGCCGGCTGGAACGTCATCAAGTGCATCTGGGGCAGCTATTGGGATCCGCTGCTGGCGGGCGACACCCAGGGCATCCTGCGCAAGGTGATGATGGACACCGTCGACGGCGAGTACCAGAACTGCAAGGCCTTCGGCGGCGCCTACACGCGCCAGCATTTCTTCGGCAAGACGCCGGAGACGCTGGCGATGGTGGCCAACCTCAGCGACGACGACATCTGGCGCCTGAACCGCGGCGGGCACGATCCGCACAAGGTCTACGCCGCCTATGACGCGGCGGTGAAGACGGTCGGACAGCCGACCGTGATCCTGGCCAAGACGGTCAAGGGCTACGGCATGGGCAGCGCCGGCGAGGCGCTCAACCCGACCCACCAGACCAAGAAGCTCGACGACGAATCGGTGCGCGCCTTCCGCGACCGCTTCCAGCTGCCGATCAGCGACGAGATGCTCAAGGACGGCGCGGTGCCATTCTTCAAGCCGGCCGACAAGTCTCCGGAAATGGAGTACATGCGCGAGCGTCGCACCGCGCTGGGCGGCTACCTGCCGACGCGCCGGCAGCGTTCGACCCAGACCCTGAAGGCGCCGCCCCTGTCCACGTTCGAGCGCCTGCTCAAATCGACCGGCGAGCGCGAGATCAGCACCACCATGGCCTTCGTGCAGATGCTCAACATCCTGCTGCGCGACAAGGAGGTCGGGCCGCGCTGCGTGCCGATCGTGGCCGACGAGGCGCGCACCTTCGGCATGGAGGGCTTGTTCCGCCAGCTCGGCATCTACGCGCCGCAGGGCCAGAAATACAAGCCGGTCGATGCCGATCAGCTGATGTTCTACCGCGAGGACGCGGCCGGGCAGGTGCTGCAGGAGGGCATCACCGAGGCCGGCGCGTTCGCCAGCTGGATGGCGCAGGCCACCAGCTACAGCGTGTCCGACCTGCCGATGGTGCCGTTCTACATCTACTACTCGATGTTCGGCTTCCAGCGCTTCGGCGACTTCGCCTGGCAGGCCGGCGACATGCGCGCGCGCGGCTTCCTGCTGGGCGGCACCGCCGGGCGCACCACCCTCAACGGCGAAGGCCTGCAGCACGGCGACGGCCAGTCGCACGTGCAGGCGGCGCTGATTCCCAGCGTGCGCAGCTACGACCCGGCCTTCGCCTACGAGGTCGTCACCATCATCCAGCACGGCATGCA
Source organism: Thermomonas sp. (assembly GCF_025993755.1). GTDB lineage: Bacteria > Pseudomonadota > Gammaproteobacteria > Xanthomonadales > Xanthomonadaceae > Thermomonas. The sequence goes on along the minus strand of NZ_JAMQHN010000029.1, from coordinate 18,618 downwards.
GGAAATGCTGTCCGAGCAGCACGACGGCTACTACTACATTACCGTCCACAACGAGAACTACCCGCACCCGGACATGCCCGAAGACAGCGCCGAGGGCATCATCAAGGGCATGTATCTTTTCAAGGATGCGGGCAAGGGCAAGAAGGGCGACTTGCGCGTGCAGCTGATGGGCAGCGGCACGATCTTCCGTGAAGTCATGGCGGCGGCCGAATTGCTGGACGCCGATTTCGGCATCAAGGCCGATCTCTGGTCCTGCCCGAGCTTCACCGAACTGGCGCGCGACGGCGTCGATGCCACCCGCTGGAACCGCCTGCACCCGGAGGCCAAGGCCCCGCGCAAGCCATGGGTCACGCAGCTGCTGGAAGGCCGCAGCGGGCCGGCGGTGGCCGCGACCGATTTCGTGCGCGCCTTCCCGGACCAGATCCGCGAATTCGTGCCGATGCGCTTCACCGCGCTGGGCACCGACGGCTACGGCCGCAGCGACACCCGCGAGAACCTGCGCCGGCATTTCGAGGTGGACCGCTACCACATCGCCCAGGCGGCGGTCGCCGCGCTGGCCGCCGACGGCAAGCTGACCGGCAAGGACGTGGCCCGCGCGCTCAAGCTCTACAAGATCGATCCGGAACTGCCCAACCCGCTGCTGGCGTGAGCGGCGGCGGCGGTTTTGGTGCTGGGAGAAGGCGGCCTGTGCCGCCTTTTTCTTGACTGTGTGTTTTGACGCGGATTGGCGCGGATGAACGCGGATGGATAACCACCACCGCTTCAGCAAAGGCAGCCATGGCCAGAGGGGGCGTAGCGCATCGGGCGCGTAGTCACCCACGTCTCAGAAAAATTCCGTCAGCGGCTCGCGGCCTTGTCCCTGCTGCGCGTCGGGATCAGAGGCGTCAGGATCCCATCGCCCTGATCGCCTTATCCGCGTTCATCCGCGCCAATCCGCGTCTAAAACGCTCTGCCTCCCGCGACTACTGAAGCTATTTCGCCGGCTTCGGCGCGCTGCCAAAGCCACCGTCGGCCTGCGCGGCAAGCCAGGTGAACACGGCGTAGGCGGCGACGTTCTGCGCCAGTTCCTGCGGGATCACCTTGTCGAGGGTGTCGTCGGCCGTGTGGTGCAGGTCGAAGTAGCGGGTGCCGTCGTGGCCCAGCCAGGCCCAGGCGGTGCCCAGATCGGTCATGCCGCCGATGTCCGATTCCGGGTCGCCTTGCTTCGGCAGCCATGCGATGTCCAGCGGTGCAAGCGCTTGCTGGATCTGCGCCAGCGCCTGCGGCTGCAGGTCGCGCGCGCTGGAGTCGAAACCGAAGATCGGCGCCGCGCCAAAATCGCTTTCGATCGCGATCACGTGGCGGGCGACCTCAGCGGCATGCCGCTGGGCGTAGGCGCGGCCGCCCCACAGGCCCTGCTCCTCGTTGGCGAAAGCCACCACGCGGAGGGTGCGGGCCGGATGCAGCGGCTTGAGCAGGGCGCCGGTGGCCATGGTGATGGCGATGCCGGCGGCATCGTCGATCGCGCCGGTGCCGTAGTCCCAGGAGTCGAGGTGACCGCCGAGCAGGACTATTTCATCGGGACGGGCGCTGCCGGTGATTTCGCCGATCACGTTGTACGAGGTCGCCTCGCCTTCGTAGCCGCAGTCCAGCGCCAGCCGAACGCGGGTCGGGGCGAGCGCGACCAGCCGCGCCAGCTGGGCGGCGTCGATGGTGGCCAGCGCGGCGGAAGGGATGGGCGCCAGTCCCGGCGCGAAGCCGGTATTGCCGGTGTGCGGCTCGCGCGAGAGCGACGTGCCCGCCGAACGCATCAGGAACCCGATCGCGCCCTTTTGGATGGCGACCGACGGGCCCGCCCAGCGGATTCCGCCGGCGGTGCGATAGTCGCCGCCGTCGCGGCGGGCCTGCATGGTGTAGTCGATGAAAACGATCTTCCCGGCCAGCGATCCGTCCGCAACCGCCTGCAGCGCGGCGAGGTCGGGGAAGCGCACCACCTCGCCTTCGACCGTCCCGCCCGGGCTGCCGCCCAATGCGCCGACCCGCAGCGGCTGCGCGTGCGCGCCCAGCACTTCGAGCGTCTCCGAGCGGCGGACCCATTTCGGGAAGGTGACCGGCTCGGTCCAGACCCGGTCGTAGCCGAGTTCGCGGAACTTGGCCTGCGCCCAAGCCACGGCGCGGGCGTCGCCCTCGCTGCCGGCCAGCCGCGGGCCGACTTCGGTGGTCAGCGATTCCAGCACCTGCCATGCGGTGGGATCGGCCAGCGCGCTGGCGCGCAGCGTGCTTGCCTGGGTGATCGCGGCATCGGGGATGCGCGTGGGCTGCCTGGCGGCCAGCGGCGCGGCAATCAGCAAGGCGAGCGTGGCGGCCAGCAGGGGGGTGCGCATCGGCAGGGCTCCTCGACGGTGGATTGGACAGCTTACGCAGCCGATGCCGTCGCGCGCCTGTGCAGGAAGTGTGGGCCGCGGCGCGATCTACTTCTTCAGCAGGTCGCGGATCTCGCGCAGCAGCTGCACGTCTTCCGGCGTCGGCGGCGGCGCGGCAGGCGCGGCCTCCGGCTGCTTGTGCATCCGGTTGATGGCCTTGACCACGAGGAAGATGGCGAAGGCCACGATCACGAATTGCAGGATGGCGTTGATGAACTCGCCGTAGGCCATCACCACCGCAGGCACTTCCTTGCCGGCGGCGTCGACGCTGGCGGCCTTCAGCGTGTAGGCGAACTTGGAGAAATCGACCCCGCCGATCAGCAGCCCGATCGGCGGCATGATGACCTTGTCCACCAGCGCGGTGACGATCTTGCCGAACGCGGCGCCGATCACCACGCCCACGGCGAGGTCGACCACGCTGCCGCGCATCGCGAATTCCTTGAACTCGGCCATCATGCCCATCGCTGACTCCGTCGAAGTAGGGAAGGGGTCATCCTAGCGCCGGCGCCACGCATCCTTCCAGCGCGTGCAGCCCATCGACGTGGGCGTGGAAGCGATCGCCGACCAGCAGCGGGCCGACCCCGGCGGGGGTGCCCATGAACACCAGGTCGCCGGCGCGCAGCGCGTACAGCTTCGACAGCTCATGCAGAATCTCCGGCACGCGCCAGATCATCCGGTCGAGCGTGGACTGCTGGCGGCGCTGGCCGTTGACCTCCAGCCAGAGGGCGGCGCTGTCGAGGTCGCCGGCTTCGGTGCGCGGCAGCAGGGGCCCCAGCGGCGCCGAATGGTCGAAGCCCTTGGCGGTGTCCCAGGGCAGGCTCTTGGCCTTGGCGGCGGACTGCAGGTCGCGGCGGGTCAGGTCGAGTCCGACGCCGTAGCCGAACACCAGCGCTTGGGCGTCGCTGACGGCGACGCCGCCGATGGGTGCATTGCGCCCCAGCGCCACCACAAGCTCGACTTCGTGGTGCAGCTGCGATGTGGCGGGCGGATAGGGAACGTTTCCGTCGACGACGATCGCGTCGGCCGGCTTCATGAAAAAGGTCGGGCTGCCGCGCTCGGCTTTCGATGCCGGCGCCGCGGCGCCCATTTCGCGCGCGTGTTCCGCGAAATTGCGGCCGACGCAATAGATACGATGGACGGGAAATTCGCCCTGCACCACGCCGGCGCGACCCAGCACCGGAATGCGCGGCACGGCGGAAGCCGGGATCAGATCCATCCGGCGCGGTGCACTCAGCGCGGCAGCGGCAGTTGCGGTGGATTCACCACGCGGAAGCTTCCGTCGATGACGTCTTCGCGCGCCGTCGGCGTCGGGACTGCGTGGCGTCCGGTCCACGCTCGCCACAGCATCCCGCCCAGCAGCATGGCCGCGCCGATGAAAACGCCGAACACCAGCAGCACCAGCAGCAGCGCGATGCCGACGAAGCCCAGCAGCGCGCGCAGCAGTGGATGGCGCGGGCGGCGCGGCGGGGCGAAAGCATCGAAGTGGAACCAGCGGAACGCGGAGCCGGGAAAGATCGTCATGGACGGGGGATCACGGACGTAGTGCGATACTGCCGCCCAGTATCGGAAGAACCGACGGGGCAGTTGTGAGCAGTTCGTTAAACGAAGGCGGGAAAACGGGCGCGCCGCTGGTGCCCCTGGCCGACCTTCCCCCGGACAGCCTCGGCGAGGCCGAGGCCGTGATCGATGGGGATCTCGAGTCGTTGATCCTCTATCGCGATGGCGAAGGTGGCGTGCGCGCCTGGCTCAACACCTGCCCGCACGCCGGCCGTCGGCTCGATTTCGCGCCCGGCAAATTCCTGCGCACCAGGAAGGGCGAACTGGTGTGCGCGGTCCACGGCGCCACGTTTGCCCTGCCCGAAGGGAACTGCGTCGCCGGCCCCTGTCGCGGCGAGTGCCTGTGCGCGGTGTCGGTCCACGTGGCCGACGGCCAGGTGCGGCTGGGCGACGACGCGAGCCGGGCGGACTCCGGCTGAGCGGAACGGCCGGATCGCTTCAGAACATGATGTTGATCATCACCACGATGATCGTGGTGTAGATCAGGGTCAGCGGGCCGCCGGAGCGCCACATGTCGGCCGAGGTGCAGCCGGCGGGACCGGCGATCATCGCCACCGATGGATTGGAGGCGGTCATGAAGTTGTTGGACGCCGACAGCGCCACGATCAGGGCGAATGCGGTGGGGTTGCCGCCCACCGCCAGCGCGAGGTTGATCGCCAGCGGCACCAGCACGATGGTGGCGCCGACGTGGCTGATGACCAGGCCGAACAGGGTGGTGAACAACGCCAGCGCCAGTTCGATCAGCCATAGCGGCACGCCCTCGGGCATGCGGTCGATGGTGTGGCCCGCCACCCAGGCGGCGGCGCCGCTGGAATCCATCGCCCAGCCCAGGGGAATCAGGCAGGCCATCAGGAACACCGTTTTCCAGCTGATCGCCGCGTAGGCCTCGTCCATCTTCAGCACGCCGGTCACCAGCATCCCGGCGACGCCGGTCATCAGCGCGATCGAGGTCGGGACGCTGGACAGCAGCGCCATCAGCATGCTGACCGCGAAGATGGCCATCGCGATCTTGAACTTGTGCGGGCGCTGCTCGCCCTTCGGGTAGTCGGTGACGACCACGAAATCCCGGCTCTTGGCGGCCTCGGCGAGATCGGTCCAGATGCTGTGCAGCACCAGCATGTCGCCGGCGCGGATGGGGATGTTGCGCACGTCCTCGCGCAGCACCTGCTTGTCGCGGTTGATCGCCAGCAGGCTCAGCCCGAACTGCTTGCGCAGGCGCAGCTGCGCCTGCGGCTTGCCGATGAACTTCGAGGTGGGCGGCACCACCGCTTCGGAGATGCCGGCGCGGCTGGGGTTGAACAAATCGCCGAACACCCTGATCCGCGAGGACAGGCGGAGGAAGTTCTTTTGCGCGAAGTCGGCGATGGCTTCGCGGTTGCCCATGACGCCAAGCACGCTTCCCACCCAGATGCGGGCGTCGGCGGGCGGCGCCAGCCGCGATTCGGTGCCGGTCTGCAGCGCCAGCAGCAGCGGGGCGCCGACCTGGGATTCGGCGTCGCCCACGCTCATGCCCACCAGCGGGCTGTCCGCCGTCACCGTCAGTTCGTGGATGTCGCCTTCCAGCCCGTAGGCGCGGGCGAAATAGCTCTGGGTTCGCGCCGGCGTGACGGCATCGTCGCGCGCTTCGGGCAACACGCGGTCGCCGAAGAAATGGAAGTAGGCCAGCGAGGCCGCGACCAGCGCCAGACCTATCGGCAGCGGCGCGAACATCTTCAGCGGCTCCAGGGTGGCCGCGCCGGACGGCATGTTGGCGTTGGCCGACACCAGCAGGTCGTTGAGCAGGATCAGCGGCGAGTTGCCGACCATGGTCAGACTGCCGCCCATGATGATGGCGGCGGACATCGGAACCAGCACCCGCGACAGGCTCAGGCCGGTGCGCGCGGTCAGGCGCGAGGCAACCGGAAGGTACAGCGCGGTGGTCGCGGTGTTCTGGATGATCGAGGAGTTCAGCCCGGCCACCGCCGAAGCCAGCAGCACGAGCCGGCTTTCCACGCCCTTGGCGTGTTGCAGCAACCAGCCGGCGAGGCGATTGAGTGCGCCGGTGCGGTCCAGCCCCGCGCCGAGGATCATCGAGGCGATCACGTTCATCACCGCGCCCGAGGAGAAACCGCCGAACAGATCCTCAGGTGCCACCAGCCCGGTCAGTCCCAGCGCCACCAGCACCACCAGCGACACCACGTCCCCGCGGATCCGCTCGAACAGGAACATGACCATGGTGAATGCCACCAGGCCAAGCACCAGCAGCATGTCGTTGGTGAGGGCGAGTGTGGGTTCCATGGGTCGGGGGCGGGGCCAGAGGTCGGGGGCGGGGCCAGAGGGACTTCAAAGCGCTGGCGCCTTGGCGAGAGTAGCGCTTTTTAACGAATGGTTAATCCCGCACCTGCGGTTCGGATCTTTCGTACAGCAAGTCCCACACGCCGTGCCCCAGCTTCCGGCCGCGGGTTTCGAAATGGGTCTGCGGGCGCCAGTCGGGGCGGGCGACGTGGCCGCGCGCGCCTGCGACGTTGGTCAGGCCCGGCGTGGCATCGAGCACATCCCACATCTGTTCGGCGTAGTCCCGCCAGTCGGTGGCAAGGTGCAAACGGCCACCCATCGCCAGCTTGCGCAGCAGCAGTGCGGCAAAACCGGGATTGACCAGACGCCGCTTGTGGTGGCGCTTCTTGTGCCAGGGGTCGGGGAAATAGATGCGGATTTCGTCGAAAGCAGCGTCGGCGATCTCGTTTTCCAGCACCTCGACCGCGTCGTGCCGATAGATGCGCGCATTGCGTACATCGGCGGCCGCCAGCGCGTTGAGCAGGCGGCCGACGCCGGGGGCGTGGACTTCAATCCCGACATGGTCGCGTCCGGAGTCGCGCAAGGCGGAATGCAGCAGCGCCTCGCCGTTGCCGAAACCGATTTCGAGGATTCGCGGCGCACGACGGCCGAATGCGGCATCGAAATCGCGGGGCGTTCCGGCGTAGTCGAGGCCGAAGCGCGGCCAGAGCTGGTCGAACGCCCGCTGCTGGGCCGGGCTGAAGCGTCCCTGGCGCAGCACGAAGCTGCGGATTCGGCGTGCTTCATGGGTGTCGATCGGCGTGGCAGTGACGCCACGATTGAAGGGGGGGGCGATGCGGGAGGTCAACGGAAGGGTTCCACGAAAAATTCCAGGCGCACCTGCCCCGCAGCGCGACCGGGAGACGGCCGGTTCGGTCTGGAACCGTTCGATCCGAGTGGAGGCGAACAATAAATGTTGTGATTTCGTGAAATCATCGCGTACCATGCGCTTGCGTATGCCTCATGCGCCGGCAGGAACCGGCCACCGGGGCGTGCATTACCGAGCATTCCACCCGCCATGTCGAGGATACCCATGAAAACCGCTTTCCGCAGGACCCTGCTGTGCGTCGCGCTTGCGCTTGTCGCGTCGCCCGCGTTTGCCCAGAGCGAGGAATCCACGCCGCCATCGCCCTTCAGCCAGACCGTGTTCTTCGGCGACAGCCTGACCGACGCCGGTTACTTCCGCCCCCTACTGGTCCAGATGCTGGGGCCGAACGGCGCGGTCATCGGCCAGTTCACCAACAACCCGGGCTACGTCTGGTCGCAGTACATGGCCGACTACTTCCACAGCAACGCCAGCACCGCGTGGCACGGCACCGGGGCGCCGCCGCCGGGGCCCTACACGGCACTGGATAATGGCAACAACTGGGCAGCGGGCGGCGCGCGGGTGTCCACCGACGTGGTCGGCACCCTAGGCTACATTCCCTCCCTGCAGAGCCAGTATGCGGCCTACCTTGCCACCGGGCACACGGTGGATCCGAATGCCCTGTACACCGTCTGGGGCGGCGCCAATGACGTCTTCGCCGCGATCGGCGCCTACCAGGTGGCCTATGCCACCACCTTGGGCGGCGGCGGCACCGCGGCGCAGGCCGATGCGGCCGGCCAGGCGGCTGCAGGCGCCATCATCATGCCGGCCGTGACCGCGCAGATCGGGCTGGTCGGCGCGCTCAAGACCGCCGGCGCCCAGTACGTGATGGTGCCGACCCTTCCCGACATGGGCCTGACGCCGTCTGCGGCGGCCGGCGGTGCTCCCGGCGTTGCGCTGGCGCATGGCCTGTCCACCGGCTACAACAACGCGCTGTTCGGCGGCCTTGCCGGTGCCGGGCTGCACATCATCCCGGTCGATACCTACCACTTCCTGCAGGAAGTGGTGGCCAATCCCGCCGAATTCGGCCTGACCAACGTCACTGGCAAGGCCTGCCTGACCCAGCCGCCGCCGGCCGGCGATTCCTCGCTGTTCTGCAGCCCGGCGTCCATGATTCCGGGCAGCGCCGACACCTACCTGTTCGCCGACGGCGTGCATCCGACCCAGATCGCCCACAGGACGCTGGCGGATCTGGCGGTTTCGATGGTCGACGGCCCGCGCCAGATCGCGGTGCTGCCGCATTCGGCGGCCACGGTGGGCTATGCCCGCGCCCGCGAGGTCGGCAGCGTGATCACCGGCTTCAACGGCAAGCAGCAGGACGGCATGAGCTGGTGGGCGAACCTGCGCGGCGACCAGCAGCGCTTCGAGGATTCGATCGGCTTCGACGGAAACGGGCTCACCGGTTCGGTCGGGATCGGCTGGCGCAGCGGCCTGCTGTCCTACGGCCTGTTCGGCGGCTACGGCCAGCAGAACATCGACTTCGGCTTCCGTCGTGGCCGCTTCCACCAGAAGGATGCCAGCCTCGGCGGCTTCGTCGGCTGGGGCGGCGACAGCGGTTTGTGGGCCAACGCGCAGCTCAGCTACACGTGGCTGGATTACCGCGTGCGCCGCGACGTCAAGCTCGGCAACGCGGTGCGCAGCTACGACGGCTCGCCCAACGGCGACAACCTGAGTGTCGGCGGTGGCATCGGCTGGAATTTCCGCCACGGCCCGTGGCAGCACGGCCCGGTCCTGAACGTGCTGTGGCAGAACATCAAGGTCGATGGCTATGCCGAAAACAGCACCCAGTCGACGGCGCTGACCTATCCGGACCAGCGCTTCCATTCGACGATCGCCAGCGCCGGCTGGCAGGGCAGCTATGCGATCAACGACCATCTGGTGCCTTACGCCAGCGTCACCTGGAACCGCGAGTTCAAGGATCAGCCGGCGCAGGTCTGGGCTTCGGCGAATTCGATGCCCGGCTCGCTGCCGTATGCGGTTCCGGGGCTGGAGTTCGACCAGAGCTACGGCATGCTGATGTTCGGCGTCCGCACCAAGCTGCTGGGTCTGGATGTCACCACCGGCACCAGCCTGACCTTCAACCAGCGCGGCGGCGGCGACGCCAGCACCTTCATCAACCTCAGCGGGTCGTTCTAAGGCAACGCTGAAAAAGTCAGCGTTGCCCGCGGCACATGGACGTGCCCTAAGGCGCTTTGCATCGCGCCGGGGTGCCGGCATACACTGGCGACCTCGCGGGTGTAGTTCAATGGTAGAACTGCAGCTTCCCAAGCTGCTAGCGTGGGTTCGATTCCCATCACCCGCTCCAGTTCCTGCGAAACTCGGGCGGCATCCTTCCCGGATGCCGCCTTTTTCGTTCGCGTTTTGCGTTGGAGTGAATTGAACACGCCGTCGAGGTTGCCATGAAGCTCGCCATCCTCTCCCGCAACGCCAAGCTCTATTCCACCCGTCGGCTGGTCGAAGCGGCGCGCGAGCGCGGCCACAGCGCCCGCGTGCTCGACCCGCTGCGCTGCTACATGCGGATCGGCAGTGACGGCTTCACGATGCGCTACAAGGGCAAGTCGGCGGCCGGCTATGCGGCGGTCGTCCCGCGCATCGGCGCGTCGATCACCCGCTACGGCTGCGCGGTGGTGCGACAGTTCGAACTGATGGGCAGCTACAGCCCCAGCGGCGCCACCGCGATCGCGCGGGCGCGCGACAAGCTGCGCTGCCATCAGGTGCTTGCGGCCGAAGGCATCGGCCTGCCGACCACCGTCTTCGGCGACAATCCGGACGACACCAATGACCTGCTGGCGATGCTCGGCCCGCCGCCGCACGTCATCAAGCTCAACGAGGGCACCCAGGGCGCGGGGGTGATGGCGACCGAGAAACCTTCGGCTTCGCGTGCGGCGATCGAGACCCTGCGCGGGCTGTACGCGAATTTCCTCGTGCAGGAGTTCATTGCCGAGGCCCGCGGCGCCGATCTGCGTTGTTTCGTGGTCGGCGGGCGGGTGGTGGCGGCGATGCGACGGCAGGCCCCGAGCGGCGATTTCCGATCCAACCTGCATCGCGGCGGTAGCGCCAAGGCGGTGCGACCGACCAGGGCCGAGGTCGCCACGGCGGTGAAGGCGGCGCAAATCCTCGAACTGGGCGTGGCCGGCGTGGACATGATCCGCAGCGCACGCGGACCGTTGGTGCTGGAGGTCAATGCCTCGCCAGGGTTGGAAGGCATCGAGACCTCGACCGGGATCGATGTCGCCGGCGCGGTGGTCGAGTTCGTCGTGAACGAGACCCTGGCCCGTGCGGCAAGGCCCCACCGTAATCCTGCGGTGATCTAGGGCAACACGGATCGTATCGGCAACCGCCGTGATCCCGGCCCCGGACGGGCTGAGATCGACGGCGTTCACCCGGGCTTCCGCCGGCGCGGGCGCGGCTGTGCCAGAATCAGGACAAGGCGCAGCAGGCCGCACGGTGCGGCTTCGCGTTCCAACGCTGGTGGAAGGACGACATGCGCATCCTGGTCATCGAAGACAATACCGACATCGCCGCCAACCTGGGCGATTTTCTCGAAGAATGCGGCCATACCGTCGATTTCGCGGCCGACGGCGTCACCGGCCTGCACCTGGCCGTGGTGCACGATTTCGACGCGATCGTGCTGGATCTGAACCTGCCCGGCATGGATGGACTCGAGGTCTGCCGCAAACTGCGCAGCGAGGCGCGCAAGCAGACCCCGGTGCTGATGCTCACCGCCCGCGACAGCCTCGACAACAAGCTGGCCGGGTTCGAGTCCGGCGCCGACGACTACCTGATCAAGCCGTTTGCGCTGCAGGAGGTCAACGTCCGCTTGAACGCGTTGGCGCGGCGCGGGCGTGGACTGCCGGCGCGGGTGCTGAACGTCGGCGACCTCGAATTCAACCTCGACACCCTGGAAGTGCGGCGCGAGGGCAAGCTGATCCAGCTCAACCCGACCGCGCTCAAGATCCTGCAGGCGCTGATGGAAGCTTCGCCGGCGGTCGTTACCCGGCAGGACCTGGAAAGCCGGGTCTGGGGCGAGGAATTGCCGGATTCCGATTCGCTGCGGGTTCATATCCACGGCTTGCGCTCGGTGGTGGACAAGCCGTTCGCCCATCCGATGATCCAGACCCGGCACGGCATCGGTTACCGGATTGCGCCGGCCGGAAGCGATTGACCGGGGATGAGCGAGCCCGATTCGACAAAGGCGCCACGCCGCAGGCAGTCACGCTACCGGCGCCGGCTACGCAGCCGCATCATCCTGTCCTACCTGTTGCTCGGCTTCGGCTTGACGCTGGCGCTGGCGTTCACCACCAACTGGGCGCGCGCGCGGGTCGAGAATCAGCTGGTCGAAGACCTGATGAACCGCAACCTCGACGAATCGTGGAAGCGTTTCGAGCAGAGCGGCGGACGCGAGCCGGTGGTTCCGGTGCAGCAGCTGCGTGCGTTCTTCTACACGCCGGACAAATTCGACGACCTGCGCCTGCACCGCCCGGAGTGGTACGCATTCAGCGACGGCATCCACAACGTCACCGCGGTCGAGGACGACGGCAGCAAGTCCTACTACAAGCTGGGCGTGCGCAAGACCCCCCAGGCCTGGTTCTTTCTCGCCTACGACATGTCGGAGTCGGCGCGCGGCGAGAAGCAGTTCAACAACGCGCTGATCGGCGTGGTCGTGGTATTCACCGGACTGTCGCTGTTGGTCGGCTGGTGGGCGGCGTCTCGGGTGATGAGCCCGGTGTCGGATCTGGCGCAGCGGCTGCGGCGTTCCGGCACCAGCTCCGACCCGGAGCCGCTGGCCCCGCATTTCCCGCAGGACGAAGTCGGTGAGCTGGCCAAGGCGCTGGACGACTATGCGGCGCGTCTGACCGAAGTGGTCCAGCGCGACCGCGAATTCAACGCCGACGTCAGCCACGAGCTGCGCACGCCGCTGGCGGTGATCCGCGGCGCGGTCGAGCTGATGCTGGCGCGGACCGACGTCGACGAGCGCGCCCGTACCCGCCTGCTGCGGATCCAGCGCGCCGAACAGCAGTGCACCGACCTGATCGGCGCGCTGCTGCTGCTGTCGCGCAACGAGCGCGCGCAGGGTGAATGCGACGTGGTCAAGGTGGCCCAGCAGCAGTTGGAAAGCCATCGCGCCCAGCTCGGCGGCAAGCCGGTCGAACTGCGCCTGGAAGGCGAGGCCGGAGTGGTTCTCGACGTGCCGGATTCCGCCCTGGCGGTGGCGCTGGGCAATCTGATCGGCAATGCGGTGAAATACACGCCCAGCGGCGAGGTGGTGGTGCGCGTGGGACGCAACGCGGTTGAAGTGATCGATTCGGGCCCGGGCCTGAGCGCCCAGGACGCCGCCAACCTCTTCACCCGTGGCTACCGTGGCAGCCATGCCGGCCACTCGCAGGGCGGCGGTATCGGTCTGTCGATCGTGCGCCGGCTGTGCGCGCTGTACGGCTGGGACGTGCAGGTGCGGCCGGGCGTGGAGAAAGGCGTGGTCGCAACGCTGCGGTTCGGTTGAAGGTCAGATCGGTTCCAGCCAGCCGTACTTGTCGGGCGTCTTGCCGTCGAACAATCCGAAGAACAGTTCCTGCAGCCGCCGCGTCAGCGGACCGGCCTTGCCGGCGCCGACCTGACGCGAGTCCACCGAACGGATCGGGGTGATTTCGGCGGCGGTGCCGCACATGAAGATTTCGTCGGCCAGATACAGATACTCGCGCGGCATGTCGCGTTCGACGACGGTGATGCCGGCGTCGCGCGCCAGCGTCATCAGCGAATGGCGGGTGATGCCGTTGAGCAGCGCGGCGCTGACCGGGGTGGTGTGCAGCGCACCGTCGAAGACGAGGAACAGGTTCTCGCCCGCGCCCTCGCTAAGCAGGCCGGTGGAGGCCAGCGCGATGCCCTCGCCGAAGCCCAGCCGCCGCGCCTCGCGCGCGATCAGGGTGCCGGACAGATAGTTGCCGCCGGCCTTGGCACCGGAGGGGATGGTATTGGGCGCGAAGCGCTGCCAGCTCGACACGCAGGCGTCGATGCCGTTTTCCAGCACGCCCTCGCCGAGGTACTTGCCCATTTTCCAGCTGGCCACCGCGACATCGACCGGGGTCGCGGCCGACAGCCCGAAACCGCCAAGGCTGCGGTACGCGACCGGCCGGATGTAGTCGGTGGTGTTGCCGTTGGCCTGGACGACTTCACGGCAGGCGGCGTTGATGGCGTCGAGATCGTACGGAATGTCGATTTCGTGGATCCTGGCCGAGGTGAACAGGCGCTTGTTGTGGTCGGTCAGGCGAAAGATCGCCGGACCGCTGGCGGTCTGGTAGCAGCGAATGCCCTCGAACACCGACGAGCCGTAGTGCAGCGCGTGCGCCATGACGTGGACGGTGGCTTCGGCCCAGGGCTTGATCGTGCCGTTGTGCCAGATCTTCTGCGGGTATTCCGTCGCCATCGTCTCGCCCTCGCTGCAATGCCAAGGCGCCATTGTGCCGCAATGCGGCGGTGGCCGTGGCGGGACGATGCCGTCCTAGCTGCGGATCCACCAGCAGCCCATGCGTTTGACCACCCCGAAACTGGCCTGTGAAGGCGTGTGCCCATCGGTGAGCACTTGCTCGACCCGCAGTCCGACCACGCGGCGTGAAGGCGGGCTGGATGGGGCGGGGAGGGCGTTCGGGTCTGGCACGGTTCCGGGAACCGCGGCTGTGCCGGGCACTGGCGTGGCGGCGGGCGCAACGTCTTCGCTGGAGTAGACCGGCACGAGATCCACGAAGGTGCGGGTGGCGATGCGGTCGAAATAGTCCATCAGACGTTCGGCCGCGGACGTGGGCATCCCGGTCCAGTCGTACAGGCTGGCGATCCGGTTGGCATCCCCGGACTGGATGGCGCTTTCCAGTCCGTAGGCGAGGTCGCGCACGTTGCGTGCGCACATGCTGCGCAACACGCTGCCGCCGGAGCCGCCGTCGGCGGGCGAGGCGGGCGCAAGCGCGGACGTGGCGCCGAGGTCGGCGCAGGTCCGGTCGGTATAGACGATGTTGCCATTGGCCGCCACGCAGCGACGCACCTGCGTCTGCGCTGGCGGCGCACGCGCCAACCCGAGGAACAGCAGTGGCAGAAGAAAAGCGGCACGACGCATTGGCGCAGGGTACCCGCACCGGCGAAAACGCGGAAGACTCGGGGCGATGGCGTTCAGGCCAGCCGCTGCAGGACCGACTGGATCGGCCGCGCCAGGTTCAGGGTGTAGAAATGCAACCCCGGCGCACCGCCATCGATCAGCCGGCGGCACAGCTGCGCGACCACGTCGGCGGCCAGTTCGCGCACGCTGTCCACGTCGTCGCCGAAGGCGCGCATGCGCTGCGCCACCCAGCGCGGAATTTCGGCGCCGCAGGCCTCGGAGAAGCGACGCAGCTGGCTGAAATTGGCGATCGGCATGATGCCGGGCACGATCGGCACTTCAACGCCAAGCCGGCGCGCGTCCTCGACGAACCGGAAATAAGCGTCCGGGTTGTAGAAGTACTGGGTGATCGCGCCGTCCGCGCCGGCCTCGATCTTGGCCTTGAAGTGGCGCAGGTCGACGTGGGCGTCGTCGGCCTGCGGATGGGTTTCCGGATAGGCCGCGACCTCGATCTTGAAGTGGTCGCCGTGCTCCTCGCGGATCAGCTTCACCAACTCGCTGGCGTAGCGCAGATCGCCGCTGCGCGCCATGCCGGAGGGCAGGTCGCCGCGCAGTGCGATGATGCGATCGCAGCCCAGTGCGCGGTACAGCTTGAGCAGGCTGCGGATCTCTTCGCGGCTGCCACCGATGCAGGTGAGGTGCGGCACGCCCGCCACGCCGTGGTCGCTGCGCAGGCGCTGCACGGTCTCCGGGGTATGGCTCAGGGTCGAGCCGCCGGCGCCGAAGGTGACCGACATGAACTGCGGCCGGTGGGACTTGAGCTTGCGCACGGTGCGGTCCATCTGGGCGCGCTGGTCGTCGGTCTTGGGCGGGTAGAACTCGAAGGAGAGCGGCAGCATGCGAAAGATCACGGCTAGGGAGCAGGGATAATATCGCATCATTCGCATGAAGCGATAAATGACGAATGCGCCGCGCCTGCGGCGGCGAGCGACGTCGCCGTCGCCCGCGGATTGCCGTCGCGCGAAGCGTCAGTAGCGGTAATGCCCCGGCTTGTAAGGCCCGTCCACCGGCACCCCGAGGTAGTCGGCCTGCGCTTGCGTCAGCTTGGTCAGCTTCACCCCGATCTTTTCCAGATGCAGGCGCGCCACTTCTTCGTCCAGCAGCTTGGGCAGGATGTAAACCTTGGCTTCATACGCATCCTTGTTGGCCCACAGGTCGATCTGCGCCAGCGTCTGGTTGGAGAACGAGTTCGACATCACGAAGCTGGGATGGCCGGTGGCGCAGCCCAGGTTCACCAGCCGGCCGTCGGCCAGCAGGAACAGGCTGTTGCCGCCGGGCAGGGTGTATTTGTCCACCTGCGGCTTGATGTTGACGTGGACGATGCCCGGCAGTGCCTTCAGCGCATCGACCTGGATCTCGTTGTCGAAGTGGCCGATGTTGCAGACGATGGCCTGATCCTTCATCGCCTGCATGTGCTCGACGCGGATGATGTCGCGGTTGCCGGTGGTGGTGACGTAGATGTCGGCGGTGCCCAGGGTATCTTCGACCGTCTTCACCTCGAAGCCTTCCATCGCCGCCTGCAGCGCGCAGATCGGATCGATCTCGGTGACCACCACGCGGCAGCCGTAGGCGCGCAGGCTGTGGGCGCAGCCCTTGCCGACGTCGCCGTAGCCGCACACCACCGCGACCTTGCCGGCCAGCATCACGTCCATCGCGCGCTTCAGGCCGTCGGCCAGCGACTCGCGGCAGCCGTAGAGGTTGTCGAACTTGGACTTGGTCACCGAGTCGTTGACGTTGATCGCCGGCACCAGCAGCTTGCCGGCTTCGGCCAGCTGGTAAAGGCGATGCACGCCGGTGGTGGTTTCCTCGGAGACGCCCTTCCAGTCGGCCACCACGCGGTGCCACCAGCCCGGGCGCTCGGACGCCACGCGCTTGAGCAGGTCCTTGATCACCTGCTCCTCGTGGTTGCCCGAGGGCGAATCGACCCAGTCGCTGCCGTTTTCCAGCTCGTAGCCCTTGTGGATCAGCAGGGTGACATCGCCGCCGTCGTCGACCACCAGCTGCGGGCCCAGGAAGCCGCCCTTGCCGTCGGGGAAGGACAGCGCGTCGAGCGTGCAGTTCCAGTACTCCTTCAGCGTCTCGCCCTTCCACGCGAACACCGGGGTGCCGGTGGCGGCAATCGCGGCGGCGGCGTGATCCTGGGTGCTGAAGATGTTGCACGAGGCCCAGCGCACGTCGGCGCCGATGTCCTTCAGCGTCTCGATCAGCACGGCGGTCTGGATGGTCATGTGCAGGCTGCCGGTCACCCGCACGCCCTTTAGCGGGGTGGTGGCGGCGTACTTGCGGCGGATCGACATCAGGCCCGGCATCTCGTGCTCGGCGATGTCCAGTTCCTTGCGGCCCCAGTCGGCCAGCGAGATGTCGGCGACCTTGTAGTCGCCCTCGGTCGAGAAGGTCCTGGCAACAGCGTTCATGGTGAAACTCCGTGAGTGCGGTGGATGCGGTCACGGGCGCCGTTGTTGGACATCGCCGAGCCTGGTGGTCGGCGGGGTTGGACCCGGCCTCCATCGCAGCGCCCCTCGGCGGACGCGCATTGTAGCGTGCCGCGGGCGCATGGTTGGATCGGGCGGCTGGCTTGACAGTTATAGTTAGGAGTCCTAACATAATCTTCATGCAGGAAATCGAACGCCAACGGGAACAGGTCGCCGCGGGGCTGGAGCAGCTGGCCCGGCTGATGCAGGCGCAGGCCTGGCGCGGCGAGGCCGGGCGGCCGATGCCGCCGGTGCAGGCCAGCGTACTGAAGCTGCTGGCCGGTGCCGGGCCGGGCCTGCGCGCCGCGCGCCTGGCCGAGCGGCTCGGGGTCACCGCGGCCAGCCTCAGCGACACGTTGAAGACGATGGAAGCCCATGGGTGGGTGCAGCGCCGGCCGGATCCGGAGGATGGACGCGCGCTGTTGCTCCAGCTCAGCCGCAAGGGCCGCGCGCAGGCCGCGCTGAAGCTGCAGCCGGATCAGGGCATGGCGGGGCTGCTGCAGGCGCTGGACGAAGCCGACCTCGCCGCGCTGCTGCGCAGCACCCAGCTGCTGGTCGCGGAAGCGCAGCGGCAGGGCTTGGCGACCGGCCTGCGCACCTGCATCGGCTGCCGGTTCTTCCAACCCTTCGCCAGCAATGACGCCGCGCGGCCGCATCTGTGCGGCTTCACCGGCCAGCCGTTCGGCGATCTGGAGCTGCGCAACGACTGCACCGAGCATGCGCCGGCCGATGCTGAGGACTTCGCCGTGAACCGGGAACGGTTCCGGCAACGGATTCCGCATATCGCGGAATGAAAGAGGGCGGCACCCGATTGCAGTCGGATGCCGCCCGGTTCCCCTACCCACCCGTGACGAGCAAGCAAGAGGAGCGAAAATTATGCGCCAGAAAGCCGTTTTCTATCACGCCGGTTGCCCGGTCTGCGTCGAAGCCGAACAGGGCCTTGCCCACGCGCTGGATCCGCAGCGTTACGAAGTCGAGATCGTCCACCTCGGCGAGCAGCGCGCACGTCTGGACGAAGCGGAGGCCGCCGGCATCCGTTCGGTGCCGGCGCTGGTCATCGGCGGCGTGCCGATGCACGTCAACTTCGGCGCCTCGCTGGCCGATCTGCGCTGAGGAGACGACGATGACCCTGCATCCCATCGCCGCGGCGCTGCTGCTGGCTGCTGTACCTGCCGCGGCCCACGACGGCGGCATCGCCACGCCTGCTAGCACCGCGGTGGCAGCCGATTTCGATATCGTCCATACCCGCATCAGCACCAGCGGAAATGTCGCCACATTCCACATGGCGGTGTCCGGAAAGGCCGGCCGGACCCGTCCGTCCGCCTCCGGCAAGCTGGCTGGAAGTCAGGTGTTTTCGTATGTCTGGCCGACCACCATCGATCCTTGGGAAGTTGGTTTCGAACGCAAGGCCGGCATCCTGGCGCTGGCGGTGACGGCGCATCCGGACTTCGATGACACGCCGCTGTTCGATGAAAACGGCGATGGCCGCCGTGACAACGACGGCGACCTCTGGCACAGCCACTGGGTCGTGCTGCAGCCGAACCCGGCCTGCGGCAAGGACGCACTGGCGGTGGTGGACATCCCGGAGGGTGCGAAGCCGCGCCTGCCCCGAACTTGGCCGGGATTGCCGCTGCTGCTCGACAGCCCCGGCTGGAGCCCGACGCTGGAGGCCGGAACGGTGGAGGTGAAAGTCCCCTTCGACGACATCGGGGTGGTCACGGCGGGAGGTTTCGATGGGGTGACTGCCGGCCTGCGCGTCAATGCCAGCGTGCATGCGCCGCTGCTTTGCGTGGCGGATGTGTTCAAGGTGGCCTCCGGCAACCTCAGCCTGCCGGGCAAACCCAACCGCTGAGTAACCGGCCCGCGCCG
>NZ_JAMQHN010000028.1 GCF_025993755.1 Thermomonas sp. | reverse complement strand
GCGAATTCGCTGCGGCCTTATTGAAGCGGGCCTCGCGAAGAAAGGCCACTTCCACCAGATCGGCAGTTTCCGCAGCGAATTCGCTGCGGCCTTATTGAAGCGAGCGCAAATTGCACGGGGTACGGCGCAGGCCGGTGGGTTTCCGCAGCGAATTCGCTGCGGCCTTATTGAAGCCGACACGTCGCGACATGCCGCGACAGCTCCCGATGACCTGATTAGCCCCAAGTCTCAGCCGGCAAATCGAGGAAGAATGGCTCCGGCTCGTCATTTCCGCATGCTTCTGGCGGAAATTCAGTGACATGGCTTCTGACCTTGCTCTGGCCAAGGCGCAAAAGGCGCTGGATTCCCGCCTTCGCGGGAATGACGAGCTGAGGGATAGGGCTAATCAGATTCTGAGAAGACCCGAACCTCGGATTCGCATCGGTATTTCGTTCCAGTCCGCCCCACCTCCCTGCCCAAAGCGCACACAGCAAGCGCACCATCTTGCACTAGACTCCGGGTTGGACTTCCTGCGGATTCCTCCCCATGACCATCGCCTACTGGTGCATCCTCATCGCTGCCTGCCTGCCCTATCTGTGGGCGGTAATCGCCAAGCGCGCCGCCCCCGGCTACAACAACAAGGATCCGCGCGGCTGGATCGCCCGGCAGGACAACTACAAGGTACGCAACGCGTACAGCGCACATCTGAACGCCTTCGAGGCGTTCCCGGCGTTCGCCGCGGCGGTGCTGATGGCGCAGTTCACCCAGGTCGATCCGCAGCGGGTGGCGTGGCTGGCGATGGCCTTCGTCGCCTTCCGCATCCTGCACGGGGTCTTCTACGTCACCGTCCAGCAGGCGCTGCGCAGCCTGTGCTGGCTCGGCGGCTTCGTTTGCGTCATCGCGCTGATGGTGTCGGCGGCACTGCGGGTCGGTGGTTGATGCCCCGCACATGCGCTGGCTGGAACTGAAGCTCCCACCACCGCTGGTCTGGCTGCTGTGCGCCGGACTGGCGTGGGCGTTGGCGCGGAGCGCGCCGACGCTGGCACTGCCCTGGCCGGGCCGGCTGCCGCTGGCGGCGCTGCTGGTCCTGCTCGGCGGCGCCAGCGGCGCGTCGGGGATTCTTGCTTTCCGCGCGGCGCGCACCACGGTCGATCCGCACGCGCCGGAAAAGGCCCGTGCGCTGGTTCGCGGCGGCCCCTATCGCTTCACCCGCAATCCGATGTACCTCGGGCTGCTGCTGATGCTGCTGGCCGTGTGCACGTGGCTGTCCAATCCGCTGACGCTGGTCGCTCCGGTGTTGCTGGTCGGCTGGCTGAGCCGTTTCCAGATCCAGCCGGAAGAGCGCATCCTGCTGGAAAAATTCGGAGCGCCCTACGCGGAGTACCTTCACGCCACGCGGCGCTGGCTATGACCGTTCCGGTTCCCACCGGCAGGCGCGCCGGCTACCATCGCTGCGACGCGCAGAGGGAATCTCCATGAGCTACGTGCAATCCGTCATCGTTCCGGGCGAAAAGATCATTGCGCGGGCCCGGACCCACTGGTTCATCTATCTGCCCTCGCTGTGCTGGCTGGCGCTGGGCGGCGCGCTTTCGCTGCTGCTGCCGCTGCCGTTCGCGGCGCTCGGCTACCTGCTGCTGGCGGGCGCCCTGTTCCTCGTGCTCAAGGCCTGGATCTACGTCCACTCCACCGAGTTGGCCGTCACCAGCAGCCGGGTCATCGCCAAATTCGGCTTCATCCGCCGCGAGACCGTGGAGTTGCAGCACAGCAAGGTGGAAAGCCTGCAGGTGAACCAGACCATCCTCGGCCGCCTGTTCGACTACGGCAGCGTGGTGATCACCGGGTCGGGCGGCACCCACGCGCCGATTCCCTACATCGCCCACCCGCTCACGTTTCGCAGCGCGGCGCTGACCGGCATGGAGGCATTGGCCCACGAGTCTCCGGCGGCGCAGGATTCGGACTAGCGGGGGCCTGAATCGTCCGGGGCTTCCCCGGACGACGCCGTTCCGGTTCGGCCCGGGGCTTGCGCGAACAGGAGGATCGCGAATGTTCAGAAACCTGCTCCTGCTGCCATTGCTGATGCTGCTGGCGCTGGCCGGTCCGCAGCCGCGCGCGCAGTCCGCGCAGGTGGATCTGGTGCGGGTGGACAAGGCGGCACGCACCCTGAGCCTGATCGGCAACGGCGTCGTCCTGCACCGGTTTTCGATCCGGCTCGGCGGCACGCCGGTCGGCCACAAGCAGCGCGAGGGCGACCGCCGCACGCCGGAAGGCCGCTACATGCTCGACTTCAAGAAGGCCGACAGCAGTTTCTATCGCGCCATCCACATTTCCTATCCCAATGCCGCCGATCGCGCCAACGCGCGCCGTCTCGGCGTCAGCCCGGGCGGCGCGATCATGATCCACGGCCAGCCCAACGGATTCCGCCTGCCCGCCAACTCGACCCAGGCCCTTCCCTACGACTGGACCGATGGCTGCATCGCGCTGTCGAATGCCGACATGACGACGCTGTGGCGGCTGGTGCGGGTGCCAACGCCGATCGAGATCAACCCGTGAACGATCCGCAGCCGCCGCGGATGGAGGCGATCCGGGCCGACATCACCACGCTCGCGGTCGATGCCATCGTCAACGCCGCCAACGGGACGCTGCTCGGCGGCGGCGGCGTGGATGGCGCGATCCACCGCGCCGCCGGCCCGGGACTGCTGGAGGAATGCCGGACGCTCGGCGGCTGCGCCACCGGCCAGGCGAAGATCACTTCCGGCCATCGGCTGCCGGCCCGCCACGTCATCCACGCCGTCGGGCCGGTCTGGCAGGGCGGCGACGCGGGCGAACCGGGTTTGCTGGCCGCCTGCTACGCCCATTCGCTGGCGCTTGCGGAGCAATGCGACCTGCGTTCGCTCGCCTTCCCGTCCATCAGCACCGGCGTGTACGGCTATCCAAAGGACGCGGCGGCGCGCATCGCCGTCGCCACGGTGCGCGCGCACCGATCGCACAGCCTGCGCCGCATCGTTTTCTGCTGTTTCAGCGACGACGATCTTCAGCGCTACCTCGCGCTTCTGCGCGAATCGGATTGACGTCGCGCTCAGTCGATCCGGCGAATGTCCGCGCCCAGCGCGCCGAGCTTGGCTTCGATGTTTTCGTAGCCGCGGTCGAGGTGGTAAACGCGGTCGATCACGGTGTCGCCGTCCGCCGCCAGCCCGGCCAGGATCAACGAGGCCGAGGCGCGCAGGTCGGTGGCCATCACCGGCGCGCCCTGCAGGCGTTCGACCCCGCGCACGACCGCGGTATGACCATCGACGCGGATGTCGGCGCCCAGCCGCAACAGTTCGTTGACGTGCATGAAGCGGTTTTCGAAGATCGTCTCGTTGATGATGCCGACGCCCTCGGCCACGCAGTCCAGCGCCATGAACTGCGCCTGCATGTCGGTCGGGAACGCGGGGTGCGGCGCGGTGGTGATGTTGACCGCCTGCGGACGCCGGCCGTGCATGTCGAGGGTGATGTGGTCCTTTTCGACCGCGATCTCCGCGCCGGCCTCGCGCAACTTGCCGAGCACCGCGTCCAGCGTGTGCGGGCGGGCGCCGGTGGTGGTGACGCGACCGCCGGTCATCGCCGCGGCGACCAGGAAGGTGCCGGTTTCGATCCGGTCGGCGATCACCCGGTGGGTGCAGCCGGACAGGCGCGGCACGCCTTCGACCACGATCCGCGGCGTGCCGGCGCCGGAAATCCGCGCGCCCATGGCGTTGAGGCAATCGGCAAGGTCGGCGATTTCCGGCTCCATCGCCGCGTTCTCGAGAATGGTTCTGCCTTCGGCGAGGGTGGCGGCCATCAGCACGTTTTCGGTCGCACCGACGCTGACCAGTTCGAACACGTGGCGGGCGCCCTTCAGGCGGCCGTCGCAGCGCGCGCGGATGAAGCCGTGATCGACCGTGATCTCCGCGCCCAGCGCCTGCAGGCCCTTCAGGTGCAGGTCGACCGGCCGCGAACCGATCGCGCAGCCGCCGGGCAGCGAGACTTCGGCATCGTGGTACTTCGCCAGCAGCGGCCCCAGCACCAGCACCGAGGCGCGCATGGTCTTGACCAGTTCGTAGGGGGCGACATGGCTGTCCAGGTGGGCGGCATCGACCGTCATCGTGCTGCCGGCGTGTTCGACCTTGGCACCCAGTCCTTCCAGCAGGCGGGCGGTGGTCAGCACGTCCTGCAGGCGCGGAACGTTGTCGATCCGGCACGGGCCGTCGGCCAGCAGGGTCGCGCACTGGATCGGAAGAACCGCGTTCTTGGCGCCGGAAATCGGCACTTCGCCGCGCAGCGTCCGGCCGCCGCGGATGAGGATCTTCTGCATCAGCGCGCGGCCTCCGCCGGGGTCAGCGCCTTGATCTGGAGGGCGTGGATCTCCCCGCCCATGCGCTCGCCCAAGGTGGCATAGACCAGCCGATGGCGGGCCAACGGCAGCTTGCCGACAAAGGCTTCGGCTACGACGACGGCCTCGAAATGTACCCCGTCGTCGCTGTGCACCTGCGCGCTGGCGCCGGGCAGGCCGGCTTCGATCAACTGGCAAATGACGTCGGCGTTCATGGGCTGTCGGGGCGGCTCGGTTAAACTGGACAGTCAAGTTTAGCGGAAACGCCCCATGGCCCCCGCCGCACCCGTCCGTCCGGACGACTTCGATTTCGCCGCCAGCGGCCGCCGCGTCTTCGCCATCGAGCGCGAGGCGCTGGCCGCGGTGTGCGCGCGGATCGACGCCCACTTCAACGCCGCCTGCCGGACGATCCTCGCTTCCCCGGGCCGCGTGGTATGCACCGGAATGGGCAAGTCCGGCCACGTCGCCCGCAAGATCGCCGCCACCCTGGCCTCGACCGGCACCCCGGCCTTCTACGTTCATCCGGGCGAGGCGGCGCACGGCGACCTGGGCATGGTGACCGACGCCGACGTGGTGCTGGCGCTGTCCTATTCGGGCGAAAGCGACGAAATCCTGCTGCTGCTGCCGGCGCTGCGGCGGCAGGGCAACCGGGTGATCGCGATGACCGGGAACCCGGCTTCGGCGCTGGCGCAGGAGGCCGACATCCACCTCGACGTGGCCGTGCCGGTGGAAGCCTGTCCCCTGAAGCTGGCGCCGACCTCGAGCACCACCGCCTCGCTGGCGATGGGCGACGCGCTGGCGGTCGCGCTGCTGGAAGCGCGCGGCTTCACCCGGGACGACTTCGCGCGTTCGCATCCGGCCGGCGCGCTGGGACGGCGCCTGCTGCTGCACATCACCGACGTGATGCACGTCGGCGACGAAGTGCCGCGGGTCAGCCCCGACGCCAGCATCAGCCAGGCGCTGGTCGAGATGAGCAGCAAGCGGCTGGGTATGACCGCGGTGGTGGACAGCGACGGCAAGCTGCTGGGCCTTTACACCGACGGCGACCTGCGCCGCAGCCTGGACGACGACCACGTCGACCTGCGCCACACCCGCATCGACGCGGTGATGACCGTCGCGCCCAAGACCATCGACGCCGATGCGCTGGCGGTGGAAGCCGCACAGCTCATGGAGGCGCACAAGATCAACGCACTGCTCGTCACCGACCGCGATGGCCGGGTGGTCGGCGCGCTCAACATCCACGACCTGCTGCGCGCACGGGTGGTGTGATGGACGCCGGCAACTACCCGATCGAAGTCCTCGAACGCGCGGCGCGCATCCGCCTGATCGCCTTCGACGTCGATGGCACCCTGACCGACGGCGGCCTCGTCTTCGACAGCGAAGGCCGCGAGTCCAAGCGCTTCCACGTGCAGGACGGCATGGGCATCGTGCTGCTGCGCCACGCCGGGATCGAGACCGCGCTGGTCAGCGCCCGACCGAGCCCGGTGACGGCAGCCCGCGGACGGGAACTGGGCATCCACCGCGTCCATCTCGGCGAGCGCAGCAAACTGGACTGCGTGCGGCGCATGGCCGAAGAACTGGGCATCGCAATGGAACAGGTCGCGTTCATGGGCGACGATCTTCCCGACCTCGCCGCGCTGCGCGGCGTCGGGCTGGCGCTGGTTCCGGCCGACGCCCATCCATGGGCGCGCCCGGTCGCGCACTGGATCACGCCGCGCGCGGCCGGACACGGCGCTGCGCGCGACGCCTGCGATCTGCTGCTGCACGCGCAGGGAAGGCTCAAGGACATCCTCGAGCGCGGGGAGCACCCGTGACGCCGCCCCGGCAGGTCCGCGCGTGAGCTGGCGCACCGCCTTGACCCTGCTCCTGCTGGCGGCGGCGATCGCCAGCGGCTGGTCGGTCTGGCGCAACTCGCACCCGGTCGACGACGGCGTGCTGCGCTCGCGGCCCGACTACCTCCTGCGCGATTACGAGATCACCTCGCTCGACAAGCGCGGCAAGGAACAGTTCACCCTGAGCGGCCCGGTCCTGCAGCGCAACCCGGCCGACCGGACCATCCATCTGGCCACGCCGAAGTTCCTGGTGCCCGACCCGCAAGGGCACTATTGGGAAGTGCGCGCCGACGAGGGTCTGGTTCCGGCCAGCGGCGACCACCTCGAAGTGCGCGGGCAGGTCAGCGCCCAGAGTCCCGCTGACCAGCCCCCCATTACCCGGATCGAATCCGACCAGCTCACCCTGGATCTCGAGCACAACCGCGCCACGTCCGACGGCAAGGTCACCATCACCCGTCCCGGCCTTACAATGGAAGGCACGGGCCTGCTGGCGGATTTCGAGCGCCGCCAGGTCTCCCTTCTGTCCCAGGTGCGCAACCGCTATGCCCCGAAGCACTGACCCTGCGGTTCGTCTGCTCGCCGTCCTGCTCGTCGCAGCCTGCGGCAGCGTCGGCGCGCGCACGTCCGACCGCACCCAGCCGATGGACATCGAGGCCAGCCGCAGCGACTGCGGGCTCGGTGCCAATGCCACATGCACCCTGACCGGCAACGTGATCATCACCCAGGGTTCGCTGCGGGTGGTGTCGGCACGCGCGGTCATTTCGCAGAGCAACGGCAACCCGAGCCGCGCCCAACTCAGCGGTGGCGTGACATTGCAGCAGGACATGGACGACGGCGACCGCATCCAGGCGGCCGCCGCCAACGTCGATTACGACATGCAAAGCGAGGTCATGGTCCTCACCGGCAACGTGACGATCCACCAGCAGCGCGGCAGCCTCAACGGCCAGCGGGTGGTCTACAACCTCAAGACCGGGCAGATCGAAAGCGGCGGCGACGGCGGCGGGCGCGTGCGGATGCGGATCCTGCCCAAGTCCGCGCCGGCCGCCGGAGGATCGCCCTGATGCTGGTGGCGCAAGGGCTGCGCAAGCGCTACGGCAAGCGCGACGTCGTGCACGAGTTCGGCCTGTCGCTCGGTCCCGGCGAGGTGGTCGGCCTGCTCGGCCCGAACGGCGCCGGCAAGACCACCTGTTTCTACATGATCGTCGGCCTGATCGAGGCCGACGCCGGGCGGATCGTGCTGGACGAGGTCGACATCACCGACCGCCCGATGTACGCCCGTGCCCGTCTCGGGCTGGGCTACCTGCCGCAGGAAGCCTCGGTGTTCCGCAAGCTGAGTGTGTCCGACAACCTGCGGCTGGTGCTGGAACTGCGCCCGGATCTGGACGATGCCGGTCGCGAGCACGAGCTCAATTCCCTGCTCGACGAACTGCAGATCGGCCACGTCGCCGAACAGGCCGGAGCCAGCCTCTCCGGCGGCGAACGCCGGCGGGTCGAGATCGCCCGCGCGCTGGCCGGCAAGCCGCGCATGATCCTGCTCGACGAACCCTTCGCCGGCGTGGATCCGATTTCGGTCAACGAAATCCAGCGCATCGTGCGCCACCTGCGCGAAAAGGACATCGGTGTGCTGATCACCGACCACAACGTCCGCGAAACCCTGGGCATCTGCGATCGCGCCTACATCCTGGCCGAAGGCGCGGTGCTGGCACAGGGTGCGCCCGCCGACCTGCTCGACAACCCGGAGGTTCGCCGGGTCTATCTCGGCGAGGGTTTCCGGCTGTAGGCGACCCGCCTCCGGCAAGGCGGCAAGGCAACGCCTTCGCGGCTATGCTTGGGGTCGTGAAGCCGCGCCTGTCCCATTCCGTCCAGCAACAGCTCGTCCTGACGCCGCAGCTGCGCCAGGCGATCCGGTTGCTGCAACTGTCCAGCGTCGAGCTGGAGGCGGAAATCGCCGAGGCGGTCGCCAGCAACCCCCTGCTCGACTGGACCGAGGAGCAGGACACGGATGGCGCGGACGCGGGCGAGCTGCCCGAGGCCGTGGAAACCGCGTCGGAAGCAGTATCCGACGCCGTTTCCGAGCCCGAGCCGGGGCCGGAATTCGACCTCTGGCAGGAACACGGATCGCGCGCGACCGGCGCCGAACACAGCGACGATTTCGCCCAGCAGGCGACCGAAGACAGCCTGCGCGATCACCTGTTGCTGCAACTCCACCTGGGCCACTTCAGCCCGCTGGAAACCCGCATCGGCGTCGCCTTGATCGAATCGATCGACGACGACGGCTACCTGCGCGACGATCTCGACACGCTGGCCGCCAGCCTGCGCCCCGAACTCGACGTCAGTCCGGAACAGATGCTTCCGGTCCTGCACCGGATCCAGTGCTTCGACCCGATCGGGTCCGGTGCCCGCAACGTCGGCGAATGCCTGCAGGCGCAGCTGCGCGCCCTGACGGACAACACGCCGGGCCGCGGCCTGGCCCTGTTGCTCGTCACCAGCCTGCTCGACCGCCTGCCGCGCCTGGGTCTGGGCGAACTTGCCGCCAAGCTCGATTGCAGCCCGGCCGACGCCAGCGTCGCGGTCGCCTTGGTGCAAAGCCTGGACCCGCGCCCGGGCTCGCGTTTCGGCGCCCTGCCCGCGGATGCCTATGTACGGCCGGATTGCGTGATCTGGCGCCATCAGGGCCTGTGGAAGGTGGCGCTGGCCCCGGACGCCCAGCCCAGGATCGGGCTGCAGCAGGATTACCAGCGACTGCTGGAGCGCACGTCCGGCGCCGACGCCGAATATCTGCGCGGCCACCTGCAGGAAGCGCGCTGGCTGCTCAAGGCGCTGGAATCGCGGGCGGACACGCTGCTGCGGGTGGTGCGCTGCCTCGTGCGCGAACAGGCCGGCTTCCTGGAATTCGGCCCACAGGCGCTGCGCCCGCTGACCCTGCGCGAAATCGCCACCGAACTCGAACTGCACGAATCCACGGTGTCGCGGGCGGTCGCCGGAAAATTCGCCCACACCCCGCGCGGCACCCTGCCGCTGCGCGCATTTTTCGCCTCGGGCATCGGGACCGATGCCGGCGGCAGCGCCTCGAGCACCGCCATTCAGGACCGGATCCGCAAACTGGTGGCGAACGAAGACCCGCGCAAGCCCTTGTCCGATGCCAAGCTTGCCGATACGTTGAAGAAGGAGGGAGTGCCGGTGGCCAGGCGCACCATCGCGAAATACCGCGAAGCCTTGCAGATTCCTGCCTCCCATGAACGCGTGCGCGTCGCTTCGGCGATTGCACCCGCACCGCGGCCAACCGGCCCGCGGCCCACTGCCGAAGGAGGACCATGATGCAGATCGAAGTCTATGGCCAGCAGATCGAAGTGACGCCCGCCCTGCGCAGCTATGTCGAGACCCGCTTCGAGCGCTTCGAACGACGGGTCGACAAAGACTGCGAAATCCGCGTCCAGCTCGCGCTGGAAAAGCCCTCGCACAAGGCCATCGCCACCGTCAACCTGGCGGGTCGGACCCTCCACGGCGACGCCCTCGGCCCCGACATGTACGCCGCGATCGACCTGCTGGCCGACAAGATTGATCGCCTGCTGGTCAAGCACAAGGAGAAACAGACCGAGCAGCGGCGCGGCGAAGGCCTGTCCCGCAGCGCTGGGATCGACTGACCCCATGACCGCGTTGCAACGCCCGGTGCGCGCATGACCACGGCACGCATCACCGCCGAAGAGCTGTTCTCCAGCCAGCAGGAGCGCCTTGCGCTGCGCTGGCTGGCGGGACAGCGCGGCGCCGCCGAGCGCGTGCTCGAGGCGGTCGACACGGTCGCGCGGCGGCCGTCGCTGGCCGGCTATCTCAACGCCATCTACCCCAACAAGGTCCAGATTCTCGGCTCCGAGGAACTCGAATGGCTGGACAAGCTCGACGCGCGCCAGCGCTGGGAAACCATCCAGAAGCTGATCGACTTCCGCCCGCTGGCGCTGGTGATCACGCGCAACCAGACCTGTCCAGAGGACCTGCGAGTGGCGGCCGAAGAGTCCGACACGCCGCTGTGGGTGTCGCCGCGCCGCGGCCATGAACTGCTCAACCACATCCAGTACCTGCTAGCGCGCACGCTGGCCCCACGCGTGACGCTGCACGGCGTGTTCATGGAGATCTATTCGATCGGCGTGCTGATCACCGGCGAATCCGGCTCCGGCAAGAGCGAACTGGCGCTGGAACTGATTACCCGCGGCCATCGGCTGGTCGCCGACGACGCGCCCGAATTCACCCAGATCGCGCCCGACGTGCTCGACGGCACCTGCCCCGAACTGCTGCAGGACATGCTCGAACTGCGCGGCCTGGGCGTGCTCAACATCCGTCAGATGTTCGGCGACACCGCGGTGAAGCGGAACAAGTACCTGCGCATGATCGTCCACCTCAGCAAGCCGTCCTCCGGCGGCAGCGAAAGCGGCATCGAACGTCTGACCGGCGACCTCGGCGTGCGCCGCGTGCTGGATCTGGACGTGCCGATGATCACGGTTCCGGTGATGGCCGGCCGCAATCTGGCGGTGCTGACCGAGGCCGCCACCCGCATGCACATCCTGCGCAGCAAGGGCATCGATCCGGCGGCGGCCTTCCTCGCCCGCCACAGCCACTTCCTGGAACGCGCCACGCCATGAACGCTTCGCCCCTGTCCGACCTGGTCGTCGTCAGCGGCATGTCCGGATCGGGCAAATCCGGCGCGCTGCACGCGCTGGAAGACCTTGGCTACTACTGCGTCGACAACCTCCCGGCGCAGCTGCTGCCGGAATTCGTGCGCCGCCTGGCCGAGAGCGAAACGCCGCCTTCGCGGATTGCGGTCGGCATCGACGCGCGCAATTTCGGCGACCTGTCCGATGTCCCCGCGGCGCTGTCGCAGGTCGGCGCACTGGGCATCAGCCCGCGCATGCTGTTTCTCGAAGCGCGCGACGAACCCCTGCTGCGGCGCTACGCCGACACCCGCCGCCGGCACCCGCTCAGCCACCTCGGGTTGGCGCTGGCCGACGCGATCGCGCTGGATCGGCAGGCGGTCAAGCCGCTGCGCCAGATCGCCGACGTGTTGATCGACACCAGCGAGATGAACGTCCACCAGATGCGGCGCGCGGTGCTGACCGAGTTCGGCCTGGTCGGCACCGGCCTGTCGCTGCTGTTCCAGTCCTTTGCCTACCGCCACGGCGTTCCCGCCGACGCCGACTTCGTGTTCGACACCCGGGTCCTGCCGAACCCGCACTGGGACGCGCGGCTGCGGCCCCTGTCGGGCCGTGACGATGCGGTGCGCGCCTACCTCGATGGCCAGCCCGACGTGGAAGCCTACGTCGCACAGGTGCAGGGATTCCTCGACGGCTGGCTGCCCGGGCTGCGCTCGGACACCCGCAGCTACGTGACGACCTGCTTCGGCTGCACCGGCGGCCGCCACCGCTCGGTCTATCTGGCCGAACGCCTGGCCCGGCACTGCCGCGAAACCGGCTGGGAGGAAGTCGCAGTCCACCACCGCGAGCTGGAATGAGGGCCGCACCCGACGCACTGCGTCCGGCGACCCCCAGGATCAGGGATACAGCATCCGCTGCGTCCACCCGCCCGCGTCGCCCAGTTCGTACAGATGGCGTTCGTGCAGCCGGTATTGCGCGCCGAACCAGAACTCGACCGCGCGGGGCCGCACGCGAAAACCGGTCCAGCGCGGCGGACGCGGCACGGCGCGACCCTCGAATTCGGCCTCGAACCGCGCCAGCCGCGCCTCGAAGGTCGCGTGCGCGTCCAGCGTTTCCGACTGCCGCGATGCCCAGGCCCCGATCTGGCTGCCGCGCGGACGGCTGGCGAAATAGGCGTCGGCCTCGTCGTCGCCAACGATCTCGACCTCGCCCTCGATCCGCACCTGCACGCCGTTGCGCACGCGCGGCCAGTGGAACAGCAGAGCCGCGTGCGGATTGGCCTGCAGTTCGCGCCCCTTGCGTCCATCCAGATGGGTGTAGAACACGAAGCCGCGCGCATCGTGCGCCTTCAGCAGCACGGTGCGTATGGACGGCACGCCGTCCGGCGTGCAGGTGGCCACCGCCATCGCGGTTCGATCCGGCTCGCCGGCGGCAAGCGCCTCGTCGAACAGCGTATCGAAGGTGGCCAGGATTTCAGGCGTGAGCGCGGTCATGCGCGCATTGTCGCGCGCGCGCCGCGCTTTGGCACCTCACTCGACCACGAAGGTGATCCGCAGGTTGACCCGCCACTCCTGGATATTGCCGGCTGCGTCGGTGACGACCTTGATGTCGTTGACCCAGGCGCCCTGGATGTTCTTCACCGACTCGGAGCATTTCTTCAATCCGGCGGCAACGGCCTGCTCGATGCCGGCGGGGGAGGAAGCAGTGAGTTCGATGACCTTGGCAACCGACATGGGACACTCCTCGTGTTTGGACGCGAACTGCGACCGGAATGGCCACGCTGGCACGGCCCACGTTAACGCCTCGTTTTCGCTGCTAGCATTCCGCAATGCAACACGGCAGACACATCGTCCTGATCGGCCCGATGGGCTCCGGCAAGAGTACGCTCGGCTCGGCGCTGGCGGCGTGCCTGCAGCGGCCGTTCATCGATCTGGACGCACGCATCGCGGCCGCCGCCGGCAGGTCGATTCCCGCCATCTTCAACAACGAAGGCGAATCAGGGTTTCGCGACCGCGAGTCCCGGGCGCTGCTGGAGGCGCTGGATACTCCGCCCTCGGTGATCGCCACCGGCGGCGGCGCGGTGATGCGCGAAGCCAACCGCAGCGCCATGCGCTGCGCCGGCTGGATCGCCTGGCTGGACGTCACGCCAGATGTGCAGCTGGCGCGCATTGCCGGCGACGACAACCGGCCCCTTCTGGACAGGGACGATCCGGCGCAGGCGCTGGCCGAATTGCAGGCGCTGCGCGAACCGATCTACCGTGCGCTGGCCGACTTCCGGCTCGACACCGGCGTGCAGGACCCGGCGCGACTGGTCGAACTGCTGGCCACCGCATTCCGCCAACACGAGGAATCCCGCGCATGAGCGCATCGCTGCAACAGGTCGAAGTCGGCGGCGCGGCGCCATACCGCATCCACATCGGCCCGGATCTGCTGCACAACGGCCCGCTGCTGGTTGAGCGCCTGCGCGGACGCCACGCCCTGATCGTCAGCGACAGCCACGTCGCACCGCTGTACGCCGATCGCGTCGAAGCCGCGTTGCGCCAAGTCGCGCCCGAGCTGCGCATCGCCCGCCACGTCATTCCCGCCGGCGAAGCGCACAAGACGCTGGACAACTTCGGCGCCGCGATCGACGCGCTGGCCGCGCTGGGCGCCACCCGCGACGCCTGCGTCTACGCCCTGGGTGGCGGCGTGGTCGGCGATCTTGCCGGCTTCGCCGCCGCCTGCTGGATGCGCGGGATCGACGTCGTGCAGCTGCCCACCAGCCTGCTGGCGATGGTGGACTCCTCGGTCGGCGGCAAGACCGCGGTGGACATCCCGCAGGGCAAGAACCTGGTCGGCGCGTTCCATCCGCCGCGCGCGGTGATCGCCGACACCACCGCCCTGCGAACGCTGCCGCCGCGTGAACTGCGCGCGGGGCTGGCCGAAGTGACCAAGTACGGAGCGATCGTCGATGCCGGTTTCCTGCACTGGCTGGAGGCGCACCGCGACGCCCTGCTGACCGGCGACGACGCGACCCTGGCCACCGCCATCGCCCGCAGCTGCGCGCACAAGGCGGCGATCACCGAGCGCGATCCCTTCGAACGCGGCGAGCGCGCACTGCTCAATTTCGGCCATACCTTCGGCCACGCGATCGAGGCCGAACAAGGTTATGTCGATGGGCTGAACCACGGCGAGGCGGTGGCGGTGGGCATGCTGTTGGCGGCGCGGCTGGCGGCCACACTGGGCATGGCTTCGCGCGCGGACGCCGAAACGCTGCGTGGATTGCTTCTGCGGTTCGGGCTGCCGGTGGACCTGCCGGCCGGCCTGGTTCCCGAAGCCCTGCTGGCGCGGATGCGGCTGGACAAGAAGGCACAGGCCAGCGGCCTGCGCTTCATCCTGTGGGACGGGCCCGGCGCGGCGAAGATCGTGCCCGACGTGGACGAAGCGGCGGTATTGGAGACGCTGCGCGCCGGCCGCTGACCGCCGCGCCACCTTACAATGTCCCCATGCGTCTTTTGCTGCAGCAACGTCCCGACGGCCGCGAAGCCCCGCGCTTCGTCCAGCTCCAGCTCCAGCCCGACCTGCTGGGCGGCTGGGAACTGCTGCGCGAAAGCGGTCAGACCGGCGGCCGCAGCACCTTGCGCAGGGCGATGTTCCCCGACCAGGCCACGGCCCTGCTGGCGCTGGAAAAGGAACGCGACGCGCAGTTTAAGAAAGGCTTCCAGTTGATGTTCGCACAGGGTGCCGACGCGCCCCGCTGAATGGAGTTTGCCGTGACCCTGAAGAACGACCGATTCCTGCGCGCCCTGCGTCGCGAATCCGTGGACTGCACGCCCGTCTGGCTGATGCGCCAGGCCGGTCGCTATCTGCCGGAATATCGCGCCACCCGCGCCGCCGCCGGCAGTTTCCTGAAGATGGCGCAGACGCCCGAACTGGCCTGCGAGGTGACCTTGCAGCCGCTGCGCCGGTTCGATCTGGATGCGGCGATCCTGTTTTCCGACATCCTCACCGTGCCCGATGCGATGGGACTGGGCCTGCATTTCGTCGAAGGCGAAGGCCCGAAGTTCGAGCGCCCGGTGCGCAGCGTGGCCGACATCGCCCGGCTTTCGGTGCCGGACATGGAATCGGGCCTGCGCTACGTGATGGATGCGGTGCGGCTGATTCGTCGCGAGCTTGCCGGCAGCGTGCCGTTGATCGGGTTTTCCGGCAGCCCGTGGACGCTTGCCTGCTACATGGTCGAAGGCGGCGGCAGCAAGGAATGGGGCAAGGTCAAGGCGCTGGCCCTGAACGAACCGGCGGCAATGCATCGGCTGCTGGACGTCGTCACCGACGCGGTGATCGCCTATCTTTCCGCGCAGCACGCCGCCGGCGCGCAGGCGTTGCAGGTGTTCGACACCTGGGGCGGCACGCTGTCGCCGTCGATGTACCGCGAATTCTCGCTGCCCCGCCTCACCCGCATCGCGCGCGAACTCAAGCGCGACGACGCACCGCTGATCCTGTTCGGCAAGGGCAATGCCCCGCACCTGGAAGCGCTGGCCGACTGCGGCGCCGAAGGCGTGGGCGTGGACTGGACCGTCACGCTGGAAGACGCCGCCCGCCGCGTCGGCGGCAAGGTGGCGCTGCAGGGCAACCTGGATCCGGCGATGCTCTACGGCAGCCCGGACGCCGTGCGTGCCCAGGCGCGTGCGGTGCTGGACAGCTACCGCGACGGCAACGGCGGCTCGCGCGAGGGCCACGTGTTCAACCTTGGCCACGGCATGTCGCCGGACATGAACCCCGAGCACGTCGCCGCGCTGGTCGATGAGGTGCATCGCCACAGCGCGCGCTGAAACACATCAGATGTCCCACTACGGACGCGGGCATGCCACCCGCCCCCCCCCGGGGGGACAAACGGCCGCCGCATCGCCTTGCCTCCCCGCACTCCGCCGGATTCGCGCCTCAGCGTCGCACGATGGCTGCGATCGCAGCCGCCAGCTGTTCGCCGCCGACCGGCTTGCGCAGGAAGTCATCGAAGCCGGCGGCGCGGGCCTGCGCTTCCGCACCGGGATCCGAGCGGGCGGTGACGGCCAGCAGCGGCGCAGTGAAGCCCTGATCGCGCAGCACGCGCGCCAGCGTCAGGCCGTCCATGCCGGGCAGGTCCAGATCGAGCAGGGCGGCATCGAAACGGCCGGTGGCGACTTCCGTCAACGCCCCCAGCCCGTGACCGGCATGCACGACGGCATGCCCCTGCGCCCGCAGCAGGCCGGCGAGGGTTTCGGCCACGATCGGATCGTCCTCGACCAGCAGCAGCCGCAGCGACGCGCCGCTTGTTCCGGTCGCCGGCGCTGCAGCGGTTTCACTGGTCGGCGCGGATTCGCTGCCCACCGGCAGCGGAAGATCGACGATGAAGCGCGTGCCTTTGCCAACCTCGCTTTCGACCGAGATCCGCCCGCCCATCGCCGCCGCCAATTCCTGCGAGATCGCCAGCCCCAGCCCGCTGCCGCCGTAGCGCGTCGCGGTGCGCGCGCCTTCCGCCTGCTCGAAGCGGCGGAACAGGCGCTGGCGCTGCTCCTCGTTCAGCCCCGGACCGGTGTCGGAAACGACGAAGCGCACGCCCTGCGGCTGCAGCCCCGACGTTTCCACCGCGACATGGCCGGTGTCGGTGAACTTCACCGCATTTCCGACCAGGTTGAGCAGAATCTGCTGGACGCGGGTGCGGTCGCCATGGACGACCAGGGGCGCATCCGGTTCGACCTGTTCGACGAACGCCAGCCCCTTGCGCTCGGCCACCGGGGCCATCAGTCCGGCGATATCGTCCAGCAGCGGCCGCAGCACGAAATCGGCGTTGGCGAGTTGCAGCTTGCCGGCCTCGATCCGCGCCAGGTCCAGCGCATCGTTGACCAGGCGCAGCAAATGTTCCCCCGCGTGCCGGATTGCCGCCACATGGCTGCGCTGGCGCGGGTCCAGCGGCGTTGCCTGCAGCAACTCGGCCATGCCCAGCACCCCGGTCATCGGCGTGCGCACCTCATGGCCCAAGGTTGCGAGGAAACGCGACTTCGCCTCGGAGGCCTGCTCGGCCAACTCGCGCTTGTGCTCGGCCAGCTGCCACGCATTCCGGCGCTTCAATCGTTCGCGATAGGCCAGCGCCAGCCACCCCAGCGCCAGCAGGCCCAACAGCGCATACGCGGCGATCGCCCAGCCGCTGCGCCACCACGGCGGCAGCACCACGAAGGCCAATCGCTGCTCGGCGGCTACGTTGCCGGAGGCGTCCTGCGCCCGCACGCGGACGACGTAGCGCCCCGGCGTCAGCGCAGTGAACACGCGCTCGCCGCTGTTGCCCAGCGCCACCCAGCCGTGGTCGAACCCCTCCAGCCAGAACCAGTAGCGGTTGGCCAACGGGTCGTCGTAGGCCAGCAGCCGCGCACGAATGCGCAACTCGCGGTCGCTGGCCGCCAGCCGCATGTCGCTTCGCATCGGCAGATCCTGCCAATCGCCATTGCGACGCACGGCCATCGCATCGAAGCGCAGACGCGGTCGCACCGGAGCGGCATCCGCCATCCGGGTGTCGAACAGGCGCAGCCCGCCGTCGGCGGTCGCAGCCACCAGCACGCCGTCGTCGCGCAGCACCGCGGCGCGTTCAAGGTATTCCTCGCTGCTGGTCTCGTCTTGGGCGCCGGGATGCCGCAGGACGTTGTGCGCAGGATCCCATCGGTACAAGCCGCGCGAAGTGGTCAGCCAGACCCGATGCGCGCCATCCACCCGCAGCGCCGCCGCGGCCACGGCCGGCATGCCTCGGCGGGCATCGACCCGCGCGACAAGGCGCCAGTTGTCGCCATCGCGGCGGTACTCCTCCAACCCGGATAGACGCTGCAGCCACAGCCGGGTCCGACCGTCGAAAGCCAGCGCATAGGCGCGCGTCCCGCCCATGGCCGGCACCGGCATGAAGCGCCTGGTCGCCGGGTCGAAACGCAGGATGCCGGTAGCGCCGGCGATCCAGGGCTCTCCCGACGGCGCCAGCACCATCGATTCGATGTCGGCCTCGCCCAAGCCACTGGCCTCGCCCGCCGGAAGATCCAGCAGCACGCGGCCGGTCTCGGGATCGCGCTGCTGGACGCCTCCGCCGGGCGCCGCCAGCCACTGCGTACCGTCGCCGGCGTGCAGCAGCCAGGCGATCTGCCCCGCCGGAACCGGATCGGTCGCATCGTCTGAAGTCCATTCGTCGATCGCTCCGTCATGGCTGATCCGGATCAGCCCGTTGCGGTGCGCCAGCCACAGCCGGTGTCCGGGATCCTCGGCGATGGCCACCGGCTTGACGCTGTGCAGGCGTTCGAGGGCAGCATCGGGCAGCGAGGCAACCTGGCCGTCGGCGTCCATATGCTCGACCCGCCCGTCCATCCCTCCCATCCAGACGCCGCCATCCTCAGCCCGGCCCAAGGCACGGTACATCGCACCCTGCAGGCCGTCTTCGCGACCGCGCAGCTCGGCCAGCTGGCGCCAGTCCGAGCGCAGATAGCCCAGACCGCGACCCAGCACCGGCGTCCACAGCGCGGCACCACGCTCGCGCAACAAGGAGCCGATGGCGCGCGGAATATCGGCGCCGCCCAGCGCAACCGGCACCGGCGGCTGCTCCACTTCCTGATGCCACAAACCGCGCTGGCTGCCGATCCAGTGCTCGCCCGCTGGCAGACTCAGGATGGAGAGCATCGCGTTGGGGCGCTCGAACATCGGCGACCACGCCGGCCGCGTCCAGCCGTCGCCGCGACGCTGCCAGACGCCCTGCGATCCACCCACCCACAGACCGTCCTGCTGCCAGGTCAGGGAATAGACCAGTTGCTTGCCTTCTTCGTCGGGCAACGGAACGGCCACGAATCGCTCGCCGTCGAAACGCGCCAGCCCCGCCGTGGTGCCGGCCCACAGCACGCCCCTGGCATCGACCGCCAACGACAGCACGACATCGGAGGGCAAGCCGCCCTTCTCGCTGGTCCAGGTTCGCATCTGCCCTCCGGGCAGCACCCGCGTCACCCCGCCACCGAACGTGCCCAGCCAGACCGCTTCGCCCTGGCTCGCCATGGCCCAGACATCGTCGCTGGCCAGGGCGCGATGGCTGGCCATCCGGTAGTGGATGAAGCGGCGGCGGCCCGAATCCAGCACGCTGACGCCGGCGCCCTCCACCGCCACCCAGATCCGGTCGGACGCATCCACCAACAGGGCTTGCACGTTGTTGCCGGGCAGACCTTCGGGATGCTCCGGATCGTTGCGCCAGATCCGCATGCCGACGCCGTCGTAGCGCGCCAGCCCGTCGGCGGTGCCGATCCACAGATAGCCGTCGCGATCGTGCGCCAGCGCCTTGATGTCGGTCGACGGCAAGCCCTGCGGCGGCCCGACGATCCGGAATCGCGGGCGCTGGGGGACTCCCGCCAGCGCGCAGGCGCATAGCAGCCACAGGCACAACGCCACCAGGCCTCGACGCATCCCCCGCACCCTTCGGTCGACCGATTCGCCCCGCCCCATGCTGGCGGTGCCGTGGCGCAGATGCAAGCGCGATCTCCATGGCCGCAGAGAGTGTCTACTCCAGTCTCTGCGATGCCCCATGGAACGCGTGCCAACGCGTTTCCTCAGCCATCAGAAGCGCCGAGAAATGTCCGCACCGCGGCCGCGCTGAACGGCCAGTCCAGTTCGGCATCGCGCACGTCGTCGCGCAGCACCGGCACCCGCCGGCCATACCGGCCTTCCAGCTCCGGTACATCGTCAAGGAACACCGACTCGAACTCCGGCGCACGCGCCTTGGCCAGCTCGGCCAGCGCCAGATCGCACAGATGGCAATCGTCGCGTTGATACAGGATCAGGCCCATACGCCATCGTCCACGCCAGCGGCTCCAGCGACCTAGAATAGCTTGCTCGTTTCCGGACACCCCACATGGCCGTTTCCACTTTCGACCTCTACAAGATCGGCATTGGCCCGAGCTCTTCGCATACCGTCGGTCCGATGCGGGCGGCGGCGCGCTTCGTCACCCACTGGCTGGTGGAATCCGGCGCGCTGAATAACACGACGCGCATCCGCGCCGAAGTGTTCGGTTCGCTCGCGCTGACCGGACGCGGCCACGGCACCGACAAGGCGGTGCTGATGGGGCTGGAGGGCCATTGGCCCAATCGCATCGATCCGGACATCATCCCGGCCGCGCTGGAACGGATACGCGGCGACAAGGCCATCCGCCTGGGCGGCGAACGGACGATCGCCTTCGACGAGAAGCGCGACCTGGTCATGAACAAGCGCCAGAAACTGCCGTTCCACACCAACGGCATGCGCTTTTCCGCCTTCGACGCCGGCGGCAACGAGATCGCGACCCGCGACTACTACTCGGTCGGCGGCGGCTTCGTGGTCAACGCCGACGAAGCCGCGGAGGATCGGATCGTGGCCGACACCACGCCGTTGCCGCACCCGTTCAACAACGGCAAGGAACTTCTGGAACAGTGCCAGCGCAGCGGGCTGACGATCGCGAAGCTGATGCTGGAAAACGAGAAGGCCTGGCGCAGCGAGGAGGACATCCGCGCCGGGCTGCGCGAAATCTGGCAGGCGATGCAGGCCTGCGTGGCGCGCGGCATCAAGGCCAGCGGCACCCTGCCCGGCGGGCTGCACGTCGCCCGGCGTGCGCCGGCGCTGCACGCCGAACTTTCGGCGCGGCCGGAAGCGGCGATGCGCGATCCACTGACCGTGCTCGACTGGGTCAATCTGTACGCGCTCGCGGTCAACGAGGAAAACGCCGCCGGCGGTCGCGTGGTCACCGCGCCGACCAACGGCGCCGCCGGCATCCTGCCCGCCGTGCTGCACTACTACGAGCGCTTCTGCGCCAGCGAGAAGGACGCCGCCGCACGCGAGCAAGGCATCTTCATCTTCCTGCTGACCGCGGCCGCGGTCGGCATCCTGTACAAGGAAAACGCCTCGCTGTCGGGCGCCGAGGTCGGCTGCCAGGGCGAAGTCGGCGTGGCCTGCTCGATGGCCGCCGCCGGCCTGACCGCGGCCCTTGGCGGCACGCCCGGCCAGGTCGAGAACGCGGCCGAGATCGGCATGGAGCACAACCTCGGCCTGACCTGCGACCCGATCGGCGGGCTGGTGCAGATTCCCTGCATCGAGCGCAACGCCATGGGTTCGGTGAAGGCGATCAACGCCAGCCGGATGGCGCTGCGTGGCGATGGCAGCCACAAGGTCTCGCTGGACAAGGTCATCAAGACCATGCGCGATACCGGTCGCGACATGCAGGACAAGTACAAGGAAACCAGCCGCGGTGGACTGGCGGTCAACGTGATCGAATGCTGAAACCGGCCGCTTTCCCAGTCATTTGAAGGCCATCGCAGGCCGCGGCGGCGCAGTTGCCAAACCTGCCCCGAACCGGTCTAGACTGCCCCCATGCACGGAGCATTTCCGGGGATCCTCCGCTTCGCGCTGCTCACCGGCCTTTACTACGCCGGCGCGGCGGTCACCGTGTTGTTCCTGAGGACGCCGTCGGACGTGGTGCTGTTCTGGCCCGCGGCCGGCATCGGACTGGCCTTCGTCCTGCGCTACGGCCTGCGCTACGCATTCGCAGTACCGCTGGGCCAGCTGCTGCTGCACCTGACGTTCAATCCGGTGCCGACGCTGTTCATTCCCTATTCGCTCGGCGCCGACTTCATCGCCGTCGTGCTGGCCTGGTTGTACGTGCACAGCCGGAAAGCCCATCTGCAGTTCCGCATCCAGGACGGCCTGCTGCTGCTTCGCGGCGGCCTCGCGATGAGCCTGCTCAGCGCCGGCATCGGCACCCTGGGGATGCTGCACGCCGGCATGGTGCCGCCCGAGGCCATGCCGCGCGCCTTCCTGCAGTGGTCGCTGAGCAACCTGCTCGGCATCACGGCAACCACGCCGAATTTCCTTCTTTTGTTCGGCATGGGCAACCGCCTGTACAGGCCCGACGCAGGCAATGCGATCAGGATCCGCCTGCGTGAACGCGTGCTGTGGACAGCGCTCATGATCCTGGTTCTGGCGGGTGGCATCTGGTTGATTGACAAGGGCAGCATGTACCCGCTGGCGATCTCGGTGCTGCCGCTGGCCCTGCTGTTGTGGTCGGCGGCCCGTTTCCCGCCGCAGTTCACCGCGTTTTCCACCATGGGCGTGACGTTGTTGATGGCGCTCACCCTGGGCCTCGGGCTCTGGGGGCTGCCGCGCCCGGAAACGCTGCACGACACCTCGATGATGATGGGCTCGCTGGTGGTCAACTCGGTGATTCCGATGCTGATGGCGGTGGCTTTCCGGGAGCGCACCCTCGCGGCGGAGGCGCTGCGCATCCGCGCCACCCAGGATCCATTGACCGATCTGCTCAACCGATTCGCCTTCGAGGAGCGCGCGCGCGCGCGGCTGGCGAAGAATGAGCCGCACCTGTGTCTGGTGTACATCGATCTCGACAACTTCAAGATGATCAACGAATCCGCCAGCCACGCGGCCGGCGACGAGATGCTGCGCCATATCGCCGCTCTTGTTCGCGCGGAG
Source organism: Thermomonas sp. (assembly GCF_025993755.1). Classification (GTDB taxonomy): domain Bacteria; phylum Pseudomonadota; class Gammaproteobacteria; order Xanthomonadales; family Xanthomonadaceae; genus Thermomonas. Next base: position 10,216 of record NZ_JAMQHN010000028.1, on the reverse strand, counting down.
TTCACCGACGACGACCTGATCGCACATTCCAGCGGGGATGAGTTCACCGTGCTCACCGCCGGCGATGCCCCCACGACCAGCGTGCGCTGCAATCGGCTGCTGGCTTCGATCGAGGCGACACGGGTGGCGTGGCAGGGGCAGAATCTGGGCACCAGCGCCAGCATCGGCATCGCCACCAGCCAGCCGCCCCACGTCGCCTACGACGAACTGCTTTCGCAGGCCGACACCGCCTGCCACGCAGCCAAGGAGCAGGGCGGCAACCGCCTGTTCCTGACCGAATCGAATGCGGAGAGCCTGGAGCTGCGTACCCGCCAGATGCGCAGCGCGCTGATCGCGCGCGAAGTTCTGGACGAGGGCCGCTTCGAGCTGTGGTGCCAGCCGATCATCAACCTGCACGCACCGCAGCCGGCGCAATCCCATTTCGAGCTGTTGATGCGCTGGCGCGACCGCGACGGCCAGGTGCGTCCGCCGGCGGAACTCATCGCGGCGGCAGAGCGCTACCAGCTCGGCCCACGGCTGGATCGCAGCATCCTCGGCAGCCTGCTGGCCTGGGTGGAACAACACCCCGAAGCCGCGACCGGAATCCAGCAGTGCAACCTCAACCTCGGCGCCGCCACCCTGGCGGACGAGGACTTCGGCAACTACCTCGCGCACCGTCTGCGCCGCAGCGCGCTGCGCGCCGACCAGGTTTGCGTGGAGATCACCGAAACCAGCGTGGTGCGCGACATGACCCGCACCCGCCGCTTCATCGCCCAGATGCGCGACCTCGGCTGCCGCTTCGCGCTCGACGATTTCGGCACCGGATTCTGCTCTTTCAGCTATCTGCGCAACCTCCAAGTGGACTACCTGAAGATCGACGGCAGCTTCGTGCGCGGCATCGATCAGCCCGGCCTGTCCGAGGCGGTGGTTCGGTCGATCACCGAAATCGCCCACCTGCTCGACATGCGCGCGGTCGGCGAGCAGGTGGAAACCGAGCAGCAACTCGACCTGTTGCGCGGAATCGGGGTGGACTACGCGCAAGGGTATTACTTCCAGCGCCCGCAGCCGATCGCCGAATTCTTCGCGGTCACCGCCTGAGCCAGCCTTCCGCGCTCAGTCGCGCGCACGCGCGGCCTGGATCGCCAGCGCGTCGTCCAGAAGCGCGGCGGCCGTCACCTCGGCGCCCGCACCCGGTCCCTGCACGACCAGCGGCTGTTCGGCATAGCGATCGGACCAGATCGCCACCCGGTTGTCGGCACCGCCGCCGCCCACCAGGGGATGGTCGGCCGGCAGTGCTTCCAAACCAACCGTCGCCAGACCGCCGTTCTGCAAGCGTCCGACGAAGCGCAGCTTCTCGCAGTTCTTGTAGGCTGTCGCGTAACGCTCGCGCAGCGGCGCATCGAGCACCGGCAGGGCGGCGTCCACGGCATCCCGAGGCAGCGCGAACAGCTCGGGCGGCAGCAGCGGTTCGACCTGTACCGCCTCCGATTCCAGCAGGTAGCCTGAAGCGCGTGCGAGGATCAGCAATTTCCGTCGCACGTCCTCGCCGGACAGGTCCTCGCGCGGATCCGGCTCGGTATAACCGGCCGCCCTGGCCTGGCGCACGAAGCCGGAAAACGGACGCAGGCCGTCGTAGGCGTTGAACAGCCAGGCCAGCGAGCCGGACAGCACTCCGGCAATCGAATGGATGCGGTCGCCGCCCGCCTGCAGCCGGCGGATGACGTGCAGCAGCGGCAATCCGGCGCCGACCGTCGCGCTGTCGCCATACTCGGTATCGCCCGCGCGTTTTGCCGCCTGGATCGCCTTCCAGTGCGCCAGCGATGTGCCTTGTCCGAGCTTGCAGGCCGTCACCACATGGATGCCGCACGCCAGCCAGTGCGCATGGCGTTCGGCCACCTGTCCGGAGGCGGTGGCATCGATCACGATCCGGGTGCCGACTCCCGCCAACGCCACATCGACCGCCTCCAGCGCGGCCTGCTGTGGCGGATTCTGCAGCAGCACATCGCCCGACAGGCCCGCAATTCCATCCGGATCGGCCAGCGCGAAGCGCGAATTGGCGGCATGCACCAGACGCAACCGCTCGCCCAGCGGCGTGCCCTGCCAGCGCGCCAATCGCGCCCAGGCAGCACTGCCGACAGTGCCGGTGCCGAGCAGGGCCACCCGCGCCGGCGCCTGGCGATCGCGGCACAAGGTCGCCACCCGCGCGCTCACGCCGGACACCGCGACTCGGTGAGTACCGCCGCCTGCGCACGCGCCAGCGCAGCGCGCAGGTCGGCAACGAGATCGTCCGCGTGTTCGATGCCGATCGAAAGCCGCAGCAAGCCGTCGGGAATCCCGGCCTGCGCCCGCGCCTCGGGCGTCATCGCCGCGTGCGTCATCGTCGCCGGATGCGCGACCAGGCTTTCGACACCCCCCAACGATTCGGCCAGGGTGAAATAGCGCAGGCCATCGACGAACGCGCGCACCGCCGCTTCGCCGCCCTCCAGTTCCAGGCTCAGCATCGCCCCGAAGCCATGCTGCTGGCGTGCGGCCAGCGCATGGCCGGGATGCGACAGCAGCCCCGGGTAGTGGACCGCACGCACGGCCGGATGCCCTTCAAGCAACTCCGCGATCACCGCCGCGTTTTCCTGATGCACGCGCAGCCGCGCATCCAGCGTGCGCAGGCCGCGCAGGGTCAGGAAGCTGTCGAACGGCGCGCCGGTCAGCCCGAGGCAGTTCGCCCACCACGCCAGCTGCTCGTGCAGCGCGGCATCGCGCGCGATCACCGCGCCTCCGACCACGTCGCTGTGGCCGTTGATGTACTTGGTGGTCGAATGCACCACGAGATCGGCGCCGAAATCGGCGATCGGCCGCTGCAGCGCCGGCGACAGGAAGGTGTTGTCGACCGCGACCAGCGCGCCGGCGGCGTGCGCCGCGTCGATGACGTGGCGCAGATCGGTGATGCGCAGCAGCGGATTGGAGGGCGTCTCCACCCAGACCAGCTTGGGCGCGCTTTGCAGCCCCTCGGCCAGCGATGCGGCATCGGTCAGGTCGCAGGTGATTTTCCCGAAGGCGCCCTTGCCGGACAGCGCGTTGAACAGCCGCCAGCTGCCGCCATAGCAATAGTGCGGCACCAGCACGCGCTCGCCGGGCGCGAGCAGGGCGTTGACCACCACCGCAATCGCGCCCATGCCGGTGGCCGTCACGACGCCGCCGACGCCGCCTTCGAGTTCCGCCAGCGCCTCGCCCAGCAGATCGCGGGTCGGGTTGCCGCTGCGGGTGTAGTCGTACTCTCGCTTGCGGCTGAAGCCTTCGAAACTGAAATTCGACGACAGCACCAGCGGCGGCGCGACGGCGCCAAAGGCGGTGTCGCGGTCGATGCCGGCGCGTACCGCACGCGTGACGGCGCGACCGTCCGGCCTGGAAATAGAATCCCCACCTGCGCTCATGCCACGTCTCCCGAATGCGCGCGCGTTCGCGCAACGAACTGGAATTTCCCGCCGGAACCGAACAGTTCCGTCGCCAGCAGCGCATCGACGCGATCGGTTTCCTTCAGGAACGCGTCATGCCCGTACGGCGAGCGCAGCACGCGCAGCCGCCCGCGCGTGCCCAGTCCTTCGATCAGCGCCACGGCGTCCGACATCGGCACCAGCCGGTCGCCCTCGACCGCGACCACCGTCGTCGGCACGCAAACCCCGGCCGGATCCACCCGGTGCAGGTCGATCGATTCCGACAGTCGCAGCCATGCCGTTTCCCCCACCCGCGCAACGAACTTCGCACCGGCGGCATCGAGATAATCCTCGGCCGCCACCCGCACATGCCCGTTGCAGATTTCCGGCGGCGCATCGAAGCGTTCGCCGAATTCCTCGGGCGTGCGATAGCTGAGCATGGCGAACTGGCGCGCCAGCGACAGCCCCTGGGCGTCGGCGCACTGCAGCCTGCCCAGCGCCACCGCCTTGCGTTGCAGCGCGCGCCACGCGGCCGCGTAGGGATGCGCCCGATGCGTGCCGCTGACCGCGACCAGCCGGCGCAAGCGCGATGGATGGCGCGCCGCGAACTGCAGGCCCACCAGCGCGCCATAGGAATAGCCAACCCAGCTGGCCAGCGCCTCGATGCCGAGCGCATCGAGCAGCAACGCAACCGCATCGGCCTGGTCGGCGGTATCGATCGGCGCATCGATGCCGCCATCGGCGCCGACGTAATCGAAGGCCAGCACGCGCAGCCGCGACGGATCCAGCGTGCGTCCCGGATCCAGCAGGCCTTGCGCCCAGCCCGGTTCGGATTCGAGCGGATTGGCGGCGACATGGCGATGGGCCGAAATGCCGCCGGCGACGAATACCACCGGCGCCTCTTCCGGCCCGACGAGTTCATAGTTCAGGCGCAGGCGCCTGGCACCGGCATGGCGCGTCGCGAGCACGGCATCGACACCGCCACGGCGCACCGGCACTTCGGAAATCCGCACCGGACGCATCCCAGCCTCGGCCCGGGGAAGGGGATGGCTGCGGTCTGGGATGCGTTCGGCAAGGGTCACGGCAATGCTCCGGTGCGGAAGGTTCCAGCAAGACCGAAGCAACCGGGGAATCGAAGCGGGAGCCAGGCGTTGCGGAAACGCCCGCACCCATCTTCCGGAAGACCCGACGGTCACCGCAGGATTTGGCACCTTGACGACGATCTGCGATCGCCCTCCGGTTGCCCCGGCTTCAAAGGGCCTGTCCCTCTGCCGATCTTGATGGATTCGGCCAGTGTGCATGTGCTCTTTTCATTTGTCAATCGCTTTATCCGTATGAAGCGATGTTATTTATATCTCCCCTTCAAGTGCAGCCACGCAAAGACATTTGGACGCGGATTGACGCGGATGAACGCGGATCCATCCTTCGAATCGGCTTTCATCAGCGTTCATCCGCTCTGATCCGCGTCAAAAATAATTCCCGCTCGTCCTGCGTACTCCGCCACCGAACCGCGCCCGCAGGCTGCGGCATACTGCTCGCCATGCGTCTTCCCGCCGCCCTGCCGGGTTTGTTGCTGTGCGCCGCGCTGCCCGCGTTCGCGCAGGACGCGCCCACCACAGCCGTCCAGCGCGACGCCGTGGCGCGGCTGCGGATCGTGCCCATCGACGGCAGCTTCGAAGCCTGGGCGGACAACCTGTTGCCCGGTCCGGTCGAAGTGCGCCTTGACGTCGAAGGCGGGGCGCGGCCGCAGGCCTTGCCCGCCCTGCCGGCGCGCGCCAGCATTCCTGCCGGTGGCAGCGTCCTGCTGGCCCGGCTGCGACCGCCGCCGGCCCGCGAAGGCCGGATGCAGCTGCGGCTCGGTGGCGTGCCCGGCAGCAGCAACGCCAAGCCGCGCGACGTGCCGTACCTGACGCCGCTGCGGCAATCGAGCATCCGCATCGACCAGGGCTTCGATGGCGCCTTCAGCCACGCCGACGACGAAAACCGCTACGCGCTGGATTTCGCCGCCGCGGTCGGCACCCCGGTGCTGGCGGCGCGCGCCGGCACCGTGCTGCAGGTCGAAACCGGCTATCGCGGCAACGGCCTCGACTACGCCCGCGACGCGACGCGCGCCAACTTCATCCGCATCCTGCACGACGACGGCAGCATGGCGCTGTACGGGCACCTCGCACCGGACGGCGCGCAGGTCGTCTCCGGCCAGCGGGTCGAAGTCGGCCAGCGCATCGGCAGTTCCGGCAACACCGGCTACAGCAACGCGCCGCACCTGCACTTCGTGGTGCAGGTCAATCGCGGCGGGAAGCTGGTATCGATTCCGTTCCGGATGCAGGGCGTGCCGTCATCGCGCTGATGCCGCCGCGCCTGCCGGTTGCTCCGGATAGGCGCGATCCAGTTCCGCCGTCTGCGCGCGCATCCCGAGGCGCGTATAGGTTTCCACCAGCAGCCGCGCCGCCGCGAGCGTGCTCGGATGATTGGGACGCTGGGCTTTCAAGGTGGCGAAGGACGGCTCCAGCTTCGCGCGCGCGGCTTGCAGATCGCCCAGCGCGAGATCGGCGCGCGCCGCGTTGGCAACGATGGCCGGATAATTCGGATGATCCGTCCCCATCGCTTCCGGCGCCAATGCCAGAGTCTCACGCCAGACCTCACGCGCCTCGCGTACGCGCCCCGACTCCAGCAGCGCCTGCGCCTTGACGTTGCGCACGGCCACCGTATCCCGGTTCGGCGTGCCGTGTTCGAGCGCGATCGTTTCATCGGCCAAGGCGATCGCATCGTCATAGCGCCCCAGCTTTTCCAGCGCCGACGTCAGCATGACGCGCACCACCAGCGCTTCCTTGCCGTCGCCCTCGCCGCGCTGCTTGAAGCCCGCCAGCGCCTCACGCAGCAAGGGCTCCGCCTCGGCGGCGCGGCCCAGCGTGTTGTAGGCCGCCGCCAGTTGCGCCGCAGCGCCCAAGGTCAACGGATGGTCGGGGCCGTAGCGCCTGGCGCGCTTCGCGTAAACCTCGGCGTACAGCACGACCGCTTCCTGCAGCCGCCCCTGACGATGCAGGTTTTGCCCCAGCGCCTTCTTGGTGTACAGGGTTTGAGGATGATCCGGCCCCAGCCGCCTCGTTTCGTCCGCCAGCACTTGCCGGAGCAACCCTTCCGCCTCGGGGAACTTGCTGGAATTGTTCAGGGTATAGGCAAGGTTGTAGCGGACCGAATCGGTCAACGACGCATCGACGTCGATGCGCGCCAGGTCAGGGTCGGCCAGAATCCGGCGGTCCAGCGCGATGGCACCATCGACATCGCCGGTCGCCTCCATGGCCTGCGCGCGCATGATGCCGGCCTTGATCGCGAGTTCCCGCGCCCAGTCGGCGTCGATGCCCTGCAGCTGCCGCTCCAGGGTCTGCGCCTGTTCCAGTGCAAGATCCGGCTTCCCGACACGGTAGAAGTCCTCCGATCGCGCCAGCCGCACCATCAGCGCTTCCTTGCTGCGCTCGCCGAAGGCGCCGCCCAGCCACAGCTGCGCGTCATCGAGCAGTTTCTGCGCGCGTGCGCTTTCACCCAACCCACTCCACGTCCTGGCCAGCAGCAGCGCCACCTGGCCATCGACGCGCAGCGAAGCGGTCGGGCCACCCAGCGTCGTCTCGGCGCGCTCCAGCACTTCCCGCAGCGGCATGTCCGGTGAACCGCCCTGATCCGGATCCGCCTCGGTCAGCATGTTCTCGACGAAGGCATTGACCGCCGCAAGCTCGTTCGCGCGCGCGCGCGACTCGACCAACGCCTGCTGCGCACGCCGCGCCGACAGCGCGCTGACGACCGTGGCCGCCAGCAGAGAGACGAAGATCGCCGCCACGGCCGCGCTCAAGGCGCGATTGCGTCGAATGAAACGCCCGCTGCGATAGGTCCAGGTCGGCGCCCTGGCCTTGATCGGACGCGATGCCAGCACCGCGTCCAGATCGTCGGCGAAGGCCGCCGCCGTCGCGTAGCGCTGCGACGGCTCCGAGGCCAGCGCCTTCATGACGACCAGGCTCAGGTCGCCGCGCGTGGCTCGGTTCACCCGCCCCAGAGGCGTGGGTTCTTCGCGGCGCACGATCATCAACGCCTCGATCAACGAAGACGTCGACAGACCCGGGTGCGGCAGCCGGCCCGCCAGGATCTCGTAGCCGATCGCACCCAGCGCGTAGACGTCGCTGCGCGCATCGGCCTCGCCCGATCGACCTTCGAGCTGTTCCGGCGCCATGTACGGCAGCGAACCCATGACCTGTCCGGCGCGGGTCATCCCGGCCTCGGCCTCGTCCTGCAGGCGGGCGATGCCGAAATCCAGGATCTTCGGCTGGCCGCTGGCATCGACCAGGATGTTCGACGGCTTGAGATCGCGATGGATGATCCCGCGCCGATGCGCGCAATCCACCGCCTGCGCCAGCTTGACCAGCAGTGCGATGCGCGCGCGCAGATCCGGCTGCTCGCGTTCAAGATAACCGCGCAGGTCGGGGCCGCGGACATACTCCAGCGCGAACCACGGCGACGGCAGGCCGCCCACGGTCTCTTCGCCGGCGGCATACAGGCGCACGATGCCGGGGTGCTCGAGCTGGCCGAGGATGGTGACCTCGCGGCGGAAGCGCTCCAGCGCCCCGGATGAAATCCCGCGCACCACCTTGATCGCCACCTCGCGCGCCGGATGGGTTTCGCGCGCGAGGTACACCCGCCCCATCGCGCCTTCGCCCAGCAATCCGACCACGCGATAGGGGCCGATGGTTTCCGGCAGCCCTACGGCAACCTGTGCCGCCTCGTCGAGGGCGTGGGTGGGATCGTCGTGCATCGCTCTCGTCGCCGTTCGCGGTCCCGACCATCCTGCCCGCGCCGGTATAATTCCGCAATGTCAGACATCGCTTCCGAAGCCGCGCGCCGCCGCACCTTCGCCATCATCTCCCACCCCGACGCCGGCAAGACCACGCTGACCGAAAAGCTCTTGCTGTTCGGGGGCGCGATCCAGATGGCCGGCTCGGTGAAGGGCCGCAAGGCCGCGCGCCACGCCACCTCCGACTGGATGGCGCTGGAGAAGGAGCGCGGCATCTCGGTCACCAGTTCGGTGATGCAGTTCCCCTACGAGGGCCGCATCGTCAACCTGCTGGACACCCCCGGCCACGCCGACTTCGGCGAGGACACCTACCGCGTGCTCACCGCGGTGGATTCCGCGCTGATGGTGATCGACGTCGCCAAGGGCGTGGAAGAACGCACCATCAAGCTGATGGAGGTCTGCCGCCTGCGCGACACCCCGATCATGACCTTCGTCAACAAGCTCGACCGCGAGGGCAAGGACCCCATCGAGCTGCTGGACGAAATCGAATCGGTGCTGGGCATCCAGTGCGCGCCCGTCACCTGGCCCATCGGCATGGGCAAGCGGCTGAAGGGCGTGGTGCACCTGGTGTCCGGCGAGGTGCATCTGTACGAACCGGGGCGCAATTTCACCCGCCAGGATTCCACCATCTTCCCGTCGCTGGACGACCCAGGCGTGGCCGCCGCCGTCGGCACCGAACTGCTGGCCGAAGTGCGCGAGCAGCTGGAGCTGGTGCAGGGCGCCTCGCACCCGTTCGACCAGGCCGAATATCTGGCCGGCAAGCAATCGCCGGTCTTCTTCGGCTCCGGCGTCAACAACTTCGGCGTGCAGCCGCTGCTGGATTTCTTCGTCGAACATGCGCCGCCGCCACGCGCACGCGCCACCACCACGCGCGACGTGGCCGCCAGCGAAGGCAAGCTGACCGGCTTCGTGTTCAAGATCCAGGCCAACATGGACCCGATGCACCGCGACCGCGTGGCCTTCATGCGCGTGTGTTCGGGCAAGTTCGAAGCCGGCATGAAAGCCTTCCATGTGCGCAGCGGCAAGGAGGTCAAGCTCGCCAACGCACTGACCTTCATGGCCAGTGACCGCGAGATCGCCGAGAGCGCCTATCCGGGCGACGTGATCGGCATCCACAACCACGGCACGATTTCCATCGGCGACACCTTCAGCGAAGGCGAGAAGCTCACCTTCACCGGCATTCCCAGTTTCGCGCCGGAACTGTTCCGCCGCGCCCGCCTGCGCGATCCGCTGAAGCTCAAGCAGCTGCAGAAGGGCCTGGCGCAGCTGAGCGAGGAAGGCGCCACCCAATTCTTCAAGCCGCTGCTGAGCAACGACCTGATCCTCGGCGCGGTCGGCGTGCTGCAGTTCGACGTGGCCGCCTACCGGCTCAAGGACGAGTACGGCGTCGAAGCCATCTTCGAGCCGGTGCAGGTGGCCACCGCACGCTGGATTCACTGCAGTGACGCCAAGAAACTGGAAGAGTTCCGCGACAAGAATGCGCTGAACCTGGCGCTGGATGCCGCCGGCGAACTGGTCTACCTGGCCCCCAGCCGGGTCAACCTGCAACTGGCGCAGGAACGCGCGCCGGCGGTGGAATTCCACGCCACCCGGGAAATCGCGCAGTCGGCGGCCTAGTTACGAGACGATATACCGCTGCAACTGGTCGATGTCCTGCCGCTGCATCTCGATCACGGCCTTGACCAGATCGCCGATCGACAGCACGCCCACGACCTGATCTCCGTCCAGCACCGGCAGGTGGCGGATGCGGCTGTTGGTGACCAGTTCCATGCAGTGCTCGGTGCTGTCGGAAGGAGCCACCGTGACGACCTGCGCGGTCATGATGTCGCGCACCGGCGTGTCCTTCGACGAACGGCCCTGCAGCACCACCTTGCGCGCGTAGTCGCGCTCGGAAACGATGCCGGCAAGGCGCGGGCCCTCCATCACCAGCAGCGCGCCGACCCGGCGCTCGGCCATCAACCGGATCGCGTCG
>NZ_JAMQHN010000027.1 GCF_025993755.1 Thermomonas sp. | reverse complement strand
GCCGCTGCACATCCGCTGGCCACGCCGTCGGGCCGCATCGAACTCTGGTCGCAGACCATTGCCGACTTCGGCTATCCAGGCTTTCCGGCTCATCCAGCCTGGCTGGAGCCACAGGAGTGGCTCGGCAAGGCCGCGCACGACGAACTGCACCTGATCTCGAACCAGCCGGCCACGCGCCTGCATGCCCAGCTCGATCCGTTCGGCGTCAGCCGCGAATCCAAGCACCGCGGGCGCGAGCCATTGCGCCTGCACCCGGCCGACGCCGCTCAGCGCGGCCTTGCCGCGGGCGACATCGTGCGCATCCACAACGCGCGCGGCGCCTGCCTGGCGGCCTTGCTGCTCGACGACGCCCTGCTGCCCGGTGTTGCCCAGCTCGCCACCGGCGCCTGGTTCGACCCGCTCGAGCCGGGTGTCCCGGATTCGCTCGAGGTGCACGGCAACCCCAATGTGCTGACTTCGAACCGCGCCACGTCGCCGCTGTCGCAGGCGCCGGCCCACCACAGCACGCTGGTCAGGATTGAACGCTACACCGGCGAGCTGCCACCGATCACGGTCCACGCGCTGCCATCCATCGTCGCCGGATAGAAGGCGCCCGCAAGCACAACGTCGTTTCAAGCAATGAGGAAGCAACACATGAAAAAGCACGCCAACTACATCGCCGGAGCCTGGGTTGACAGCGCCGAATGGGCGCCCAACGTGAATCCGTCCGACACCCGGGACGTCATCGGCGACTATGCGCGCGCCGACGAGACGCAGGCGCGAGCCGCGATCGACGCCGCGCGTTCGGCTTTCGCCGGCTGGTCGCTGGCGACGCCACAGGCGCGCGCCGATGCGCTGGACAAGATCGGCTCGGAGATCCTGACCCGCAAGGCCGAATTGGGCGACTTGCTGGCGCGCGAGGAAGGCAAGACCCTGCCCGAGGCAATCGGCGAAGTTGCGCGCGCCGGCCAGATCTTCAAGTTCTACGCTGGCGAAGCGCTGCGCATCCCGGGCGAGCGGATGGCTTCGGTGCGGCCGGGCATGGACGTCGAGATCACGCGTGAGCCGCTCGGCGTGATCGGCATCATCGCGCCCTGGAACTTCCCGATCGCGATCCCGGCCTGGAAGATCGCTCCGGCCCTGGCCTACGGCAACTGCGTGGTCTTCAAGCCGGCCGAACTCGTCCCGGGCTGTGCCTGGGCGCTGGCCGAGATCATCAGCCGCTCCGGCCTGCCGGACGGCGTGTTCAACCTGTTGATGGGGCGCGGCCGGGTGGTCGGTGAAATCCTGCTCAACCACCGCGACGTCGATGCGATCAGTTTCACCGGCTCGGCCGCCACCGGCGCACGCGTGGCCGCCACCTGCGTCGCCCGCCACGCCAAGTTCCAGCTCGAGATGGGCGGCAAGAACCCGCTGGTGGTGCTGGACGACGCCGACTTCGACAACGCCATCAATTGTGCGATCCAGGGCGCCTTCTACTCGACCGGGCAGCGCTGCACGGCATCCAGCCGCCTGATCGTCCAGGCCGGCGTGCACGACCGTTTCGTCGAGGCGATGGTGGCGCGCATGCGCGCACTGAAGGTCGGCGACGCGCGCGCCACCGGCATCGACATCGGGCCGGTTGTCGACCAGTCCCAGCTTGATCAGGACCTG
>NZ_JAMQHN010000026.1 GCF_025993755.1 Thermomonas sp. | reverse complement strand
TGTTGGCGAAGCTGCCGGCAATGCAGTCATTCTTGGTCGGATCGCTGTCCACCGCGCTCCAGGTGTCGTCCCAGATGCCGCGCAGGGCAGTGGCATTCGCTGCCGGGTCGTAGCCGGGCAGGCTCACCACGCCGACCTCGCTGTAATTGAAGCTGCCCGTCGTACTGGCATTGGGCGTGCCCGAGACGGCCGCCGGGAAGAGCGTCGGCGCAAACCCGCCGAGCACCGTGGCCGGCGCGACGGCCGCTTGGTTGCCGATGCGCAGCACACCGTTATAGCCGCTTGGATTGCCGCTGATGCCGGGAATCGTCGCCCCAACGGTGAAGTTGTCGCTGCCGGCGCGGAAGATCGGTGTGCCGCCGGTGCCGCTCTGGGTGGCGCTGGTGGTCGGGTTCGTCACGGCCAGCGGGCGCACGGCGAAGCCGTCGGTCGAGCAGGCCGCCGGCGTGGCGGTGAAGGCACTGCAGGCGACTGTGGTGCATTCGCGCATGACCACCGCGAGGTTTCTCCATGCCGTGTTGAGCGTGTAGTTGCCCGTCCGTTTCTGTCCGGCGTCGGCTGACGTATAGGTGAGAACCTGGCTGCCGCCGGCCACGGCGGTCTTGGCGATACATGAGGCGTTGCAGTAACCCGGCTGACTGCTGTCCAGCACGCACCCGCCATCGCTGTTGTCGACCAGCTTCACCTGCAGGTATTTCGATCCGGACACGACATAGGCCGTTTGAACCTGGTTAATGCTGTTCAGGGCGGCAACGTTAAGCTGAAAGGGCTGCCCTATTGCCTTCAAGTAAACATGCCCGGTCAGATAACTTAGCGCAGCCGGCTTGGGCGAGCCGCTGGCGTTGCCGTAAGCTTCGTCGATGGCGGAAAAGCCGCTCGCCGTGCCGCCGCTCGGCGGCCAGATGGTGGTGGCGCAGACGCGCAGGTCATCGATCTCGTGGATGTTGTTGGAGCCGCCAGTCGAGCCGGTCAAGGAAATCTGGAAGTTGGCCGGCACCGCCGCCTGGCCGGCCTGGGCCTTGGCGTCGTAGGTCGGAATCACGGCCACGTATCCGCTGCCGGTGTCGCGCTGCACCGAGGTCCAGGCATTGCTATTGTTCGAATGATCGACGACGATGCGGTAGCGGTGGCCCGGCCCGGGCGTTGCGCCGGCCACGTCCACCGCGGGCGACAAGGCGCCGCTTTCGGCGTGCCACAGGTAACCGGACATGTCCGTCCCGGAGCCGCGCACCGATACCGACTGCGCAACCAGCCCGCTCGGCGGCGGACCGTTGCCGCGGCACTCGTCGTCGTTGCGAAAGTTGCCATACTCGTCGACCCCCACCCCGAGCCAGCCGCCGGCAAAGCCGTTAACGCCGCAACGCTGGGCATAGCCGAGCGAGCCGCCATAGGCACCCGGCACCGCCGGCACCGAGTAGTCGGACAGCGCAACGGCGACGCCGTCCGCCCCGGTGCCATCGGTGCGGTTGTAGGCGTAAAAACGGAAATCCACCGAGAAATAGTTGCCCGCCGCCGGGAAGATGGCCGGCAGGGTGGCGGCCTTGGCATTGTTTGCGGTGTTGTTGGTCAGACGCAGCCGGTTGGCCACGATGCTGGGCAGGATGCCCGTCGTGTCGCTGGTCGAGACAATCCAGTTCGCGCCATAGATCGGCGAAGGATTGAGGCTCGCCCGGTTGAAATCGTCGCAGACGCAGGTCACCCCCGGCGGTGCGTCGGGAGGTGGCGTGCAGCTGAAGGGTACGGTGTAGGTCTGTCCGGTGAAATTGCCGTTGCCGGCCCCGGTCCCGCCGAGCGGCATATTGAGGGTGTCGCGGATGGAATCGTTGTCGACGAGATTCAACCCCAGCGCGCCTTCGCCGCTTCCCACCGTCGCCGTCACCGTCCAGACCATACCGCTGCCGCTCACCCCGGTGATCGACGAGCCGGTCAGGCCGCTCTCCGCCAGGGTGAAATCGGTGGCATCGACGCCCGTGACCGCCTCACTGAACGTCACCGTCCAGCTCACCGTGGCGCCAGACGTAGTCGGATCGGGCGAAGCGCGGTTGATCGACAGCACGGTCGGCGGGTTGTTGACCACGATGCCGGCAGACAGGGTATAGAGCGGACTCGTCGTGCCGGTGCAGCTGTTGTCCGAGGAAGCTCTGAAAATGGCGTCATAAGTGCCCTCGGCCGCCGGTGCCGTAATGGAGAACGAGAGGGTATAGGTGCCATTGCCGTCCCGGTTGGCATGATTCACGCAGGTCGTCGAGGTGGCCGGGCTGGTCGTAAAACGCGTCGATCTCCAATTCGACCCCGACGTGTTGGTCTCAGTGACGGTGGCGGTGATGCTCGCCGATGGCGCCACCATGACGCTGGCGGCACCGTTCAGGGTGACGGAATTGATGGTCAGCGCCGCGCGGGCCTCGAACACGCCCAGCGCGAGCAGCAGGGAAATCAGAAACAGTCTCATGGCTCGCCTCATATAACTCCGGCAAAAGTCAGTCCCCGCGACACGGCGGTGCGCAACCAAGCATTCCCCATGCTGTCAGCACAAGGCGCCATTCGGCGTATTCCTGCAAGTCGACACCACCATATACACCTGCCGCTCGACAAATCCCAGCGTCCCGACAGCACCGCCCGCGGAAGCCGTGGAGGTGATGCGATAGACCCGCACCGTGTTGCCTTCCTCGGCATGGTCGCTGTGGGCGCAGGACACGGCCAGATCGAAGCCGGCGAAGGCGAAACTCGCCGGCGCAGCGCAGGCGTACTGCGGGTTGCCGCTCGTTTCCTGGGCCAGGATGACGGCGGCCTGCCACTCCGTCCCGGCACGGGCGGCGGCAAGCGCGCGCGCGCCCTGGATGTCCTGCGCGCCGGCAACCTGCTGCACCGAGGTGAAGTGCATGATCGCCGCCCCCAGCGCCGCCAGCGCGACGATGAGGAACAGGGCGGAGACGATGGCGAAGCCGTTAGGGCGCATTGTCGACATGCACCTCGTGATAAAGGCCCACCCGCTCGCCCGCCTCCATCAATTCGAGATAGAGCGAGAGCAGTCCCTGCCGCTCGGTCGCGCCGGGCTGATAGGTGAACTGGCAGGCCGAAACACGGTGGGCGAGCAAGCGGGCCGTGCCCCCGGCCGGCGGAAAAACGGGCGCCGCCGCGATGGCATGGCCCTCGTAGCGCGACAGCGTTCCCGTGCCGTTGTCGCCGGCCACGCCGACGCCGTCGCAGACGTAGGCGACGGGACCGGTGACGACGAAGAAGCGCCGCGACGGGCTGCCAGTCGCGGGCTTGAAGGCCGTGCTGGCGAAGGCGAGACCGTCGGCGTCGCCGCCTTCCGTCGAAGCGGTGATGACCGCCGTATTGTTGCCGCACCAGGCGGAAGGATTGGTCGGACCGCAACCGCCGCCGTCGTTGTTGTAGAGGTTGTAGACCGACAGCCGCTGGCCGACGCGCTCGCCGCTCGCCGTGATGACACTGCCCAGGGAAGTCAGGCCCGTGCAGCCGGCGGCGAAGCAGCCGGCGGCGTCGGCCGCGTCCTGGCTGTAGCGCCCGCCCGTGGCGGCGACGAGCATTTCCAGGTTCGGCCCCGCGCCGTTCGGCCGCAGGCTGTTGGGCAGCGCAGACTGCACATCGCGCGCGATGCGCCGCAGGGCCGTGTCTGCGGCGTCCGTCAGCCAGGCGCGGCGGACGGTGTCCATGTACCCCTGCACCGGCCGGGTAATGAATACGGCAACGATGGCGGCGAGAATGCCGGTGATCGTGATCACCGTCACCGCCTCGACCAGGGTAAAGCCGCGCTGCCGGCGCATCAGTAGTTCCCCCGCCAGCCTTCGAGGACGATCGACTCGGCGCCGGAGGCGACGGTGATGGTGATGCGGCTGCCGTTCGCCCCGTTCAGGGCTTGCGCGACGACCGTCACCGCGGCGTTATAGCCCGCAAGCGACGCTATGGCCGTGCCGTCGACGGCCGAGATGCCGGTCATGGCGAAGCCGTTGTAGTCGGCCACGGCATGCGTGGCGCCGCGGTTCGCCGTCGTCACCGCCACGCAGGAGGCGTCCGGACAGGCATAAGGCACCGCCATGATCTCTTCCATCAACGATTCGGCCACTGCCACGGCCTGCTTGCGGATGAGCGGGTCGGCGGAGGCGCGCGTCGTCTGCACGAACACGGCGAGCACGCCGGCCACCGCCGCCGAGACGACGACGATGAAGATGACCAGTTCGACGAGGGTCAGGCCGCGCGAACGCTCAATAGACGACATAGCCCGTCTCCGCGGTGACGGTGATGGCCGCCGGCGCGCCGGCGATGGTGATCGTCGCGCCGGCGTTGGGACGACCCTCGGCATCGAAGGTCAGCGCCGCCGGCTCCGGGCTGAAGACCGCCGTGCCGGGCGCCGTCACGGTATAGGGCGCGCCGCCCGCCGGACCGGCGAGCGGGGTGTCGCAGGCGCCGGCGCCTGCCGTCGAACGGACGGTGAGCGTCACCGAGTTCGCCGCGAAAGCCGCGCAGACGGTGCGTCGCTGGGCGATGGCCGCCTTCTGGGCATAGCGCAGGGCCGCCGCCGTCTGGTCCAGGAAAGCGCGGGTGTCGAAATCCCCCCGGTCGAACAGGCGCGGCAGCGCCGCCACTGCCAGGATGCCGATGACGATCAGCGTCACCACCAGCTCGACGAGAGTGAAGCCGCCCTGGCGCGCGCGCCCGGCCCGGGGAAAGTGAGTCCCGGCGGCACGGCGCGCGGGCGCGCACGGCGCCGCGGGGCAAATGGATGCGATGCTCTTGGCCGATACGCGCATGACCGGATGCTACACCGCGCCGGGGCAGCGGCGCAGGAACTATTTCACGCCGGTCGGCGGCAGGCCTCCGCCCGGCGGAAAAGTCAGTCCCGGCGGGACGGCGCAAAACCATTCCCGCACGCGCGCGTCGGCTCGTGCCAGCAATGCCGGATTGCTCTGCAACGCCAGCAGCAGGAACTGCCGGTCGGCATCAATCCTTTCAAGCAGAAGGAAGTTCTCTTCAGCGGTCGTCATGATTGCGCGGCCCGTATCTTCAGCAGCTCTTCGATGTCGATCCGATCCTTGCCGCGGCCCGTGCCGGTTTTCATGGCGATCAGGTGGTCGATCGATGCGACCGGCACCGTCAGCGGCCCCACGGGTACCTGAACGGCATCCCGCTTCATTTGGTCGTAGGGGACGGGCGACCTGACCAGGACATCGATCACGCACTTGGACAAATCCTCGCCGCGCAAGGCAAAGGCGAGCATCCCCTTCTCCCTGTGCCAGCGGTCGATCAATTCAGGATCGGCGAGGGACTCGATCGGCACGGGAATGACCGGCCTGAGCCCATCGGACTTCGCAATCTCGATGAAACGGCGCAGGTTCTCCGGTGTCATCGCCAGCACCAGATCGATATCCAGCGTCACGCGCTGGTAGCCATGCAATGCCACCGCCAATCCGCCCACCAGGACAAAGTCCACTTCCGCATCAAGCAGGCGCCGGAGGGTCTCGAACATGCTCATGTCAGGCCTTCATGCCGCGAAAGTCGGCGCGGGCGCAAAAACCCGGGGGCTGGCAGGCGGCGGCTTCGTCGTGGCTCTTGCCCGGCACGAAATCGATCTCGCCGTAAAAGGCCTTCTCGCGCTCGCGCCGCAACCGCTTC
>NZ_JAMQHN010000025.1 GCF_025993755.1 Thermomonas sp. | reverse complement strand
GCCTGACCGCGTGGTACCTCAACC
This sequence comes from Thermomonas sp., assembly GCF_025993755.1. Lineage (GTDB taxonomy): Bacteria > Pseudomonadota > Gammaproteobacteria > Xanthomonadales > Xanthomonadaceae > Thermomonas. The sequence continues at coordinate 40,923 of NZ_JAMQHN010000025.1, read as the reverse complement.
GCGGCTACATCGATTTCAGCCTCGATTCCACCCAGGTCGCCATCAGCGCCGACCGCCGCGACATGTACATCACCGCCGGACTGACCGAAGGCGACGTCTACAGTTTTGCGGAAACCACCGTCTCCGGGGACACCGTGTTCCCCAAGGAAGACATCGAGGCGATGGTCGCCTTCATCCGCCCGGGCGCCACGTTCTCCCGCGGTGTGCTGGAATTCGCGACCAACGCGATCACCATGCGCCTGGCGAACATCGGCTACGCCTTCGCCAAGGTCAACCCGATTCCCCGCATCGACCGCGACAAGCGCACGGTGGCCATCGACTTCCAGGTCCAGCCCGGACCCCGCGTGACGGTGCGCCGCATCGTGTTCAAGGGCAATACCCGCACCGCCGATCCGGTGCTGCGCCGCGAAATGCGCCAATTCGAGGGCAGCTGGTATTCGCAGGCGGCGATCGACCGCGGCAAGGTTCGTCTGGACCGGCTGGGCTACTTCGAAGAGGTGACGGTCGACAAGACCCCCGTCCCGGGGACGGCGGACCAGGTCGATGTCACCTACACGGTCAAGGAAACCAATTCCGGCAGCATCTCGGCGGGCATCGGCTATTCGCAGCTGACCGGCGTCAATTTGTCGCTGCAGATGTCGGAAAACAACTTCCTGGGCACGGGCAACCGCCTTTCCGTCGCGCTGGAACGCAGCGCCTATCAGAGACGCTACGACTTCTCGTTCATGAATCCGTATTTCACCGACAACGGATTGTCGCTCGGATACAACATCTGGTGGCGCGAGTTCGACTATTCGAGATTCAACGTGGCTTCGTACTCGTCCAACAGCGGTGCCTTCCAGGTCATGTTGGGCATCCCGCTGAGCGAGAGCGACAACGTTTCGCTGATGGTCGGCGCCGACTCCAACCAGATCAATGCCTTCGCCGGCTCCACGCCGCAGCCGTTGATGGACTACCTTTACGCAGTCGGTGATCGCACCTTCAAATCGCTGCGCGTGCAAGGCGCCTGGGGCCGGGATACCCGCAACAATTACCTGACGCCCATAGTGGGAAGCACGCACCAGCTGAGCGCGGAACTCACGCTGCCCGGATCGACCATTTCCTATTACAAGCTGCAATACGACTATTCGCGCTACTGGCCGCTCAGTCCGAACCTGATCCTGCGCACCGCCGGATCCCTTGGCTACGGCGACTCCTATGGCAAGGACTACGCGCGCAACGTCTGCTACACGTTGCCCACCCCGCCTCCACCGCCCGACCCCAACAATCCGCCGGATCCGAACAACCCGCCGCCCCCGCCGCCGCCCCCGCCCCCGCCGAGCGATCCCTGCCTGCCGACTTCACCCGACTTCCAGCGGGTGGCCGTCGCAACCGGATTGCCGTTCTTCGAGAATTTCTATGCGGGCGGAATCAACTCCAGCGGTCGCGTGCGCGGGTTCATGGACAACACGCTGGGTCCTGCCTACGTCACGGCGACCGGCTACCGGCAGCCATTGGGTGGCTCGCTCCTGGTCGCAGGATCGCTCGAAGCAATCTTCCCGAAGATCATCGACAGCCCGCAGGCCCGCGTTTCCGCCTTCCTCGACGTCGGCAACGTTTACAACGGGTGGAACAACTTCCGCGCCAACGAACTGCGCGCATCGGTCGGCGTCGCCCTGATGTGGCGCTCGCCGATGGGGCCGATTTCTATCAGCTATGCCTTCCCCATCCGCACTAGGCCCGGCGACCAGCTCGAGCGCCTGCAGTTCACGTTTGCGGGCTCCCAGCGCTGACAGGCATGATCGGATGACAATCCAGACGTTCCCTGCGTCCGGATTGGCCGAACGTTTCGGCCTGGTTCTGCGCGGTGCGAATCGGGACGTCTCCGGCGTGGCGACGCTTTCCGCCGCAACGCAGGAGCATTTGAGCTTCCTGGCCAACCCGCGCTATCGCAGCCAGCTTGAATCCACCCGCGCCGGAGTCGTCGTGCTGCGTGAGAGCGATGCGGATGCGTGCCCTGGAACCGCCCTGTTGGCGGCTGATCCCTACGTCGCCTTCGCCAGGATTGCCGCCCTGTTCGCACAGGGGACAGCGCACGCCCCAGGCATCCACCCCACGGCGGCGGTGGATCCATCGTCGCAGATCGATCCAACCGCCTGCATCGGCGCCCACGCCAGCATCGGGGCGCGCAGCACGGTCGCCGCCGGCGCCGTCGTCGGCCCCGGCTGCGTGATCGGCGAGGACTGCGCGATCGGCGAGGGCTGCGAACTGGTCGCGCGGGTGACCTTGGTCAAGCGCGTGCGGCTCGGCAAGCGCGTGTTGATCCACCCCGGCGCGGTGCTCGGCGCCGATGGCTTCGGCATCGCCATGGACGCCGGCCGTTGGCTCAAGGTGCCGCAGCTGGGCGGCGTGCTGGTCGGCGACGACTGCGAGATCGGCGCCAACACCACCATCGACCGCGGCGCGCTGGAAGACACCGTGCTGGAAGAAGACGTGCGCCTCGACAACCAGATCCAGATCGGCCACAACGTCCACATCGGCGCCCACACCGCGATGGCCGGCTGCTCGGCGGTGGCCGGCAGCGCGCGGATCGGACGCCGCTGCCTGATCGGCGGCGGCGCCGGCGTGCTCGGCCATCTGGAACTGTGCGACGGCGTGGTCGTCACCGCGATGTCGCTGGTGACCCATTCCATCCGCACGCCGGGCGAGTATTCTTCCGGCACCCCGCTGATGCCCAACCGCGACTGGCGCAAGAGCGCCGCGCGCTTCAAGCATCTCGACCGCATCGCCCGGCGCGCGCCGGGCAGCGACAAGGACACCGCATGACCGACACCACCGCCGTCACCCTGCCCGTCGACGTCACCGAGATCCAGCGCCTGCTGCCGCACCGCTACCCGTTTCTCTTGGTCGATCGCGTGGTGGAACTGGAGCCCAACAAGCGCGTGCTGGCCTACAAGAACGTCAGCATCAACGAGCCGTTCTTCCAGGGCCACTTCCCCGGCAAGCCGGTGATGCCGGGCGTGCTGGTGATCGAGGCGCTGGCGCAGGCCGGGGGCCTGCTGACCCAGCTGTCCAGCGATCCCGGCGACCCGCTGACGGAAACGTTCTATCTGGTGAAGGTGGACAACGCCAAATTCAGCAACATGGTGGGGCCCGGCGACCGGCTGGAACTCGACGTCGAGCTTCGGCGCCGAATCCGCAACATGGCGCAATACGTGGGCGTTGCCCGCGTTGACGGCCAGCAGGTGGCCTGCGCCGAGATCCTGTGCGCGGCCTCGCGCGGCTGATCCGTGGGCGACCCGTCCGCCACCAACATTCACCCCACTGCGGTCATCGATCCGCAGGCGCGCCTGGGCGCCGGCGTGCAGGTCGGCGCCTACGCGGTGATCGGCCCCGAGGTCGAGATCGGCGACGGCAGCCGGATCGGGCCGCACTGCACGATCGAGGGTCCGACCCGCATCGGGCGCGACAACGTGTTCCACGGCCACGCGGCAATCGGCGGCGAGCCGCAGGACAAGAAATACCGCGGCGAGCGTGTGACACTGGAGATCGGCGACGGCAATTCGATCCGCGAATTCGTCACCATCAATCGCGGCACCGGCGATGGCGGCGGTGTCACCCGTCTGGGCAATCGCAACTGGATCCTCGCCTACTGCCACATCGCCCACGATTGCATCATCGGTGACGACTGCGTGTTCTCCAACAACGCGACCCTGGCCGGCCATGTGCATATCGGCAACCAGGTCATCCTCAGCGGATTTTCAGGCATCCACCAGTTCTGCCGCATCGGCGATCACGCCTTCATCGGCATGGGCGCGTTCGTCAACGGCGACGTGCCGCCGTTTTTGATGGTGGCGCAGGAAAAGTATTCCCGGCCCCGCGGCATCAACCTCGAGGGGCTCAAGCGGCGCGGCTTCGACGCGGCGCGCATTGCCGCCATCAAGCGCGCCTACCGGGCGCTGTACATGGGCGAGGCGAAGCTGGACGAGGCCAAGGCCGAGCTGGCGGAAATCGCGGAAGAGAGCGCGGATGTGCGCGGTTTCCTCGACTTCATCAACGCCGGCGAGCGGCCGTTGCTGCGGTGATCGGTCGAGTCGCGCCGTGGCGTGGCAGGGGCGTGTCCCAAGTCGCTCCCCGATACTCGCTTTGTTGGGACACGCCCCTGCCCCACCACGAGGCAGGTTCCAGACAAGGAACGGCATGACACTTCGCATCGCCCTATGCGCCGGTGAAACCTCGGGCGACCAGCTGGGCGCCGGGCTGGTCGCGGCGCTGCGGGCGCGTTTTCCCGACGCGCAGTTCGCGGGCATCGGCGGTGCCGGCATGCGTGCGGAAGGCATGGAAATCTGGTGGGAGGCCGACGCCTTGGCGGTGATGGGGCTGGCGGAAGTACTCCGGCACCTGCCGCGCCTGCTGCGGCTGCGGCGGCAGTTCCGCCAGCGCGTTCTGGACTGGCGGCCCGATGTGTTCATCGGCATCGACGCGCCGGACTTCAATCTGGGCGTGGAGCGCTGGCTGAAGCGGCGCGGCGTGCGCACCGTGCACGACGTCAGTCCGTCGATCTGGGCCTGGCGGCAGGGACGCGCGGCGAAGATTGGCGCCAGCGCGGATCGCGTGCTGTGCCTGTTCCCGATGGAGCCGCCGATCTACGCGGATCACGGCGTCGATGCCGCCTTCATCGGCCACCCGCTGGCCGACTCGATTGCGCTTGCACCGAATCGCAGCGCCGCGCGCGCGGCGTTGGGCGAAGCTGCGGACGCGCCGCTGCTGGCGCTGCTGCCGGGCAGCCGGTTGGGCGAAATCGAACGCATGCTGCCGGTCTTCGCGCAGGCCGCGCAGCGCCTTGCCGTCGATCTGCCGGGCCTGCGCGTGCTGGTGCCGGCGGCAAACGCACAGTGCCGCGCCGCCATCGAGCGCGTGCTGGCCGGCAACCCGCTGTTCCGGGTGCTCGACGGGCAGGCGCAGGCCATCATGATCGCCAGCGACGTCGTGCTGCTGGCCTCCGGTACCGCTGCGCTGGAAGCGATGCTGTGCAAGCGCCCGATGGTGATCGGGCACCGGATATCCGCGCTGACCTACCGCCTCGTCCAATGGCTGGGGCTGCTGAAATCGCGGTTCGTCAGCCTGCCCAACGTGCTGGCCGGCGAGGCGCTGATCCCGGAACTGCTGCAGGACGCCTGCACCCCGGACGGCCTGCACGCCGCGCTGCTGCGCTGGTTCCGCGACGGGGCCGCGGTCGCTGCGCTGCAGCCGCGCTTCCTTGCCCTCCACGAATCGCTGCGCCGCGACGCCTCCCGGAGCGCCGCCGACGCGGTGGCGGAACTGATCGCCCGTTCATCATGAACCTGTCGCGCATCGCCGGGATCGACGAGGCCGGCCGCGGCCCGCTGGCCGGGCCGGTGGTGGTCGCCGCGGTGGTGTTCCCGCCGGGACGCACGCCGGTCAACGGGCTGGACGATTCCAAGGCCCTGACCGGGAAGAAGCGCGAGGCACTGTACCCGCGCATCCTCGAATGCGCGCTGGCGTGGAACATCGTTTTTGTCGAAGCCGACGAGATCGACCGCATCAACATCTTCCAGGCCACGATGGCCGGCATGTCACGCGTCCTGCACGGCCTGTCGCCCGCACCCGATTTCGCCCGCATCGACGGCAACAAACTCCCGCGCGACCTGCCCTGCCCCGGCGAAGCCCTGGTCGGTGGCGACGCCCTCGACCCCGCCATTTCCGCCGCGTCGATCCTCGCCAAAGTCGCCCGCGACGCCCGCATGCTTGAGCTGCACGCACGCTACCCGCACTACGGCTTCGACCGCCACAAGGGCTACCCCAGTCCGCAGCACCTGGCCGCGCTGCGCGCGCACGGTCCCTGCCCCGAGCACCGCCGCAGCTTCGCGCCGGTACGCGCCGTGCTGGAGACTTCCCTCCTGCCATGACTCGCAAGAACGGCACATGGCCAAAGCCGCGGCTCACCTGCAGCTGATCGCGCCCATGGGGCGCTCCCACAGGCCTGTCAAGTCCTTGTCCCCGCCCGGATGCCGCCCTAACCTGCGGGTTCAGCCCGCGGAAGCACGATGCCCGCACGTTTCGTCCACCTGCACCTGCATACCGAGTTCTCGCTCGTGGATTCGACCATCCGCGTGCCCGAGAAGCCGGACTACGCGCGCCCGGAAAAGGCCGGCGACCGGCCCAACCTCCTCAGCCGGGCGGTGGAGCTGGGGCTGCCGGCGCTGGCCGTCACCGACCGCAACAACCTGTTCGCGCTGGTCAAGTTCTACAAGGCGGCGGAAACCGTGGGCATCAAGCCGATCGCCGGTGCCGACGTGCTGGTTGCCGATGGGAGCGATGTTCCCTCGCTGCTGACCCTGCTGTGTCGCGATCGCGATGGCTACCTGAGCCTGTCGCGTCTGCTCAGCCGCGCGTGGCTGGAAGGCTGGCGCGGCGACTGCGTGGCCATCGACCCCGAATGGCTGCGCGACGACCACCGCGGGCTGTTCGCCATTGCCGGTCGACACAGCCTCGCCGGCAGGCTGTCCGCGGCACATCGTCACGAACAGGCCGAGGCCGAACTGGCCGAATGGCGCGAGGTGTTCGGCGACGACCTGCATCTGGAACTGACCCGCACCGGCCGCGAGGGTGAGGAGGCGTTCAACCGTTTCGCCCTGCACGCCTCGGGAAAACTTGGCCTGCCGGTGATTGCCAGCAACGACGTGTGCATGCTGGATGCCACCGGCTTCGAGGCGCACGAGGCGCGCGTCTGCATTGCCAGCGGCCGGACATTGAACGACCCGCGTCGGCCGCGCGAGTACAGCGCCGAGCAATATCTGCGAACCGGCGACGAAATGGCGGCCCTGTTCGCCGACGTGCCCGACGCGCTCGACAACACCGTCGCGCTCGCCCAACGCTGCAATCTCCGGCTCGAATTCGGGAAATACCACCTGCCCGCCTATCCGGTGCCATCGGACGAGACGCTGGAGAGCTGGATCCGCAGCCAGGCCCGCGAGGGGCTGGCCATGCGGCTGGAGAAGAATCCGCTCGCGCCGGGGAAGACCCGCGAAGACTACGACGCGCGGCTCGAATTCGAGCTCGACACCATCATCAAGATGGGCTTCCCCGGCTACTTCCTGATCGTGGCCGACTTCATCCAGTGGGGGAAAAATCAGGGCATCCCGATCGGCCCCGGCCGCGGCTCCGGCGCCGGCTCGCTGGTGGCGTGGGCGCTGCAGATCACCGACCTCGATCCGCTGCCCTACAACCTGCTCTTCGAGCGCTTCCTCAATCCCGAGCGCGTGTCGATGCCGGACTTCGACATCGACTTCTGCATGGACCGCCGCGACGAGGTCATCGAATACGTCGCCCGCAAGTACGGCCGTGACCGCGTTTCGCAGATCATCACCTACGGCACGATGGCGGCAAAGGCGGTGCTGCGCGACGTCGGCCGCGTGCAGGGCCTGAGCTTCGGTTTCATCAACGATCTGGTGAAGCCGATTCCGCAGCGACCGGCCGACCCGCTGACGCTGGAGGACATCATCGGCCGCAGCAAGCGCGCGCGGGAGGACGAGAAACACTGCGTTGCCGAGATCAAGGAACGCTACGAAACCGACGACGACGTTCGCGACCTGATCGACCTCGCGCTGCAGCTGGAAGGCCTCACGCGCAGCCCCGGCAAGCACGCCGGCGGCGTGGTGATCGCGCCATCGCCGCTGTCCGACTTCTGCCCGCTGTACGCCGAACACGATCACGACAACCTCGGCAAGAACCCCGTCACGCAGTTCGACAAGGACGACGTCGAGACCGTGGGTCTGGTGAAATTCGACTTCCTCGGCCTGCGCACGCTCACGATCATCGATTGGGCGGTGAAGGCGATCAACGCGCGCCGCGCGAAGGAAGGCCGCGAGGCGCTCGACATCGCCGCCATCCCGCTGGACGACGCCGCGGTCTATCGCGACATCTTCGCAAGCGCCAACACTGGTTCGGTGTTTCAATTTGAATCGGGCGGCATGCGGCGGGCGCTGAAGGACGCCAAACCCGACCGCTTCGAGGACCTGATTGCGCTGAACGCGCTTTACCGTCCCGGACCGATGGACACGATCCCCTCGTTCGTGGCGCGCAAGCACGGCAAGGAACGCTTCGAGTATCCGGACCCCCGCACCGAAGCCATGCTCCGCGAGACCTACGGCATCATGGTCTATCAGGAGCAGGTCATGCAGATGGCGCAGATCGTCGGCGGCTACTCGCTGGGCGGCGCCGACCTGCTGCGCCGGGCGATGGGCAAGAAGGTGCCGGCCGAGATGGCCAGGCATCGCGAGATCTTCCGCGAAGGCGCGGCCAAGGGCGGCGTGAGCGCGGCCAAGGCCGACGAAATCTTCGACCTGATGGAGAAATTCGCCGGCTATGGCTTCAACAAATCGCACGCCGCCGCCTACTCGCTGGTGGCCTACCAGACCGCGTGGCTGAAGAAGTATTACCCCGCCGAATTCATGGCGGCGACGCTGTCCTCGGACATGGACAAGACCGACAAGGTGGTGGGTTTCCTCGATGAGGCGCAAAGCCTCGGGCTGGCGATCCTTCCGCCCGACGTGAACGCTTCGGATTATCTGTTCGCGGCCACCGCGCCCGACACCATCCGCTACGGCCTGGGCGCCGTGAAGGGTGTCGGCCACGGCGTCTGCGAGGCGATCTCCGGCGCGCGCGACGCGGGTGGGCCGTTCAAGGACCTGCTGGATTTCTGCCAGCGCGTGTCCGCCAGTGGTTTGAACAAGCGCACGCTCGAAGCCTTGATCGTCTCCGGCGCCATGGACCGGCTGGCGGGCAACCGCGCCTCGCTGATGCTGCAGTTGCCCGAAGCGATGAAAGCCACCGAGCAGATGGCGAAGAACCGGGAAGCCGGCATGTTCGACATGTTCGGTGGCGGGGGAAACAATGCGGAAATCCGGATCGAACTCCCCGAGACCGGCCCCTGGCCGCTGCTGCAGAAACTGCAGGGCGAGCGCAGCACCCTGGGCCTGTATCTCAGCGGCCACCCGATGGATTCCTGGCGCGAGGACGTGCAGGCGCTGATCGGGCACGATCTGTCCGCCGCGCCCGAGCTGATCGAGCGCGGCGCCTCCGGAAGCCCGGCCCAGGACGGCCGCAACTGGCGCGCGGCGGCACAGGCGGTCTTTGCCGGCTTCGTCGTCGGCGTGCGTCCGGGCGGGAACAATCAGACCTTCCTCCAGCTGGAGGACGGGCGCGGCAGGATCGAATGCGGCTTCTTCGACGAACAGAAGGCGGAATTCGCGCCGATGCTCACCCGCGACCGCATCCTCGTGGTCGAGGGAAGCCTGCGCGAGGATGCCGGCGGGGAAAGGATCACTCTGCGGGCGGCCCGCTGCTGGGATTTCGCCCAGTTGTGCAGCCAGCACGTCCAGGGCGTGGCGATCCGCATCGACCTGCGCGTCGCGTCCGCCGCGGTGCGTCTGGAGCAGATCCTGTCCGGACACGCCGGAAAGACGCCGGTGCTGATCGAGGCCACCACCGCGGCCGGCATCGGCCGGCTGCGGCTGGACGACGGCCGTGGCCTGCGCATGGACGAGCATCTTCCCGGCCTGCTGCGCGGCCTGCCCGGCGTCGGCAAAGTCAGCCTGCGCTTCCACCGGCCCTGGGCACCCTCCCACTGAGCCGGCCCGGAACCGGCCCCGCGACTGTTAAAATCGTCGGATGAATCCGAATTACCTCGACTTCGAGAAGCCCATCGCCGACCTGGAGGACAAGATCCAGGCACTAAGGCACGCCGGCAATGGCACCGAAGTGAACATCGACGCCGAGGTCCACGCGCTGCAGGAGAAGCTGCGCAAGCGCACTGCCGCAATCTTCCGCGACCTCACCCCCTGGCAGGTCTCGCAGCTGTCCCGCCATCCGGCGCGACCCTACACCCTGGACTACCTGCGGGTCATCTGCGAGGAGTTCCAGGAGCTGGCCGGCGACCGCGCCTTCGCCGACGACAACGCCATCGTCGGCGGGCTGGCCCGCATCGACGGCCGTGCGGTCGTGGTGATCGGTCACGAAAAGGGGCGCGACACCAAGAGCAAGCTCAAGCGCAATTTTGGCATGCCCAAGCCCGAGGGCTACCGCAAGGCGCTGCGGCTGATGAAGCTGGCCGAGCGCTTCGGCCTGCCGATCCTGACCTTCATCGACACCATGGGCGCCTGGCCGGGCATCGACGCGGAAGAACGCGGCCAGTCCGAGGCCATCGCCCGCAACCTGCTGGAAATGGCCGAACTTCGGGTGCCGATCGTGTGCACCGTGATCGGCGAAGGCGGCAGCGGCGGCGCGCTGGCGATCGGCGTGGGCGACCGGACCCTGATGCTCGAATACAGCACCTACTCGGTGATCACGCCCGAGGGCTGCGCCTCGATCCTGTGGCGCGACGCCGGCAAGGCCAAGGAAGCCGCCGAACAGCTGGGCATGACCGCCAGGCGTCTGCTGGAACTGGGCCTGATCGACAAGGTGGTGCGCGAACCCACCGGCGGCGCCCACCGCAATCCCAGGCAGATGGCCAGGCGGCTGAAAGCGGTCCTGCTGAACGAACTCGATGCGCTGGCGGACGTGCCGGTCGATACGCTGCTGGAGCGCCGCTATCGTCGTTTGCGCGGCTACGGCGCCTACGACACGGCCTGATTCACGACCCATCCCCGCACAGGGACGATGCCGTCACGCAGGGCGAGACGGAAGACGCGGCGTCATCCTTGGTTATGCTTGCCCTGCCGCAACGGGTCGGCTACGGGGAAACGACATGATCATCAAGCGCATCGACGTGATTTCCGCAGGCAAGATCGGCGGCTGCATCGCCGCGGGTTTTGGTCTGATCCTCGGCGTGATCTTTTTTCTTGTTTACAGCGTCATCGGGGTCGCCGCTTCCAGCCTGGCCACCGACCAGGGCGGTGGCATGGGCGCACTGATGGGCGGGCTCGGGGTACTCAGCATCGTCGCGTTCCCGGTCATGTACGGGATCTTCGGGTTCCTCGGCGGCCTGATCCAGGCCTTGATCTACAACCTGGCCGCCAGGTTCGTCGGTGGCCTGCGCGTCGAGACGGAATGAGCGCTTCCGCCGGCATCCGGCTCCCGGCAGCCCCGGTTTCGCACGCCGGGCTGCTGGTCGGGTTCAGCGGCGGGCTGGATTCCACCGTCCTGCTGCACTTGCTGGCGGAAGATGAGAGCGTCCGTCGCATCGGGCTGCGCGCGATCCACGTCCACCACGGAATGCAGCCGGATGCGGATGCCTGGGCCGAGCATTGCCGCGCCGCGTGTGCAGCGCTTGACATCGCGCTTGAAGTCGTCCGCGTCCACGTCGATCCTGCAAGCAGGCTGGGGCCGGAGGGCGCGGCGCGCCAGGCGCGGCACGCGGCGTTTGCCGCCGCGCTGGGCGAAGGGGAACTCCTCGCGCTCGCCCATCACCAGGACGATCAGGCGGAAACCTTCCTGTTGCGGGCGCTGCGCGGCTCCGGGGCCGAGGGGCTGGCCGGAATGCGCCCGTGTCGCCCATTCCACCGCGGCCACCTGTGGCGTCCATTGCTCGACACGCCGCGTGCCGCATTGCTGGACCATGCCACCGCGCGCGGCCTGCGCTGGATCGAAGACCCGAGCAACGCCGACGACCGCTTCGACAGGAATTTCCTCCGCAACCGGGTGCTGCCCCTGCTGCGCGAGCGCTGGCCGCACGCCGACGCGGCGCTGGCACAAAGCGCACGCCACTGCGAACAGGCCAGCGACCTGCTGCTCGCGCACGATGATCGCCTGTTGGCGCAGGTGCGGGAGGGCCCGGCATCGACCCTGTCATGCACGCGACTGCGCGCGCTCGAGCCCGCGCAGCAGGCCCGGGTGCTGCGGCTGTGGGCACGCGAACTCGGGTTGCCGCCCTTGCCCGAATCAGGCCTGCATCGCGTGCTGGCCGATGTCGTCGGTGGCGCGCCGGATCGACAGCCGCATTACGCGTGGCACGGTGCGCGCCTGATCCGCTGGCGCGATCGGCTGTACGCGCAATCTTCGCCTTCGGCCTTGCCCGCAGACTGGTCGTTCGATTGGGATGGCGCGGCGGCGCTGCCGCTTCCGGACGGCGGACGGCTTGTTCTGGAGGGAATGGACCGATTCGACGCGCCGGTCCGGGTGCGTCCCCGCCGCGGCGGCGAACGCATTCGGCTGCCCGGGCGCGCGCATTCGACCAGTCTCAAGCATCTGCTGCAGGGCGCCGACATTCCGCCCTGGGAACGTGGCCGGCTGCCGCTGCTGTTCACTTCCGACGGCACCCTGCTGGCGGCCGGCGACAGCCTGATTTCCGACCGGCTCCAGCGCAGGTTCGCGGAGATTTCCGCACGGCTGGTCTGGCAGCGGGGGTGATTCCCGCACCTGCGTATTAGAATCGCCGGCATGGCCAAGAAAACCGATCCCGAACCCTCTGCCGTCGCCGACTTCGAAACCTCGATGGCGGCGCTGGAAGAACTGGTCGCAAAGATGGAAGCCGGCGGGATGTCGCTGGAAGACTCGCTGGCCGCCTACGAGCGCGGCGTGGGGCTGTACCGGCGCTGCCAGTCGGCGCTGGAACAGGCGGAACTGCGCGTGCGTGCACTGGACGATCCGGAAGCGCCCGAAAACGGCCGCGAGTTCGATCCGGACCGCGATGGCTGAACCTGCCTTCCAGCGCTGGCGCGACCGCGTGGAAGCGACGCTCGAACGCCTCCTGCCCGATCCGGCGCAATCGCCAGCCCGCCTGCACGCCGCCATGCGCCACGCCAGCCTCGGCGTCGGCAAGCGCATGCGTCCGCTGCTGGTCTACGCCACCGGCACCGCGCTTGGCGCCGAAGAATCCGACCTCGATGCTCCCGCCGCCGCGGTGGAGTTGGTCCACTGCTATTCGCTGGTCCACGACGACCTGCCCGCCATGGACGACGACGCCCTGCGCCGCGGTCGCCCGACCGTCCACGTCGCCTTCGACGAAGCCACCGCCATCCTCGCCGGCGATGCCCTGCAATCCCTGGCCTTCGAAACCCTCGCGGCCGCACCGCAGCCGCCCGAACCGCGCATTGCCATGCTGACCGAACTGGCGCGGGCCGCTGGCGTCGCCGGCATGTGCGGCGGCCAGGCGCTGGACATCGACGCTACCGGAGCCGGCACCGACCACGACGCGCTCGCCGGGCTTGAGCGCATGCACGCGCTGAAGACCGGCGCCCTGCTGCGCGCCGCCGTGCGCCTTGGCGCGCTCGCCGCCGGCGCACAGGCGGCAACCCGCGCCGCGCTCGACCGCTACGCCGACGCGCTGGGCCTGGCCTTCCAGATCCGCGACGACCTGCTCGACGTCGAGGCGACTTCGGCGACGCTCGGCAAGACCGCGGGCAAGGACGCCGCACAACACAAGGTGACGTTCCCGGCCCTGCTCGGCGTGTCGGCCAGCCGTGACCGGCTTGCGACGCTTTCTGCGCAGATGCAGGACGCGCTGGCCGATCTCGATTTCCGAACCGGCGCCCTGTCCACCTTGGCAAGCACGGTCGTCGAACGCGACCACTGACGGATCCCTCCATGGCCCGCAAAAAGCTCATCCGCCGCCTGCTGGACCACTTCGATGCCAGCATGGCCTCGCTGGCGGTCTGGTTCATGGACAGCTGGTCGCTGGTCGAACGCGGCTACCGGCGACCGCTGACCAAGATCGCCCTGCGCCTGAAGTTTGCCTTCTATCCGCTGCTTGCCGTTGCCGCGCTGGGCTGGCTGGGCTGGGACTACAGCCACGGTGGCAGCCTGAGCACCGCGGAAGACAGCGTGTTCGACACCATCATCCGCTGGCGCCCGGCCGAGCCCAGGCCGTCCGGCAAGACCGTGGTGGTCGAAATCGACGATTGCTCGCTGCAATGGACGCGCGCGCAAGGCGTCGGCGGCTGGCCATGGCCGCGCTCGGTCCACGCGGACCTGCTCGATGCGCTGGATCGCGCCGGGGTGAAGGCGGTCGGCTACGACGTGCAGTTCATCGACCGCAACCCCAACGATCCCGACGGCGACGGCATGCTCGACACGCTCGCCGCCGGGGGACAGGGCCGCTTCCTGTTCGCCTCCGCACGCCAGGACGAGAGCTACGACGCCGCCTCGCCGCTGCACGCCGCCCGGATTCCGGGCGCCTTCCCGTTGGGTCCGGAGGCTGAATCCCCCGGCCCCAGGGTCGCCGTCCTGCTGCCCTATGGCGACGCCATGGCGCGCAATTCCGCCCTCACCAACGTCAGTCGCGGCGAGGACGGCATCCTGCGCGACGTGCCCCTGCGCGCCGATATCGGCGACTGGGGGCTGCCCACGCTGCCGCTGCGGATCGCCTCGACGCTGCAAAACCGCGCTCCCGCCACCTACCCACCCGCCGTCCGCGTGAACTGGCGCGAGCACAGCCGGATGCCCTACGTCAGCGCAGCCGACCTGCTTTCCGGCGAGCGCGTTTGCGGCAAGAAGGACGCCGCGCCGCCCGACCTGCGCGGCGCCGTGGCGCTGGTGGGCTACACCGCCTCCGGGATCAGCGACAGCAAGCCGACGCCGCTGAATTCGGCCATGCCCGGGGTCGAGGTCTGGGCCGAGGTCACCGACGCCCTGCTCCACAACGGCGCGATCTGGATGCCGCCGGTCGCCTTCAAATACCTGCTGGCCGCGCTGCTGGTTGCGCTGACCGCCTACGCGTTCTGGCGCGGCGAGCCGCACGAGGACATGGACGCGATCTTCGTGGCGGTGAACCTGGTGATCCTGCTGATCGCCTTCATCGGCCTGACCTACTTCGGCATCTTCCTCGACATCTTCGTCACCATTGGTTTTGTCAGCATGTGCTTCGGCCTGTGCCGGACCTATGCCGGACTGCAGCGTGGACGCGCCATCGGCAACAACGACTTCCGCGAGGAATACAACCCGCACGCCAATCCGTGGATGACCATGGCGCGACTGCGCTTCGTCGCCGACCCGGGCCTGGACGCCTTTGCGGCAGTGCGCGGTCGCCGCGAATACCGAAGGTTGTTGCGGCGCCAGCTCTATGCCGGGAGCGAGGCGGTGATGATCGAAGGCATCGTCGAGCGCAAGAGCTGGCTGCACGAAATCCTCGACGACCTGATGGTGCTGGTCTGGACCGGCGCCGACCATGCCGACGTCATGGCCAAGACCAAGGGCGAACTGGATCTTCTCTACCGGCACCTGAACGAAGGCGAGCTTCGTCTGGAAAACTATGGCCGGGTTCTGGTCTGTGTTTCCGTTGCTGAAATCGACGACAACGACGACAGCACCAGTCGCGGAGAGCGGCTGCGCCTGCGCGAACTGCTCGGAATGGATCTGAACAACAACGACGAATCCCCCCTGGCCGCCAGCAACGATTTCATCATTGCCACGGCGCATACTCTGGACTTCGACCAAGAACCTCCCAGCGACAAGGAAGACCCATGAATCGCATCGCCCCCCGTACGGTCCTGACAACCCTTGCGCTCGCCATCTCCGGCCTGCTGATGGCCGCCACCGGCGGCACGCCGGCCACCGTGGCCAAGCCCAAGGTCGACGTCCACGCCGCCGCCTCGTTCGGTTCACCGACCGTCACCACGCTCCGGAACAACGCCACCGTCAGCGTCGTCGGTCAGGAAGGCCTGTGGTTCAAGCTGGCCCTGGACGGCGGTCAGACCGGCTATGTCAGGGTCAACGAAGTACGGGTCGCCTACGGCAAGAGCGACAACGGCGGGGTCGGCGCTGCGCTGTTCACCGGAAACGCCGGCCGGGGCCGCACGACCGAAACCGCGAGCGTGCGCGGCCTCGACGAAAGCCAGCTGAAGTCCGCCGGCTTCAATGCGGCGCAGTTGGAACGGATGGAGTCGTATCGCGCCAGTACCCAGGACGCCCAGCGCGAGGCCGCGCGCCTGGGCTGGGTCGCCACCAGCGTGCCTTATGCCGCCGAGTTCAAGCCCGACGCCTCCCGCGGCGGCAGCGAGGCCAACCGCGGCAGCACCCGAACGGGTCTGCGCGCGCTGGGCGGTTTGCTAGGCGGCCTCGGTGGTGGCGCCGCCGGTTCCGCCGCCAGCGCCGCGGCCGATCACAGCGACGCCATCGTCGGCAAGTCGGACGCCGAGGTTCTGCAGGAGGAACTCGAGCTTGGGCCGATGCTTGCCGGCCGCATCCTCGGCGCCGCGCCGCTGGTCAACGACCCGGCCATGCAGCGCCGCGTCAACCTGGTCGGCCGCTGGCTGGCCTCGCAGACCAGCCGCCCGGATCTGCCGTGGACGTTCGGCGTGATCGACGACGGCGAAATCAACGCCTTCGCCGCGCCCGGCGGCTACATCCTGATCACCAAGGGCCTTTACCAACTGCTGTCCAGCGACGCCGAACTCGCCGCCGTGCTCGGCCACGAGCTCAGCCACGTCGTCCAGCGCGACCACTACGAGGTGATCCGCAAGCAGGAACTGCAGGCCGCGGGCCGCGACGTGGCGCTCAGCCAGGTGCATACCGGCGGCGGCTTGGCCGGCAGCATGGTGCGCGACTTCATCGAGCGCAACGGCGCCGCGATCATGATGACCCAGCTTGACCGCAACGCCGAATTCCGCGCCGACCAGGCCGCCGGCATCTACCTGGCGCGCGGCGGGCTCAACCCGCTCGAGTTCTACATGGTGCTGCAGAAGATGGCATCGTTGGGGTCCTCGTCGTCGCGGCTGGCCAGTCTGTACAAGACCCATCCGTCGCTGGACAAGCGCCTGGATGCGCTGGATCGCCGCGGGTACGCCGATCTGCAGGCCTACCTTGACCGCACCGACGGGACGTCCATGCCGCAGGACAGCGGCAAGCCGGAAGCACAGTGCGCGCCCAGCCGGTCGCGCGGACGCGGGGCCCGCGCCAACAGGGATTGCACGCCACAAGCGGGGGGCTGAGCGCAACGCCGGCAGCGCCGCAGGTTGCCCCCCCGCGGCTTGCGGGCCTCCGGGAACGCCGAAAATGCAGCCCGCCGGCTTTGCACCGAAGCTGCATGGCCCCGTTCAAAAGAAGCAGGCCCGGGTTGTCCCGGGCCGGCCTTGATTATTCCCGCAATCCGCGCATGGCCATCGCCATGCGCGGTGAACCGTCCTGACTTATTTGATCAGACGCAGCGAGAACGGGTAGCGGTAGTTTTCGCCCTTGTTGACGGCAACGCCTGCAAGGATGCAGAAAATCAGGTTCACCAGCCAGACCACCGGCAGCAACAAGCCACCGATCAGAATGACGACCAGAATCGAACAGGCCACATAGAGGATCGCGATCAGGATCTGGAAATTGAGCGCTTCCTTGGACTGTTCGATCAGCCAGGCTTTGTCGGCCTTGTCCTTGTTGGTCAGCCAGATGATCAGCGGGATGATGAATCCGAGCAGGATGCCCGACAGATGCGTCAGCATGGCCAGGTTGCGGTCTTCTGAAGAAGCGGTGACGTCGTTCACTTTGCAATTCCCCGAGTTCAGCGCTTGTGCGCGTTCCACAGGATAACGTCAATCGCGCAAGAATGCGGTCATCCGCGCTGCACCAGGCTTGCCATCGGCGTCACCGCCCCGCTGTCCGGGAAGACCGACCGCGCCAGAACGTCGGCTTCGATGCCCAGATGGTCGCGCAGCACGCCCTTGAACAGGCCGCGCATGTCGGTGGTGGCCAGCAGGTCGCGGCCCTCGTTGAGCTGGGACTTGGCCACGCCCGGCCACTGGCCGACGACCCGACCGCCGTTGACCGCGCCGCCGAACAGGAAGCCCGCGCCGCCGGTGCCGTGGTCGGTGCCGCCGGTGCCGTTGATCGCCGCGGTGCGCCCGAACTCGGTGACGATCGCCACCACGGTGTGCTTCCAGATCGATTGGGCGCCGTCGTGGAAGGCCTGGACGCCCGCATTCAGTTCGGCCAGCTTGCGATCGAGCACCGCCTGCTCGCCGTTGTGGGTGTCCCAGCCGGTGTCCTCGACGAAGGCGATCCGCGGCCCGTTCGCGGCCGACATGAACTTGGCCGCGGCGGCCATGGCCTGCGGCAGGCGCATGCCGCCCCGGTTCGCGCCGCCGCCGCTGCCTTCCATGCCGGGATCGATGCCGGCGAACGTGGCGGCCAGAGCGGGGTCGGCCGCATAGAGCACCTGCAGCTGTTGCCACAGGATCGGGTCGATGCGGTTGCCCAGCGGCGGCGACCAGGTCGACACCTCGGCGCTGCCGCGCATCGCCAGCGGCATCACCGCCGCCAGCGCCAAGCCGTCGCTGCCGGGCACCGCAGCCACGCAGCGGTTCAGCCAGCCGGTGGTCCCGCTGCTGCCGGGCATGCCGTTTTCCACACAATCCTGCGCCTCGAAATGCGAACGCTGGCGATACGGCGGCGCCACCGCGACCACCGGGGCCAGATCCTTGCGACCGTACAGTTCGGCCAGGAAGGGGAGCTTGCCGTGCAGCGCGAAGTCGCTGCCCAGCGGCAGCGCCGCCGGCTGCGAGCCGGCATGGACGAAGTCGCCGCGCAGCGCGGCAAACGCCGGATCGCCGATCGGCTGCACCGCGTGCAGGCCGTCGAGGCCGCCGCGCAGCAGGACCAGCACGAAACGGGTGTCGCTGGCGGAGGACGCCGCCAGGGCGAACTTCGGCAACAGCGTCAGCGCCGCGGCGGCGCTGCCAAACGCGAGGAAACCACGCCGGTTGAGGTTCATCTCAAGCCCTCCACTGGAACACGGGACTGGCCAGCAGCAGGGCCACGCCCTGCTGGACCGATTCGGCACGCCGCAGCGCGGTGGCGGTCTGCGCATCGAGGGTCGGCCCCAGCGCCGCCTGCGCCAGCGCCAGCGGGGTGCTGCCCTGCATGTCCGGAAGCCGGTCGGCCAGCGCCTGCGCCGCCTGCACCCGCTTGAACAACGCGTCCGGCCCGCCCCAGTCGGCGGCGGTATCGCCGAACCCGGCCGGCGAGCGCGGCTGGAACACCGGCCGGCCGAGCTGGGACTGCAATTGCAACGACAGGCCGAGGCTGGCCGGGTCGTCCAATCCGGTCGCGCGCAGCGCGGAGACCGCGAAATCGTCCGGATTCTTGAACTTGCGGGCGGGCGGTGCCCACGCCGCGTCGTCCTGGATCAGCGTGCGATAGACCGCCGCGAGCTCACCGCCGGTGTCCAGATAGGTCCTGGCCATGCGCGCCACCAGCGCCGGCGGCGGTTCGTCCGCCACGAAATGCCGCGCCAGCTGCAGCGACAGGTGGTTGGCGGTTGCCGGATGCAGCGCCAGCATGTGCAGGATCGCCACCCCCTGCTGTTCGCCGGACTGGGCGAAGGTCTTGCCGAGCACCCGCCGACTGCCCGGCTCGTGCGTGCCCGGGCGGAACACGAAGGCGCCGCTGCCGCCACCGCGCTCGCCCGGATGGGCAACGCCCCAGCCGGTGATCGCACGCGCGAACTCGATGACGTCGGCCTGGGTGTAGCCGCCGTTCACGCCCAGCGTGTGCAGTTCCATGATCTCGCGCGCAAGGTTCTCGTTCAGTCCGCGCTTGGGCGCTCCCGCATTGCCGGTGGCGCGTCGGCGGCCCCGTTCCGCCGCCCGTGATTCCGGCCCGATGGATTTCTGGTTGTCGAGATAGATCAGCATTCCGGGATGCCGTTCGACCGCCAACAGCATGTCGGCAAACCGTCCGGTGACATTGGGCCGGATCGCCTCGCGCTCCATCGGCGCCGCGAACAGCGCGGCCTGGAACTTGTCCACCGAGATCGCGAAATGGTTGGACCAGAAGCGCACCAGCCGCTCGCGGAAGCTGGTCGCCGTCGAGGTGGCCACGCCCTGCCGCAGCACCAGCTCGCGCTGCAGGCCTTGCAGCAGGGCACGCCGCCCCTCCCCGCCGCGGGGCACGTTGGTCGCCCCGGCCTCCATCCGGGCACGCCGCTGACGACGCTGCCGCTGGTAGTCGAACAGGTCCCGCAGGTAGTCCGCGCTGCCCGGCAGGCCTTCGTAGGCGGCGATCGCCGGGGCTGGCCCGAGCTGTCCCAGCAGCCAGCCGCGCGGGTCGTTGCCGATCTGCTGCAACTCGCCGGGTCGTGCGCCCAATCCGAATCGGTTGGCCGCGCCGGTTGCGGTGATGCCCATGGCTGCCTCGCTGCATGTGGTCCGCTTCCATCAACGCGACCGGCCCGCAGTGGTTGACAGCCGCCGGTCAGCCGCTGCCGGCGACGGTCATCCGTCCGACCAGCAGCGATCCGACATGGATGTGCGAGCGCGGGTCGATGTCGCTGCCGACCGCTTCGATGGCGGAGAACATCTGCCTGAGGTTGCCGGCGATGGTGATGCCGTCCACCGGATAAGCCCGCTCGCCGCCTTCCACCCAGAAACCGGCGGCGCCGCGCGAGTAGTCGCCGGTGATCGGATTGACGCCCTGCCCCATCAGTTCGGTCACCAGCAGGCCGCGTCCCATCGCCTTCATCTGCGACGCCAGATCGCCGGCATTGGCCTTCACGGTGAGGTTGTGCACGCCGCCGGCGTTGGCGGTCGTCTCCAGCCCCAGCTGGCGCGCCGAATAGCTTCCCAGCACGTAGCGCTGCACGATGCCGGCCTCCACCAGCGCGGACCGCCGCGTGGCCACGCCTTCGGCATCGAACGACGCGGAACGGAAACCGCGGGGCAGGAACGGATCTTCCTCGATCGCGAACCACTCGGGGAACACGCGGGTGCCCGCACTGTCGAGCAGAAAACTGGCGCGCCGATACAGCGCGCCGCCGGACACCGCGCCGAGGAAGCTGCCGATCAGCGAACGCGCCATCTCCGCGCTGAACAGCACCGGCACCTGTCCGGTGGGCAGGAGGCGCGGTGCCAGCCGGTCGAGGGTGCGCTGCGCCGCCTTGCGGCCGACCGCCGCGGGCGATTCGAGGTCGCCGGGCGCCAGCGCCACGCTGTACCAGCCGTCGCGCTGCATCGCCTCGCCTTCGCCGGCGATCAGCGCGCAGCCGAGGCTCCAGGAGGTGCTGCGCTCGCTGCCGAGGAAGCCGTGGGAATTGGCGTACACGCTCAGCGACGCGTTCGCGTTCATCGACGCGCCATCGGAATTGCCGATCCGCGGATCGACCTCGCGCCCGGCGGCCTCGCAGGCCAGGGCTACGTCGATGGCCCTGTCGGCATCGAACGGCGCCGGATGCCAGCTGTCGAATTCGCGCAGCGATCTTGCCATCAACGCCGCATCGGCAAGCCCGCCGCAGGGATCGTCTTCGGCATAACGGGCGATCGCGCAGGCCTGCGCCAGTGTGGCGGACAGGCTCTCTTCGCGCAGGTCGGCGCTGCTGGCGCTGCCCTTGCGCTGGCCGAAATAGACGGTGATCGACACCCCGCGGTCACGGGTGGCTTCCACCGTTTCCACCTCTCCCATGCGCACGTTGACCGCCAGGCCGGTGTCCTCGTTGCAATTGACCTCGGCTTGGCTGGCTCCGGCCGCACGGGCACCTTCCAGCATTCGCTGGGCCAGGTCCGAGAGGCGGGCAAGCCGCGCCCGGCTGTCGTCGGCGACGGCGATGGCATCGATGTGGGTCATGGACTATGGCTTATCCTGTACGGATGCGAGGACGCGACGAAGACACCGGTGAATTCCTGAGCCCCAGCCGCAGCGCGCAGCGCCGCGCCGCGCTGGACGTGCTGGAACTGGGCGAACAGTTGGCGGCGCTGACCGCGACCCAGCTGTCCCGGCTGCCGATTCCCGAGGAACTGCTTCCGCATATCGGCGAGACCCGGCGCGTGACCTCGCACGGGGCGCGCAAGCGGCAATTGGCCTACCTCGCCAAGCAGATGCGCAAGCTCGATGAAGGCGCGCTGGACGCGATCCGCGACGCCATGAGCAAGGACGGCGATTCCGCCCGCCGCGAAACCGCCGCGATGCACCGCGCCGAGGCCCTGCGCGAAGCGCTGCTCGGCGACGCGGCCGACGCCGCGCTCACCGACCTGCTGGCGCAATTTCCGAACGCCGACCGCCAGAAGCTGCGGCAGCTGGTGCGCAACAGCCGCGAGGAACGGGCGAAGAACAAGCCGCCGCGCGCGTTCCGGGAGCTGTATCGCGCGTTGCGGGAGGTGCTGGCGCAAAGCGACGACACTGGAATGGAATCGCCCTGACGGGAACGCCTCCTGGGCACGATCGGAAGTTGGCGCATGGTCGTCGCAGCTGCGGGCCGTTCCCACGGAAGGTTCAGGCGCCCTCACGCCTGCGTCCCGCCCACGGTCAATTCCGAAATCAGCAGGGACGGCTGACCCACGCCGACCGGCACGCTCTGGCCATCCTTGCCGCAGATGCCCACGCCGTCGTCCAGCGCCAGGTCATGGCCGATCATCGCCACCTTCTGCATGGTGTCCGGCCCATTGCCGATCAGGGTGGCCCCCTTCACCGGCGCGGTGACCCTGCCGTCCTCGATCAGGTAGGCCTCGGTGGCCGAGAACACGTACTTGCCGCTGGTGATGTCGACCTGTCCCCCGCCGAAGTTGACCGCATACAGGCCCTTCTTGACCGATCGGATCATTTCCTCGGGATCGTGCGTGCCCGCACGCATGTAGGTGTTGGTCATGCGCGGCATCACCAGGTGCGCGAAGGATTCGCGGCGACCGTTCCCCGTGGGGGCCATCCCCATCAGGCGCGCGTTGTGGGTGTCCTGCATGTAGCCGACGAGGATGCCGTCCTCGATCAGGGGGGTGCAGGCGGTGGGCGTGCCTTCATCGTCGATGGCGAGCGAACCGCGGCGACCTTCCAGGGTGCCGTCGTCGACGATGGTGACGCCCGGTGCGGCCACGCGCTGGCCGAGGCGGCCCGCATACGTCGACGTGCCCTTGCGGTTGAAATCGCCTTCCAGACCGTGGCCGACCGCTTCATGCAGCAGCACGCCCGGCCAGCCGTGGCCCAGCACCACCGGCATCACCCCGGCCGGGGCGTCGATCGCCTCCAGGTTGACAAGCGCCTGCCGCAGCGCCTCGCGGGCGAATTTTTCCGGCTTGCCGTCGGCCAGCAATTCGGCATAGCCATGACGCCCGCCAAAGCCGGCAAAGCCCGACTCGCGGCGACCGCCGTGCTCCACGATCACCTGGATGTTCATCCGCACCAGCGGCCGCACGTCGCCGGCCAGCACGCCGTCGCTGCGCGCCACCAGCACCGTGTCCACGCCGCCGGTCACGCTCACCATGACCTGCCGGACACGCGGATCGAGCGCACGCAGCAGGCCATCCACGCGCCGCAGCGCTTCCACCTTGGCGGCATTGTCCAGCGCATCGACGGGGTCCAGCGCCGGATACAGCGCCTGTCCCAGGCTTTGCGCCAGCGCCTGCGCGCCGCGGCTGCGGCCATCGCGGGCGATGGCGCGCGCCGACTGCGCGGATGCGAGCAATGCCGGCACGTCGATCTCGTCGGAATAGGCGAATCCGGTCTTCTCGCCCGAAATCGCCCGCACGCCCACGCCCTGCTCGAGGCTGTGCGAGCCGCTCTTGACGATCCCGTCCTCCATGCTCCACGCCTCGCGGCGGGCATGCTGGAAATACAGGTCGCCGAAATCGATCCCCGGCCCCAGCAGCGTGCCGAACGTGCGTTCCAGCGACGCAACATCCAGCCCGGTCGGGCCCAGCAGGCGCGATTCGGCAAGCGTCAGTACATTCATGGGTGCAAGTGTGCGGGAAGCCATCGAGTCAGGGCAACGCCGGGAAAATCCGGCTGGGCTTGTCCGGCGTCGCCTTCGATCCAGTCGGAAAACTCAACCCGCCTTGTCCACGGACGCATCGGCAGCGGCGTTGCCCGCGGGCGCAGGCGTTGCCGCAGGCGCCGGAGGAGGCGTCACACTTTCGCCGGGCACGGTTTCGACCTTGGGCTGCGCCCAGGGGCCGGTGATGCGATAGGTCTTGGCGCCGATGCCGCGCATCGGTTTGTCCAGCACGGCATTGGCCAACGCGCCCACCGCCGCGCCGGCCGGGCCGCCTGCCAATGCGCCGACCGCAGCCAGCAATCCGCCGGAATGCGGTTTGACCTCCACGGTCTGATCGAAGCTCTGGTTGCGCAGGTCGGTGACGCCGCGCACCTGGATGTCCGCCGCCGGCCCACGGATCGCCAGTTCGTCGGTGCGCAACTGGCCGTTGGCCAGATGCCCCCGACCCTTGATCCGGTCAAACGCGAAACCCTTGGCGAAAAAATCGCTGAAATCCAGCATCAGCCGCCGTCGCAGCTGGGTGACGCCCAGCAATCCGAGCACGCGCCCGGCGCCCGGCTCGATTTCCAGAAGGCGGCCATCGCGGGCATTCAGCGTGAGATCCGCATTCACGTTCGCAAGATTGAATCGATCCGGACTGCCGCGCCAGTCCGCGACGACGCCGAATGCTCCCTCGCCGCCAGCCACCTGACCGCCCAGGCCCAGCCCGACCAGCAGTGCGCCGATGTCGTCGCTGTTCACGTCCAGCTTCAGCTCGCTGCGCGCATTCGCATCGGTTCCGGTCCAGCTTCCACTGCCCTTGAAGCGCTGCTTGCCTCCGGTCGTGGCGAATTCGTCCAGCCGCAATCCGCCAGGGATCGGCGACGTCCGGAAGCGCGCATGCCCGACGATCGTGCTGCCCAGCCGCAGGTCGTCCACGTCGAACGCCAGCGCGGGAATGTTCGCCGGGTTGATGCGCGGCGTGGGGTCCTTGATGGCGGATGCCGCCCCCGGCGCGGGTGCCGCGGCAAAATCGCCCGCACTCACCGCCGGCCAATGCAGGCGCTCGAAACGTCCGACCACGGCCGCACCGTCGCGCTCGGGCACGCGCAGGCGGCCGCTGATTCCCTCCGACTGCACGAGGATTTCGGTATCGCCCCCGGCCGGCTGCAGGCGCAAGCTGGCGTCGGGGAAGTCCGCGCCCAGCAGGGACAGGTGCCGAACGCCGAGGTTCGCACCGAGCAACGGCACCCGTGAGCCCCCTTGCACGCCCGCCAGCAGGCCAATCCAGTCCAGCGCATCCAGCCGGTCCGTGCTCCCCTCGATCAACAGCCCGTTGGCCGGCGGCTCGCCGACGGTTGCCGCGCCCAGCGAGATCCGCAGCCCGGTCTTGTCGCCGCGCGTGCGCGCATGCAGTGCGATCAACTCACCCAGCCTGGCTTCGACTTCACCCTGTTCCAGCGGCAGGTGGATCGCGACATCGGTGGCCAGCGCCTGCGTCGCCGGCTTGCGCAACGGCAGCGGCAGGTCCAGCCGGGTGCCCACCAGATCGGTGCGCAGCCGCAGGACGGAAGGCGCGGCGGCGGCCGAATCGGAGCCGCGCGGGATCGCCACTTCGGCGATCCAGGTCGAACGCCCGCTGGCATACGGTGCCAACCACTTCAGGCTGTCGACCCGTCCAAGCAGGCCGTCGATGTCGTGGCTGGTCTGCAACCGCGCTTCGAACGCCTGCGCCGGATCCCGCACCTGCGGTCCGGCACGCAGCGTCAGCGTTCCCGGGACACCCTCACTCCGGACTTTCAGCGCGTCGGCCAGGAATCCGTCCTGGTCATAGCGCGCCTGTCCGATCACCTGCTGGAAATCCAGGTTCCAGCGCTGCTCGCGCAGGCGCACCCCGTCCAACGTCACCGCGCCATCCACTTTCGCCGCATGCGGGCGATCCGATTCCAGCGGCAGGGTCATCGCGAAGGTCGCCCGCGCCGACCCTTCGGCGCGCAGGTTGTCCATGACCTCGCCGTACTCCGCGTGCAGCGGGCTGGCGCCGAGCATGGCGAGGAAGCGCGACGCATCGCCACCCGCCACCGCCGTCACCGTGAGTTCGGACGCACTGAAGTTCCGGATTCCGGCCTGCAGCGCGCCCACCTGCACCCCCGCCAGCTGCGCTCGGCCGCTGACGGTGAAGCCGTTGGCGATGAAACTCAGGTCCGCATCCATGTGCTCGGCAGCCGGCCAGTCCGGCTGGAACTTCACCGTGCCGTTCTCGATATGCGCCTCGGCACGGAACACGCCGGCACCCGCCAGGCCCGGCTCGTTGCTGAACGGCCAGTCGCCCAGATCGCCGGCGACGATGGCGTGGATCCGTC
The DNA here is from genome assembly GCF_025993755.1 of Thermomonas sp. Classification (GTDB taxonomy): domain Bacteria; phylum Pseudomonadota; class Gammaproteobacteria; order Xanthomonadales; family Xanthomonadaceae; genus Thermomonas. The sequence continues at coordinate 14,967 of NZ_JAMQHN010000025.1, read as the reverse complement.
GAAGGGTGCCGCCGCGCAGCGCCGCATCCAGCCAGTCCACGGTGGCCTTGGGCATCAGGTGGTGGATCCAGAACCCGTGCGCCATCGACATCGGCGCATCGCCGATGTCGGCGGCGATGTCCAGATGGGGCTTGCGCCCATCGTTGCGGAAACTGATCCCGCCGCGCGCCTGCGCCTGCACCTGTCCACCGTCGATCTTCAGGCCCGGCGTGCGCACGGTCCAGCCATCGGCGTCACGCCACAGCACCGCCTCGCCGTCCATGCGAAAGGCGTGTTCGACGCCAAAGCCGGCCGGCCAGTCGAACACGACCTGTGCGTTGCGGTCGAAGCGCATCCGCAGCCCGTCCTGGTCGCCCTGCAGCCAGCCGCCGACGCCTCGCATGCCCGGCTCGTGTCCGACCGGATCGAAGCGGAAACCGCTGAGCCGCACGCTGCCGCGCAGGTTGCCGCCGCGGACGCCGCGCAGGTCGACGTCTTCCAGCAGGGCGTCCGGTGCGGCCGCAAGCAGCCAGTGGCGGGCACCGGGCGTCAGCGCACTGCTGAGCGCGGCGAGTTGAAGAAGTGGCGCCGCCGGCAGTTTTCGCGCCAGCAGGCCATAGTGGCGACCGCCGGCCACGACCGCGCCGTCGAGAGTCCACTGCGTCCCGTCATCGATCCGCAATCGGGGCACGCGCAGCCGCCAGTCCTCGACCGTACCCGCCCAGCGCGCATCCACCTCGAGCGCCGGCCAGCGCCGCGTCATCGTGGCCTGCCCGGGAAGCGCCGCGCCGCGCAAGGCCACCTCGCGCAGCGATGCATCGACCTGGATGCCGACAATGCGATGCCCGCGCAGCGTGCCCCAGGTTCGCAGCCGACCCGTGCCCGCCTCCGGAGTGATTCCAGCCACCGCAAACGCCCCGGACAGCTGGCTCAGGTCGGCATCCTGCGAACCGGCATACACGCCGCCGTCGCCGCTGGCGCGATCGAAATCCACCACCACCGCCACCGGCTCGGCATTCGCGCGCAGCCAGGCGCGCGCGCCGGCGCGCAGGCGCGGACCGTGCACCTGCATGCGCACGTCGATCTGCGGCACCCGCAGGTCCACGCCCAGCTCGGGCGCCACGATCCGCATCCGCGCCTGCGCCAGCTGCAATTCGCCCAGGTGTTCCAGCGCGGACAACGGATCGTCGCCGTCCTGCTGTCCCGGCAGGCCACGGATCTGCCACCGCCCGTCGACAGCACGCTGCAAGGTCAGGTCCAGCCCGCGCAAACGGATTTCGGTGAACGAACGCCCCGGCAACAGCCCCGTGTACTGCGCAATCAGGACCTCGGCCGCGCCGATGCGCACCGGATCGGCGGGATCGCCCACGCGCAGGCCATCCAGCCGCAGCAGCGGACCCCGGCTGGTCCAGCGGGTGGTGACGTGATCGAACGCGACCGGCCGTCCGGCGCGCTTGCCCAGCCAATCCGCAACCTGCTCCGGATGCCGCTCCAGCACCGGCAGCAGCAGCATGCCGACACCATTCCCCGCCGCCAGCAGCAGCGCCAGCGCGACGAACGCATGCGACGCGTAGCGCCGCAGCCAGGACACCCCGTCGCGCCAGTGGAAGGTCATGGGGCAGGCCTTGGCCCCGGGATCGGCGATCGACGGTCGACGCCCGGGAAAATCCGGTTGAAGCGCGTTCGGACTCCCAGGAAAGATTCATCCATCGCAGACTCAGAGCAGGACCACATCGAACTGCTCCTGCAGGTACTGCGCGTCGCTCTGGAACCGGATGGTCTTGCCGAGGAACTCCTCCAGCTCCGCCACCGCGTTCGATTCGTCCTCGGTGATCCGCGCCACCACCTTGGGTGAAGCGATCACCAGCAGACGCGCGGCTTCGAACTGACGCACCGCGCGCACGATCTCGCGGAAGATTTCGTAGGTGACGGTCTCGCCGGTGCGCACCATGCCGCGGCCGCCGCATTCGTGGCAGGGTTCGCACAGACGGCGTTCGAGGCTCTCGACGGTGCGCTTGCGGGTCATTTCGACCAGCCCCAGCGGCGAGAAATCGTACACCGTGGTCTTGGCGTGATCCTTGACCAGCGATTTCTCCAGCGTCCGCAGCACCTGCCGCCGATGCTCGACGTCCTGCATGTCGATGAAGTCGATGATGATGATGCCGCCCAGGTTGCGCAGACGCAGCTGGCGCGCCACCGCCTGCGCCGCTTCGAGGTTGGTGCGGAACACCGTCTCTTCGAGGTTGCGCTGGCCGAGGAAACTTCCGGTGTTGACGTCGACCGTGGTCATCGCCTCGGTCTGGTCGATCACCAGGTAGCCGCCGGATTTGAGCGGCACCTCCTTGTCCAGCGCGCGCTGGATCTCGTCCTCGACGCCGTACAGGTCGAAGATCGGGCGCGAGCCCGAGTAGTGCTCGATCTTGTCGGCCAGCGCCGGCATGTAGCGGGACGCGAATTCGCGCAGGCGCTGGCAGGTTTCGTTGGAATCGACCCTGACCTTTTCGACGTCGCGGCGGATCAGGTCGCGCACCGCGCGCAGCGGCAGGCTCAGGTCCTCGTAGACCCGGCTGCCGACGCCGGCCTCCGCCGCAGTCCGCTCCACCAGTTCCCACACTCGCCCGAGGTAGGCCACGTCTTCCGCCAGCGCCTCCGCCGGCTGGCCTTCGGCATTGGTGCGCACGATGTAGCCATGTCCGCTGCCCCTGGCCAGTTCCCCGACCTGCTCCTTGAGCCGGGCGCGCTCTTCCTCGTCCTCAATCCGCGCCGACACGCCAATGACCTTGGAGCGCGGCAGCAGCACGAGATAGCGCGAGGGAATGCTGATCTGGGTGGTCAGGCGCGCGCCCTTGCTTCCGATCGGGTCCTTGACGACCTGCACGATCACCTCGGCGCCATCGCGCAGGGACTCGGTGATCGGCGGATGCGCGATCGGCGCCACGTCTCCACCTTCGGCCGCTTCCAGCGGCGGGGCGCGGTACAGGTCGCTGGCATGCAGGAAGGCGGCACGATCCAGCCCGATGTCGACGAACGCGGCCTGCATGCCCGGCATCACGCGCTGCACCTTGCCCTTGTAGATGTTGCCGACCACGCCGCGCTGGCTGCCGCGCTCGATGTGCAGCTCCTGCAGCATGCCGTTTTCGACCACCGCGACGCGGGTTTCGCGCGGCGTGACGTTGACCAGCAGCTCCTCGCTCATGGCAGCGCCCCGAATCCGCGCAGCAGGCCGGCGGTTTCGTGCAGGGGCAGGCCCATGACCCCGGAATGGCTGCCCTCCAGCCGCTCGACGTGCGCCTCGAACACGCCCTGGATCGCATAGCCCCCGGCCTTGCCGCGCCATTCGCCGGTATCGAGATAGCGCGCGATCATGGCGTCGGACAACGGCTCCACCGTCACCTTGCTCAGCGCCATCGCCTGCGCCTCGCGCCCGGCCGAGACCAACGCGATCGCGGTCAGCACGTCATGCGTACGCCCCGACAGGCGGCGCAGCATGGCCACCGCCGCCTCGGCATCGGCAGGCTTGCCGAACACCTGCCCGTCGAGGATCACCTCCGTGTCGGCACCCAGCACCACCGCAGCGGGCACGGCCATCACCTTGAGCAGTCCGGCCCCGGCCTTTTCACGCGCCACGCGACGAACATAGTCGGAGGCGGCCTCGCTCGCCCCCTGCACTTCGGGAACGTCGAGGTCTAGGATGCCGAACTCCAGCCCGAGCCGGGCCAGCAGCTCGGCACGGCGCGGGGATCGCGAGGCGAGATGCAGCATCCGGGCAGTCTAAGCCATGCCCGCCTCGGGACCACCGGCCGTGCGCGGCGCCACGCAGGTTTCGTTCAGGCCACGGCCTGAACGCTGGCCGACCGGCACGTCGGACACCGCATGCAATACATCGAGTTGGCGTTCCGCACTGCCAGCAAAAGGCATTTGGACGCGAATTTACGCGGAAAAACGCGGATCAAGCGTTCCAAATCTTTTGCATCGGCTTTTTATCCGCGTTGATCCGCGTAAATCCGCGTCAAATACTCTGGAACCACTCCCGCACAGCACTGACGCCGAAGCCCGCACGCCGTCCGCGCTTGTCCGGCAACCCCGTTTGCCGCCACCATGCGTTTGCCTCCCGGTCGGTCGCCTGTCGGCCGCCGCCGTTTGTCCATGCTGCCCGCCGGAGCCCACCATGTCCCTTCGCACGCTGCCGCTCGCCCTCCTCCTTGCCATCGCCACGCCCATGACCGTCTCTGCTCAAAAGGTTTCACATACCGTCGTCGCCGCCGCGCAGGGCACCACGCTCACCGTGTCCGCGACCGGCGAAACCAGCCGCACGCCCGATTTCGCCAGCGTCGGCGCCGGCGTCGTCACCCAGGCCGACACGGTCGATGCGGCAATGCGCGACAACGCCGCGCGGATGAACCAGGTGCTGGCCGCCCTGCGCAACGCCGGCATCGCGGAGCGCGACGTCCAGACCAGCCGCGTTTCACTGGCGCCGCAGTACCGCTACGAACAGAACCAGGCGCCCGCCATCGTCGGCTACCAGGCCAACAATTCGGTGTCGGTCAAGGTGCGCGATCTGGCACGCCTCGGCCGCGTTCTTGACGCGCTGATCGCGCCGGGCGCCAACCAGATCAATGGCCCCGATTTCGGAATCGAACATCCGGAAGCCGCCTACGCCGAGGCGCGCCGCGAGGCGGTTCGCAAGGCGCTGACGCAGGCCCAGACCTACGCCGACGCGCTTGGCGTGAAGGTGCGGCGGATCGTCCGCATCAACGAAAGCAGTGCCGGCACGAACCAGCCGATGCCTCGAATGCGCGCCATGGCGGCCCCCATCGCCGACGCCGCCACGCCCATCGCCAGCGGCGAAACCACGCTGAGCGTGCAGATCGAAGTCGAGTTCGAACTCGGCGACTGATCCATTCGCGGCATCGCGTAGTCCGGATTTCCGCCGGAGCATTTCACGTTCGTTCAGCCGGCGCCGCCGGATGGCCGCAGCGTCACCGTGCGCGACCGAAGCCCCTCGCATGCCGTCATCGCACGGTCTGGTGCGGCCTGCGGCCTTTGCCATGATTCCGAACCAAGCGCCATGATCCCATCCGTCGGCAGCGCCTGCCGCTCATCGGGAGCACCTTGCCGAATCGCTGCATTCGTATCAGGTTGAAATCGCGCCGCGGTGGACGGCAACCCCAATCCCCGCCTCCGCGCGTTGCATGGCTCGAGGTGTCTGCAACCCAGCCCGAAGGAGGTCGACCATGATCCACGCCATCACCCGGATGCACGCATCCGCCAGCGGATTTGCCCTGATTCGCCCGGCGTCCGCGCCGCGCCCACAGGCCAGCCGCATCATCGCCATGAGCAGCGCGCTCGCGCTCAACCTGCTGCTCGGCGGCGTGATCATGCTTCCGATCTCCCTGCCGCCACCGGTCGTCCAGACGGCCGAATCGGTGAATCCCACCTGGGTCTTCATCCCCAAGCCAAAGCCGATCGAGATGGTTCCGATCGAGCATCCCAGGCCCGTCATCCCGCCGCGCATCGACCACTCGGTCGCCCCGCCGCGGCATGACACGGCGCCCGTGATCGCGAGCAGCCAGACGACGGCGACAACCGGAACCCTGCCCGCATCCGAGACGCCCGACCTGGGCGATTCGGCACCAACCGGCGACATCGGTGCCAGCTTCGACCCCGCGCCGGTGCAGCTGGCCTACCGCAGCGCGCCGCCGCCGGCTTATCCGCGCGCCGCCCTGCGCCGCGGCCTCGGTGGCACCGTGCTGCTGCGGGTACTGGTGGGCATCGATGGTCGACCGCTGGAAGTGACGATCGATCGCAGCAGCGGTTTCCGCGAACTCGACGAGGCGGCCCGCGCGCAGGTGCTTGCCCGCTGGCTGTTCCAGCCGGCCACGCGCGACGGGCGCACCGTGCAGGCGGTCGGGCTGGTTCCGATCACCTTCGCCGCGGGGCGTTGACGGCGATGTTGCGGCAACGCCGATCCAATCGGCGTTGCCGCGCGCCAGGGAGGGCGCGCTGGCGGAATGAGCGCATGACGGATCGGAAGGTTTCACTGCCTTCGCGTGCGCATGGGCATATGCGCTTGAATCCTTTCACCCTGCGCAACGACATCGGGATGATCGCGGCATCCAGACCGGCACGGAGTGCCCGCGATGTCGCTGCTTGCCAACACCCTGCCCACGCCGCTACATCCCGACGCCGCCGGGGCGTTGTCCCGACTTGCCGAAGGTCTGGATGGCAGCGCCCTGCTGTGGGCCTCGGGTTATCTCGCCGGAATGGCGCATTCGCTGGCGCGCAGCGATGCGGCGCCAACCACGGTCGCGCCGGTTCCAGTCGCGGCCATGCAGCCGGCCACGATCCTTTACGGCAGCCAGACCGGAAACGCCCAGCGCGCTGCCGAAGCCCTGCACGCCGAGTTGAAAGCCGCAGGTTTGCCGGTGCGCGTACTGCGCGCGGACGCCTATCCGATCCGCGATCTGGCCAACGAAGCCCTGCTCTACATCGTCATCAGCACCCAGGGTGAAGGCGATCCTCCGGATGACGCCATCGGCTTCACCGAATTCCTGCTGGGCAAGCGCGCGCCGAAACTGCCGCAGCTGAAATACGCGGTGCTGGGTCTGGGCGATTCCAGCTATGCCGATTTCTGTGGCATCGCCCGCAAGCTGGACGAGCGTCTGCACGCGCTGGGCGCCCGCCGCACGCATGCCCTCGGCCTGGCCGATCTCGACATCGACACCGTCGCCCAACCCTGGCGAGAAGTCGCGCTGGCGCAGGCCCGCGAACTGCTCAAACCGGCCGCAGCGCCAACGCATCTGGCCAGCGTCACCCCGCTGCGCCCGCAGTCCGCGCCGCAGTGGTCGCAGGACAAGCCATTCCTCGCCACGGTGCTGGTCAACCAACGACTGACCGGCCGCGACTACAAGAGCGCCGGATTCCGCCAGTACGGCGCCATCGACAAGGACGTTCGCCATATCGAACTGGCGCTGGAAGGCTCGGGCCTGAACTACGAGCCGGGCGACGCGCTGGGCATCGTGCATCGCAATCCTGCGCCCGTGGTGGAGGCCGTGCTGGACGCCACCGGCCTCGACGGCGATACCGCCGTCCCCCATGACGGAGACACGCTGCCGCTGTCCGAATGGCTGGCCAGCCGCCGCGAACTGACGCGGCTGTCGCGGCCGTTCCTTGCCGCGCTGGCGCAGCGCGCCGAAGCGCAGGACCTCACGGCGCTGCTGGAACCCGGAAGCACCGGACTGGCGGCGCTGCTGAACGACCATCATCTGGCCGATGCGCTGCGTCGCTGGCCCGCCGACTGGGACGCCGCAGCGCTGGTGGCCGCGCTGCGCCCGCAGGCACGACGCCTGTATTCGATCGCCTCTAGCCGCAAGCGCGTGGGCGAAGAAGCCCACCTCACGCTGGACGTGCTGCGTTTCGATGCGCACGGCCAGCCGCACTGGGGCGCCGCCAGCGGCTTTCTTGCCGGGCTGGAGGAGGACGGCAAGGTGCAGGTTTACGTCGAACCCAACGCACGCTTCCGCGTGCCCTCCGACGGCAGCCGCGACGTGATCATGATCGGCCCCGGTACCGGCGTGGCGCCGTTCCGCGGCTTCATGCAGGAGCGCGCCGAAACCGGGGCCAGTGGCCGCAACTGGCTGTTCTTCGGTGCCCGGCATTTCAACACCGGCTTCCTCTACCAGACCGAATGGCAGGAGTCGCTGAAGAAAAAGGAGCTGCATCGGCTGGACCTTGCGTTCTCCCGCGACCAGACCGACCGGATCCACGTGCAGCAGCGCCTGCGCGAGCAGGGTCGCGACGTGTACGGCTGGCTGCAAAGCGGCGCGCATCTGTACGTCTGTGGCGCCATCGCGATGGGCAAGGACGTGCACGCGGCGCTGCTGGACATCGTGGGCGCGTACAACGGCGGCGATGCCGAAGCGGCCGCAGACTTTCTTTCCACCCTGCAGCGCGAAGGCCGCTACGCCCGCGACGTGTACTGAGCAGACGACCGCCATGAGCCATCCCTCCGTCGAGAAAATCAAACTGGAAAGCTGCCACCTGCGCGGCACATTGGCCGAAGGGCTGGCGGACGCCACCACCGGTTCGCTGAATTTCGAGGACCAGCGCACCATCAAGTTCCACGGCAGCTATCAGCAGGACGATCGCGACCTGCGCGACGAACGCCGTCGCCAGAAACTGGAGCCCGCCCATCAGTTCATGGTGCGCATCCGCGCTCCGGGCGGCGTGTTCACCACGGAGCAGTGGCTGGCGCTGGACAAGGTCGCCACCACCCATGCCAGCCATTCGCTGCGGGTCACCACCCGGCAGACGTTCCAATTGCACGGCGTCCTCAAGCGCGAGCTGAAGGCGGCGATGCGGGCGATCCACGCCTGCGGGCTGGACACCATTTCCGCCTGTGGCGACGTCAATCGCAACGTGCTCGGCGCCAGCAATCCGCTGCTCTCGCCGCTGCACGCGCAGGTGCACGACTGGGCGCAGCGGCTGTCCGAATACTTCAAGCCCAGGACCCGCGCCTGGTACGAAGTCTGGCTGGACGAACCGCAGCCCGACCGGATCGAGGAGGAGCCGCTGTACGGCGACGCCTACCTCCCGCGCAAATTCAAGATCGCCATTGCCGTTCCGCCCTACAACGACGTGGATGTGTTCGCCAACGACGTCGGCCTGATCGCCATCGTCGACGACGCCGGGCAACTGGCGGGCTTCAACGTCGCCATCGGCGGCAGCATGGGCGCCAGCCACGGGATCAAGGCGCACTACCCGCGCGTCGCCAACGCCATCGGATTCGTCACGCCGGAACAGGTGTTCGCCATCGCCCAGTCCGCCGTCACGGTCCAGCGCGACCTCGGCGACCGCAACGACCGCAAGCACGCGCGCTTCAAGTACACCATCGACGACCACGGTTCCGACAGGATCCGGGAACTGATGGAGCAGCGCGCCGGATTCAAGCTCCAGCCGGCGCGTCCGTACCGATTCGAGCACAACGGCGACCGCTTCGGCTGGGTCGAGGACACCGGAGGACGCTGGCATCTCACGCTTTCGCTGCCCAGCGGGCGGATCGCGGACACCCCAGGGCGACCGCTGCTGACCGGCCTGCGCGAAATCGCCAGAATCCATCGTGGTCATTTCCGGATGACCTGCAATCAGAACGTCATCATTGCCGATGTGCCGGAAGACCAGCGCGGCGCGATTGAGGCGCTGGTGGCCAGGCACGGTCTGGACAGCGAGAACAAGGCCCCCACCGCGCTCGCCCGCACCGCGGTGTCCTGCGTGGCGCTGCCCACCTGCGCGCTGGCGATGGCAGAGTCCGAACGCTATCTGCCCGATTTCCTCAACGCCGTCGAACCGCTGCTGGAAAAACACGGCCTGAAGGAACAACCCATCTTGTTCCGCATGTCCGGCTGCCCCAACGGCTGCTCGCGGCCGTACCTGGCCGAAATCGCGCTGGTCGGCAAGGCGCCCGGTCGCTACAACCTGATGCTCGGCGGCGATCATCGCGGAATGCGGATGAACACCCTGTTCCTCGACAACGCGACCGAACCGGACATCCTGCAAACCCTCGACGCACTGCTCGGCCGCTACGCCACGCAGCGCGAACCCGGCGAACACTTCGGTGATTTCCTGCACCGCGCCGGCATCATCGCCCTGCCCGCCTATCCCACCCACGTCCGCGTCGATCCCGACGAAGCCGTCGCCTGATCGCCGCATTTCCCGCACGAACCGCCATGTCCGCCTTCACACCAGAAAGGCTTTCCGGCGCGGCGCTTGCCGACGCCAATCGCCACCTCGCCACGCTCGACGCCACCCGACGCGTCGAATGGGCGCTGCGGCACATCACGGGAAACCACGCGCTGTCCACCAGCTTCGGCGTCCAGTCGGCGGTGTCCCTGCACCTGGTCACCCGGATCCAGCCGGATATCCCGGTGATCCTGATCGACACCGGCTACCTGTTTCCGGAAACCTACCGCTACGCCGACCGGCTGACCGAACTGCTCGACCTCAACCTGAAGGTGTATCGGCCCGAACTCGGCAGCGCCTGGATGGAAGCGCGGCTCGGCAAGCTCTGGGAAAGCGGCAGCGAGGGCATCCTCCGCTACAACCAATTGCACAAGGTCGGGCCGATGCGGCGCGCGCTGGACGAGCTGGGCATCCGCTGCTGGCACGCGGGGCTCCGGCGCGAACAGGCGTCCACGCGCAAGCACATCGATTTCCTCGAGGTGAAGAACGGCCGCTTCAAGTTCCACCCGATCGCCGACTGGAGCGATCTTGGCATCGGCAGCTACATCCTCCGCCACGCCCTGCCCGAACATCCCCTGCTGCATCAGGGCTACGTCTCGGTCGGCGACGTGCACACCACCCGCCCGCTGCAACCGGGCACGGGGCCCGCGCAAACCCGCTTCTTCGGCCTGCGTCGCGAATGCGGGCTGCATTTCGATCTTTGATCGCCATGCCGCCGCAGTACGGGCGTTCGCTCAGGCCGCCCCGGACGCCGGTTCGGCCTGCCAGCGCGGCGGCTCCGGCCACAGCGGCGGCAGGTTGCCTTCGAGAATCTGGCGCAGGTCGCGGGCGTCGATCTGCGGCGCCAGCGCGTGCAACAGCACCAGCGCGTATTCGCGCAGCACGCGTCCGCGCGGCACGATCGCCCAGGTGATGCATTCGGGCAATTCCTCCGGCGCCGGCAGCACCTGGAGATCATCGTCCTCGCGGCCGCCCACCGCCATCTCCGCCAGCAGGCCCGCCCCCAGCCCGGTGCGGACATAGGCTTCGATCAGGTTGGCGTCGCGCGCGGTCATCGCGATCTGCGGTACCACGCCCGCCGCGGCGAAGGTGCGCTGCAGCGAGGACTCCGGCTGATTCGACGATTCATAGGAAATCAGCGGATAGCGGGCCAGTTCGGCCACCGTTGGCGGTCCGTCCAGCCGCGCCAGGGGATGGGTCTTGGGCACCAGCAGAACCCGCTGCCAGCGGAACAGCGGGATCGCCAGACCATTGGTTTCCGGCACCCTGCCGGCGCTGCTGACCAGGGCGAAGTCGGATTCGTCGAGCTTTGCCAGCACTTCGGAATCGCCGGCGACGAACAGGTCGACGCTGACTTCGGGGAAGCGCCGGGTGACGTCGGCAATGACCGAAGGAAGCACATAGCGCGCCTGGGTATGGGTGGTGGCCAGCCGCAGGCGACCGCGGAATTCGCCGCGCTCGTTGGCGGCATAGCTGCGGATGTTGGCCGCTTCGGCAAGGATTCGGCGCGCGTGCTCGATCACCTTGACGCCCGCCGGCGCCACGCCCAGCAGGCTGCGCCCCTTGCGCCGGAACAACTGGAAGCCAAGCTCGTCCTCCAGCTGCTTGAGCTGCTTGGACAGACCCGGCTGGGTGGCATGTACGCGCTCGGCCGCCAGGGTGATGTTGAAGCCGGAATCGGCGATCGCAACGAGGTAGCGAAGCTGAGTGAGGGTCATGCTGGAGGACTCCGCAGCGAAATATATCGCTTGATCATTATGTAGCGATGAATTATATCGACCTCTGAAAGCATTTCCAGACAAGCCTTATGCCCTGACAGCATAAGCCGAAATCCTGCCACCATTTCCCCAGCCGCGACAGACTGCCTAGCTTGACCGCATGTCCCAGGCCGGCCCGCAGCCGCTGTTCCCCCTGTTCCTCGACCTGCGCCAGCGCCGCGTGCTGGTGGTCGGGGGAGGCACCGTGGCCGCACGCAAGGTCGCCGCACTGCTGGACGCCGGGGCCGATGTCGCCCTCGTGGCACCCACGCTGGAACCGTCGCTGGAGGCGCTCGTCCGCGCCGGGCGCGTCGCGCTGCTTGGCGCCGAATTCCGGCCCGAACAACTGGATGCGGCCTGGCTGGTGGTCGCCGCCACCGACGCCGTCGAAGTGAACCGCATTCTGGCCGACGCCGCCCACGCGCGCCAGCGCTGGGTCAACGTGGTCGATGACGCGCAGCTGGCCAGCGCGCAGATTCCGGCGCGGGTCCAGCGTGGTCCCCTGCAGATCGCCATTTCCAGCGGCGGTGCCGCGCCGATGCTGGCGCGCCATCTGCGCGAACGGCTGGAACTCCAGTTCGACGACGCCTTCGGTGCGCTGGCGCAGCTCTTCACCGAACTGCGCGACCGGATTCGCACGCGACTTGCCGATCTGCCCACCCGACGCGATTTCTTCCAGCGCGCCCTGTCGGGTCCCACGCTTGCGCAGCTGCGACGCGGCGACGCCATCGGAGCCCGACGCAGCCTCGAAGCGGAACTGCGCAATCCGCCAGCCGTCCTGCGCGGCCGCGTGGCGCTGGTCGGCGCCGGCCCCGGCGATCCCGGCCTGCTCACCCTGCGCGCCCTGCGCCTGCTGAACGAGGCCGACGTCATCCTGCACGACCGGCTGGTCAGCGCCGCGGTGATGGCGATGGCGCGACGCGATGCCGAACGGATCGAGGTCGGCAAGCGCGTGGGCGAGGATCACGACGCCACCCAGCAGCGCATCCACGCGCGGATGATCGAACTGGCGTTGGCGGGCAAGCGCGTGGTGCGGCTCAAGGGCGGCGATCCGTTCGTGTTCGGCCGCGGCGGCGAGGAACTGCAGGCGCTGCGCGCCCACGGCATCGACTGCGAGGTGGTGCCCGGCATCACCGCAGCCGTCGCCTGCGCCGCCTACGCCGGCATCCCGCTGACCCACCGCGACCACGCGCGCTCGCTGCAGCTGCTCACCGCCAGCACCCGCAGCGGGGCCGCCGAGCACGACTGGGGCGCGCTGGCCAAGTCCGGCCAGACATTGGCCTTCTACATGGGCGCGTCGGGTCTGGCGCGATTGCGCGACCGCCTGCTCGACAACGGCTTGCCGGCGACGACGCCGGCGGCGCTGGTCGAAAACGGCAGCCTGCCGCAGCAGCGCGTCCTCGCCGCGCCCTTGATCGACCTGCCGGAGCTTGCGCAGACGCACGCCGTACAGGCGCCGGCGCTGCTGATCGTTGGAGAAGTCGCCGCACTGGCGACCTCGCTGCACTGGTTCGGCAGCCCGCCCATCACCCCGGAACGCGGACGATGTCGTAACAGCGAACTTGCCCGCGCCGCCTGATCCTCCCCTCTTTCCCACAGGAATTTCCGCAATGACCATCTACAACAGCATCCTCGACGCCGTCGGCAATACGCCCGTCATCCAACTGCAGCGGCTCGCGCCGAAACACGCGACCGTCTACGTGAAGGCGGAATCCTTCAATCCCGGCGGCTCGGTCAAGGACCGTCTGGGCCTCGGCATCATCCTCGACGCCGAGCGCCGCGGACTGCTCAAGCCCGGCGACACCATCGTCGAAGCCACCTCCGGCAACACCGGCATCGCCCTGGCGATGATCGCCGCCGCGCGCGGCTACAAGTTCGTGGCGGTGATGACCGAAACCTTCTCGATCGAACGCCGCAAGGCGATGCGCGCCTACGGCGCCAAGGTCATCCTCACCCCGGCCGCGGCCCGCGGCGTGGGGATGGTGGAGAAGGCCAGGGAACTGTCCGAAAAGCACGGCTGGTTCTGGGCCAGCCAGTTCACCAACCCCGCCAATCCGGCCTACCACCGCCAGACCACGGCGGCGGAAATCCTGCGCGATTTCGCCGGCAGGCGCCTGGACTATTTCGTCAGCGGCTGGGGCAGCGGCGGCACCCTGACCGGCGTCGGCGAAGTGCTGAAAGTGGCGCGTCCGGACACCCGGATCGTCGGCACCGAGCCGGCCGGCGCGGCGCTGCTGAAGGGCGACGCCTGGCAGCCGCACAAAATCCAGGGCTGGACCCCGGACTTCGTTCCCGAGGTGATCAACCGCAAGGCCTACGACGAACTGCGCACGGTAACCGACGAGGAAGCCATCGTCACCTCGCGGCGGCTGGCCGCCGAGGAAGGGATCTTCGTCGGCATTTCTTCGGGCGCGACCGCCGCGACCGCGCTGAAGATCGCCGAATCCGCTCCGGAAGGCGCGGTGCTGCTGGCCATGCTGCCGGACACCGGCGAACGCTATTTCTCCTCGCCGTTGTGGGGCGAGCTCAACGAAGGCAGCGACGACGACTGGCTGGCCGCGCAGGGCTGACAGCCGCTTCCACGCAATCCTCGGAACATCGCGCCGGCCAGGGATGGCCGGCGTTTCCGGCGCGCGCCTGTCGCGACACGCCCGCGCGGCTTCCCGCAGATCAGACCGATGCGCCGCCGCGGTAATGGCGGTCGACGTAGTCGTCCACCAGGGTGATGAATTCCTCGGCGATGCCCTCGCCGCGCAGGGTGACCGTCTTCTGCCCGTCCTCGAACACCGGCGCGGACGGCGCCTCGCCGGTGCCCGGCAGCGAAATGCCGATGTTGGCATGGCGCGACTCGCCGGGTCCGTTGACCACGCAGCCCATGACCGCGACCGTCATCGACTCGGCGCCGGGACGGCTGATCTTCCACTCCGGCATTTTTTCGCGCACGTGATCCTGCACCACCTTGGCCAGATGCTGGAAAAATTCCGAGGTGGTCCGGCCGCAGCCCGGGCAGGCGGTGATCATCGGCGTGAACGCACGCAATCCCAGCGTCTGCAGCAACTCCTGCGCCACCACCACTTCCTGCGTGCGCGGGCTTCCCGGCTCGGGCGTCAGCGAAATGCGGATGGTGTCGCCGATGCCCTCCTGCAGCAGCACCGCCAGCGCCGCGCTCGACGCCACGATGCCCTTGCTGCCGATGCCGGCTTCGGTCAGGCCCAGGTGCAACGCGAAATCGCTGCGCTGCGCGAGGTCGCGATAGACCGCGACCAGTTCCTGCACGCCGCTGACCTTGGCGCTGAGGATGATCCGGTCGGCCGGCAGGCCCAGTTCCACGGCACGCTGCGCCGAATCCAGCGCCGAGCGCACCAGCGCCTCGCGCATCACCCTTGACGCATCCCAAGGTTCGGCGCGCCGCGCGTTCTCGTCCATCAGCGCGGTCGCCAGCGCCTCGTCCAGCGAGCCCCAGTTGGCGCCAATGCGGACCGGCTTGCCGTAG
>NZ_JAMQHN010000024.1 GCF_025993755.1 Thermomonas sp. | reverse complement strand
AGTGTGCATCCGCATGCAAGAGTAGGTCATCGCCAGGGCCTTATCCCCAAACGGGCTGATCCTCACCGATCAGCCCGTTTTTCTTGGCCGCGATTCCTTCGGCGGGAGATCTGGCGGGACTGCCCCGCTGGCTACTCCCCGCCCGCGGGCGCTGCCGGCATCGGAAAGCGCAGGTGCACCTTGGTGCCGCCGAGCGTGCCCTGCTGCCAGTGGATGTCGCCGTGCAGTTCGTCGGCACGCGTGCGCATGCTGCGGGTGCCGCGGCCGCCGCCGATGCGGGACGGATCGAAGTGGCCGTCGTCGGTCACTTCGAAGATCAGATCGGTTTCGACCTGGCGCACGATGATGCGAACCCGCGACGGATTGGCGTGGCGAATGGCATTGGTGACGGCCTCGCGGCCGATGCGGAACAGATGCATGGCCTGGGCGCGGTCCAGCGCCGGGTCGGGCAGGGTGTCGGACTGACGCCAGTCGAGCGTGATGGCGCGGGTCAGCAGGCGCTGCTCGATCTCGTCGCGCAGCAGCGCCAGCACCTCCAGCAGGCTGCCTTCGATGCCGCGGTCGTGGGCGAGGATGGCGCGCAGATCCTGCAGGATTTCTCGCACCAGCTGGCGTTCGCTGTCGGGGACCCGGTGCAGCAGGGTGAGCAGGGCGCTGCCGACGTCGTCGTGGAGGTCGTCGTAAATGCGCTTGCGTTCCTGTTCGACGGCGTGGACGATGGCCAGCTTCTGGCGCAGTTCACCCAGTTCCGGAGGGTCCGGATAGATCGCGGCGTCTTCGCGATGGCCGATGCCGAGCAATCGACGCAGTACGCCGGGCTGCCGCTTGCCTGCTGCCACTGTGGCCTTCCCCTGTTGTCTGCATTCGAACCAGAGTTCGATTGTATGCAGTGCGCCGGCGTCTGCCTGTGCCGTACGTCGCGATTGCAGCGAAGGTTCAGTTTGCCGCTGCGCGGCTGATCTCAGTCCGGCAGGCTGCGGCAGCCCAGTGCGTCGAGCAGGCCATGCACGATGGGCAGGTGGATCAACAGCGGCGCGGCAAGGGTGAGGAGGCCGGCGAGGATCACCAGGGTTCCGGCAATCCGACGGAACGCGCCGCGCTGCAGCCGCTGACCGATGCGGGCGCCGGCCCAGGTCAGCGACACCATCACCGGAAGAGTTCCCAGGCCGAAGGCGGCCATGGTCAACGCGCCGTGCACGGGGCTGGCGGTGAGCCACGCGGCGGCGAGCAGGGTGGAGGACAGGCCGCAGGGCATCCAGCCCCAGAGCATCCCCAGCAGCAGACGGCGCATGGGCGTGTTGGCGGGCAGCAGGCGCCGCTGTAGCGGGCGCAGCGCACGCCACAGCCAGTGGCCGGGGCCGCCGGAGAAGCGCGGCAGGCGATTTTTCGTGTCCAGCATGCGCAGGCCGGCGATCACCAGCACCAGGCCGACCGCGGCGCGCATCGTCACGCCTAGCCACGGCTGCCGAGACAGGCCGAGCAGGCCGCCGCCCAGGCCACCCACGATCGCGCCGGCGAGCACGTAGCCGAGGACCCTGCCGATATTGGGCTGCAGCGCGGCCCACCAGCCGCGCGAGCCGACCGAGAAACCGGTAGCGATGCCGCCGCACATTGCGACGCAGTGGGCGCCGCCGAGGATCCCGGTCAGCAGCGCAGCGCCGAGTACGACGGTGTCAATCGGCATCGTTGCGATCCGGCTCGGCAGCGGTGCTTGATGTCCCGACCTTGTCCCGCGTGGGCGGCGCGTCGTCGCGCAGCACATCCAGCGCCGGCGTGTCGAGATCCTCGAACTGGCCGTGGCGCACCGCCCAGACGAAGATGCCGGCGGCGACGCCGATCATGACCAGGCTGATGGGAATCAGGAACAGCAGGATGTTCATGGCGAGGGTGCGCGGGTCAGGCGCAATGCGTTGGCGGTGACGAGCAGGGACGATAACGCCATTCCCAATGCGGCCAGCCACGGCGTCACCATGCCGGCGGCGGCCAGCGGCAGGGCCAGCAGGTTGTAGCCGATCGCCCAGCCGAGGTTTTCGCGGATGACGCGACGGGTGCGGCGGGCGATTTCGATGGCGGTCGGCACGGCGTGCAGGGACGGGCTGGAGAGCACGAAATCGGCGCTGCGCTGCGCCAGCGCGGCGCCGTCGCCGATCGCCAGCGAGACGTCGGCGCCCGCCAGCACCGGCGCGTCGTTGAGGCCATCGCCGACCATCGCCACGCATTTCCCATCGCCTTGCAACTGTCGCACCAGCGCCAGCTTGTCTTCCGGCGATTGCCGCGCATGCGCCTGTTCCAGTCCCAACGTCTGCGCGATGCGCGCGACGGCCGGCTCGGCGTCGCCGCTGGCCAGATGCAGGTCCAGGCCCTGATCGTGCAGGCGCCGCAGGGCGGGAGCCGCGTCGTCGCGAGCGCGCTCGCCGATCGCGAAACGGGCGCTCTGGCCGGTTCCGCCGCCGAGCCAGACCGCGCCATCGTCTTCGCCGCCGGTGGCGAAGGGCGCGCTGCCGATCCGCCAGCACCGGCCTTCGATTTCGCCTTCGACGCCTTGGCCGGCGATGGCACGCACGGCGCTGGCGGTCGGCGCATTGGCGACGTCGCGGAAGGCGGCGGCCAGCGGGTGGTTGCTGTCGCGCTCCAGCGCCGCGGCAATCCGCAGCGCTTCGGATTCGTCCAGTCCGTGCAGTTGGGCGATCGACTGCAGCTGCGACTTGCCGTCGCTGAGGGTGCCGGTCTTGTCGAACACCACGTCGCTGGCGAAGGCGAGGCGGTCCAGCGCGTCCGGGCGCACCGCCAGCACGCCGATCTTTGCCAGCGCGCCGTGGGCCGCGGCCAGCGCGGCCGGCACCGCCAGCGACAGCGCGCAGGGGCAGCTGATGACCAGCAGGGCAAGCACGACTTCGAAAGCGCGAGATGGGTCGTGCAGGCGCCACCACGCGTACACGGCGATCGCGGAGAGCGCGAGGCCGGCGACGAACCAGGTGGCGATGCGTTCGCTGCCCCGTGCCAGCGCCGGACGGTGCGCCTGCGCGGTTTCCACCAGCCGCACCAGTTCCGCCAACCGGGTGCCGGAGCCGACGCGGGTGACGCGGATGCGCGCCGCGTGTTCGCGGCAGGCGGTGCCGGCGTAGGCGGTTTCACCGGGCTGGCGCATGACCGGCCTGGCTTCGCCGGTCAGCAACGATTCTTCGAAGCAGGCGGGTGCGTCGAGCAGCACGCCGTCTGCCGGTACCGGCTCGCCCACGGCCACGCGCAGGATGTCGCCCACGGCCAGCGCATCGACCGGCACCGATTCGCGGCCGCCCCCGGGCTGTTCGCGGGTGGCGAATGCCGGACGCGCCCGCGCCAGCGCGTCCACTTGCGCGCTGGCGATGCCGCGTGCGCGCTGTTCGAGCTGCCGGGCAACCAGCAGCAGGAACACGAACATGACCGCCGCGTCGAACCAGACGTGCGGACCGCCGCGGAGGGTTTCGATCGTGCTGGCGGTCCACGCCAGCAGGGTGGAGCCGGCGACCAGCGTGTCCATGCCGAGGCGATGGCCGCGCAATTCGTTCCACGCGCCGACGATGAACGGCCAGCCGGCCCAGAACACCACCGGCGTGGACACCATGAAGGTGATCCAGCGGAAGAAGTCGCGGGTGGGGACCGGCATCTGGCTGCGGGTGTCCAGATACAGCGCCTCGGCGAACATCATCGCCTGCATGGCCGCGATGCCGGCCAGGCCGATCCGGATCAGGTCGCGGTTGCGTTCGCGCCGCCTCGCCGCCTCGCGTTCCTCGCCG
Organism: Thermomonas sp.; assembly: GCF_025993755.1. GTDB lineage: Bacteria > Pseudomonadota > Gammaproteobacteria > Xanthomonadales > Xanthomonadaceae > Thermomonas. The sequence goes on along the minus strand of NZ_JAMQHN010000024.1, from coordinate 12,182 downwards.
GTGGCCAGATAGGGCCGGTAGCCGAGCGCGGCCAGCCGCGCCAACGGCTTCGACAGGGGCGTTACCTCCGGATCCCAGGCGATCCGGATGCGGCCGGTGATGGCGTTGGCGGTGGAATCGATCACGCCTTCCTCGCGCATCAGTGCGCGGTCGATCAGCCAGGCGCAGGCGGCGCAGCGCATGCCGTCGGTGAGCACGGTGATTTCGCGTCCGCCCTCGACGGGATGCGCGTGTCCGGCGAGCAGTTCCTCGCGATCCCAGGCGGCCAGCATGGGTGCGTCCGCGTCCACCCGGCCGGCGGGCTGGTCGCGCAGGCGGTAATAGTCTTCGAGGTGGGCGTCGAGAATCCAGCGTGCGGCGGCGGCGCAACCATCGCAGCAGAAGTCGAGGGTTCCCCCGTCCAGATCGGCGCGCACCGGCGTGGGCGGCAGCGGTTCGCCGCAGTGGGAGCAAACGCCGGCGCCTGCGTCCATCGCCTCAGGGCTGGCCGGGATCGACGGACGGCTGCAGGTGGACGGCGAGCTCGCCGCGTGCCAATCGCCCGCGCAGCCGCCAGTCGGGGCTGGCGACGGGTCCGAGTTGCAGCAGCCAGTCGTGGTCGAGCGCCGGTTTGGCGGCGGCGCGCCAGCCGGCATCGAACGGCGTCAGCTCCAGCACGAGGTCGTCGCTGGCGCGCGTGGGGTGATGCAGGGCCAGGCGCAGGCGCTGGGCGTGGTCGAAGTCGCCGGTGGCGGGAAAGACTTCGACGAAGCCGTGTTCGCGATCAATCCGGGCCACCGCGGCCAGTCCGGCCTGCGCCGCCGCCGCATCCGGGCCGAGATCGGCGTTCTGGATGTCGCCGGTGCGCGAGACCTCGTCGGGGACCACGTCCATCGGGCCGCCTTCGGCCGCGACGCGGAGCAGCCAGAAGCTGCCGACGACCGAAGCGAGGACCAACGCCAGCATCAGCCAGACGATCGGTTCGCGCCAGGGCGAGGATTTCTGCTCCATTGCGCTGCCGTGCCTACATCGGACCGAAGAAGGTGCTGTCGACGCGCGCCTTGGCGCTGCCGTCGTCGGCTTCGATCACGAAGGTCAGGTTGTGGCGGCCGCGCACGCCCGCAGCGGGGGCGCCGACCTCGATTTCGTGGGCGATCACCGCGCCGGCCGGCACCTTGACCTCCAGGGGCGCGCCGTTCAGCACCAGCGGAGTCTGGTCGGCCGGTTCGATCCGTACCCGGTAGCTGCGGTCGGCGTCGGTCTTGTTGACCAGCTTGAGGGTGTAACCGTTGTCGATGCGGTCGCCGTGTTCGCGATAAAGCGCGTTGCGGTCGCGCAGCACGTCGGCGATCAGCGGACTGCGGTGGAACACGCCCCAGGTCCAGCCGGAGACCAGCGCGGCGAGCAGGACGGCATAGACGACGATGCGCGGACGCAGTACCCGCGCCGGCTGGCCGTCGAGCGCGTTCTGGGTGGTGTAGCGGATCAGGCCGCGCGGCATCCCGACCTTGTCCATCACCTCGTCGCAGGCGTCGATGCACAGGCCGCAGGCGATGCACTCGTACTGCAGGCCGTTGCGAATGTCGATGCCGACCGGGCAGACCTGCACGCACATGGTGCAGTCGATGCAGTCGCCGAGCTGTTCCGGCTCGAACTTCGGCAGCGGCGCGGCTTCCTCACCCGCGGCCGCGAGAGTGACGGTGCCGCCGGCCTGCAAGCGGGCCGCCGCCGCGCTCGGGTGCTGGCTGGCGCGGAACACGTAGTCGTAGGCGGTGCGCACGTCGAGCAGGCCGCGCGCGCGTTCGAGCACGCTGGGCAGGCCCTTGCGGCGCGGGCCGCGCGGCTCGCCGCGCAGCGGGTCGTAGGCGATGATCAGGGTGTCGCGGTCGAACATCGCGCTCTGGAAACGCGCGTAGGGACACATGTACTTGCAGACCTGCTCGCGCAGGATGCCGGCGTTGCCCCAGGTGGCCAGCGAATAGAACAGCACCCAGAAGGTTTCCCAGCCGTTCCAGTCGAGCGTGAACAGGCGCTGGCCGAGGCTGGCGATCGGGGTGAAGAAACCGACGAAGGTGAATCCGGTCCACAGCGCGAACACCAGCCACAGGACGTGCTTGCTGCCCTTGCGCAGGATCTTCTCGCGGTTCCACGGGCCGGCGTCGAGCTTGATGCGCTTGCCGCGGTCGCCCTCGGTCCAGCGTTCGATCCACATGAAGGTTTCGGTCCACACCGTCTGCGGGCAGGCGTAGCCGCACCACAGCCGACCGGCCAGCGCGGTGGCGAAGAACAGGGTCATCGCCAGCACGATCAGCAGGATCGCGAGCAGGCTGAAATCCTGCGGCCAGAAGGTCAATCCCCAGACGTGGAACTTGCGTGCGGGCAGATCGAACAGCACCGCCTGGCGGCCGTCCCACCGCAGCCATGGGAACAGGTAGTACATGCCCAGCAGCCAGAACACCGCCAACCGCCGCATCCGGTCGAAGCGGCCGGAGATGTCGCGTGGATAGACCTTGCGTTCGCTGACATAGACGGAATCGCCGCCGGAGTCCAGCAGATCGATGTCGATGCGTTTGTTCACGACGTATTACCGCCCGGCTCTGGGTCCGTTGAAGCGGCTCGAAGGCCGCAGCAGGATCCATGTGAACAGGCTGGACGAGGCCGTCGCCAGCCAGAAGGTGAAGAAGCCGATGGTGTAGCCCGCCTCGCGGCTGATCGCCAGGTGCGGGAACGTCATGTCGCGCAGTTCCAGCGGATCGACGAAGGCGAAGAACACCATCGTCGCCACGCCTGCGGCGAAGAAGCTCGGCCACAGCACGGCTCCCACGCGCTGTGCCATCGGGCGCGGCGGATGATCGAACCCGGGCGTGGTGAAGTCGGTCATTGCGCCGTCCGCGGTGCCCCGCTGTGCGACAGCGACCAGACGTAGGCCGCCACCAGCCGCGTCCGGGTATCTCCCAGCGTTTCGCCCCAGGCCGGCATGCTGCCATGACGGCCGTTGGCGATGGTCTCATGCAACGATTCGGTACTGTCGCCGTAGAGCCAGTAGCCGTCGGTCAGATCGGGCGCGCCCAGGGCCGTGTTGCCCTTGCCGTCCTTGCCGTGGCAGGCCGCGCAGACGTTTTCGAACAGATCCCTGCCGCGGGCGGCGGCGAAGTCGTTCGGCGCGGTCGTGCCCTTGTTGCCGAGTTGGCGCACGTAGGCGATCACGTAATCCACTGCGTCCGGGCCGCCCATGCCGGTGAGCGCCTTGCCCCAGGCCGGCATCACGCCTTCGCGGCCTTTCTGCACGGTTTCGAGAATGCGCTCCGGGCTGCCGCCCCAGTGCCAGATGTCGTCGGTCAGGTTGGGGTAGCCGGTCGCGCCCTTCGCCGAGGAACCGTGGCAGGTGGCGCAGTTGTTGGCGAAGATCGAGCGGCCAAGTTCGACCGCGGCCGGGTTTTGCGCCAGCACGTCGATCGCCTTGCCCTTGTAGGGCGCAAAGGTGCGTTCCAGCTGCGCATTGGCCAGCGCCGCGGCCTGGTCGTGCTCGGCCCTGGAACTCCAGTGGCCGAAGCCCTGGTAGGTGCCGAAGCCGCCGTACCAGAACAGGTAGCCGAAGGCGAAGGCGATGGCGATGTAGAAGCCGTTGATCCACCAGCGCGGCATCGGCTTGTTGAATTCGGTGATGTCGCCATCCCAGTAGTGGCTGATGTCTTCCGGCTTGGGATCGCCGGGGCGGCGCTTGGCGGTCCACCACAGCAGCCAGGTGATGCCGAGCAAGTTGAACAGCACCAGCAGGATGACGTACCAGTTCCAGAAAGTGGTCATCGGCTGCCCTCCTCGGCGCGATCGTTGCGCAGTTCGCCGGGGGGGATGACGTCGTCATCCACCGCCAGCCGCGCGGTGGCCTCGAAACCCTTGCGCAGCCGCGGCTGCCAGGCCCAGATCCACAGGCCGACGAAGAGGATCAGGAACAGCGTGGTCAGGATGCCGGAGATCATGCTTCAGCCCCCCTTCGGCGCGTGCTTGCCGAGGCCCTGCAGGTAGGCCACCAGCGCGTCGAGTTCGGTCTTGCCTGCGACCGCGGCCGGCGCACCGGCGATGTCGGCGTCCGTGTACGGATCGCCAAGCCGTCGAAGCGCGCGCATGTGCGCCTGCACGGTGGCGCCGTCGAGCGTGTTCTTCTCCAGCCACGGGAAGGCCGGCATGTTCGATTCGGGCACAACGGCGCGCGGGTCGGTCATGTGCACGCGGTGCCAGTCGTCGGAGTAGCGTCCGCCGACGCGGGCCAGATCCGGGCCCGTGCGCTTGGAGCCCCACTGGAACGGGCGGTCGTAGACCGACTCGCCGGCCATCGAATAGTGGCCGTAGCGCTCGGTTTCGAAGCGCAGGGTACGGATCATCTGCGAATGGCAGTTGTAGCAACCCTCGCGGACGTAGATGTCGCGCCCGGCAAGTTGCAGTGCGGGATACGGCTTGACGCCTGGCAGCGGCTGGATGGCTTCGGCCTGGAACATCAGCGGCACGATTTCCGCAAGGCCGCCGAGCGAGACGGCGACCGCGATCAGCACGGCCAGCAGGCCGACGTTCTTTTCCAGCTTCTCGTGTGCAATTCCCATGGTGTCGTCCTCAGGCGATCGCTTCGGCGGCATCGGGGGCCAGGAGCGGATGCTCGACCAGGCCCTGGGACTGCTTCCATGTCTTCCACATGTGCCAGCCCATCAGGCACATGCCGGCGAGGATCATCAACCCGCCGAGCAGTCGGCCGAGATAATAGGGGTAGGTGGCGACCAGCGATTCGACGAAGCTGTAGGTCAGCGTGCCGTCGGGGTTGGTGGCGCGCCACATCAGGCCCTGGGTGATGCCGGCGATCCACATCGAGACGATGTAGAACACCACGCCGATCGTGTGCAGCCAGAAATGGGCGTCGATCAGCTTGGTCGAGTACATGCCCGGAAGGCCCAGCAGGCGCGGATACAGACTGTAGAGCGAGCCGATCGAGATCATCGCCACCCAGCCGAGGGTGCCCGCGTGGACGTGGCCGACGGTCCAGTCGGTGTAGTGGGACAGCGAGTTGACCGTCTTGATCGACAACATCGGGCCTTCGAAGGTCGCGATCATGTAGAAGCTGATCGCCACGATGAGGAACTTGAGGATCGGGTCGGTGCGCAGCTTGTGCCACACGCCCGAGAGCGTGAGGATGCCGTTCATCGCGCCGCCCCAGCTGGGCGCCAGCAGGATCACCGAGAACACCATGCCCACCGATTGCGCCCAGTCCGGCAGCGCGGTGTAGTGCAGGTGGTGCGGGCCGGCCCACATGTAGATCGAGATCAGCGCCCAGAAGTGGACGATGGACAGACGATAGGAGTAGATCGGGCGCTGCGCCTGCTTCGGCACGAAGTAGTACATCATCGCCAGGTAGCCGACGGTGAGCAGGAACGCCACGCCGTTGTGCCCGTACCACCACTGCGCCATCGCGTCGACCGCGCCGCTGTAGACCGAGTACGACTTCCACAAGCCGGCCGGCATCACGATGTTGTTGACGATGTGCAGCAATGCGACGGCAATCACGTAGGCGCCATAGAACCAGTTGGCCACGTAGATGTGCTTGACCCGGCGCTTGGCCACCGTGCCGAAGAACAGCCAGCCGTAGGCGACCCAGACGATCGCGATCCACAGGTCGATCGGCCATTCGAGTTCGGCATATTCCTTGCTCTGGGTGATGCCCAGCGGCAGGGTGATGACGGCGCTGACCATCGCCGCCTGCCAGCCCCAGAACACGAAGGCGGCGAGCTTGTCGGAGATCAGCCGCACGTGGCAGGTGCGCTGGACCACGTACAGCGAGGTGGCGAACAGCACCGAGCCGCCGAACGCGAAGATCATGCCGTTGGTGTGCAGCGGCCGGATCCTGCTGTAGGTCAGGTACGGAATGTCGAAGTTGAGTGCCGGCCAGTACAATTGCGCGGCGCAGAGAACGCCGACGGCCATGCCGACGATGCCCCAGATCACGGTGGCCACCGCGAACTGGTGGACGACCTTGTCGTTGTAGCTGCCGGCATTGGCTTGCATGCGGGTCTCCGAGAGCGGAATTCTGCCCGTCCTGCCGCTGGAAAACGTCCGGACGGGAGGTTGTGTCGCGAGGCTGCGCGACCTCGCCATGGCGGCAGGGCTCGAACCAAGCGAAAACGGGGGCGTTTCAGGGCATAATTGTACGGAAGATTCGCCTGAGTTTGCAGACGATGAATGAACCGGTTTCGCTGAACCTCGCCAGGCTTCGGCGCAGTTGCACGGAGTGTTCGATCCAGCAGCTGTGCCTGCCGGCGGGCATGAATGGCGAAGACATCGGGCGGCTGGACACGGTGGCGCGCCGGCGACGTCCGCTTGCCAAGGGCGAGTCGCTGTTTCGTGCGGGCGACCCGCTGCGCGCGGTCTATGTCGCCAGCGAGGGCTGCTTCAAGACGGCGGTGGTCAACGCTTCCGGCGAGGAGCACATCCTCGGCTTCCACCTGCAGGGCGAGTTGTTCGGCCTGGATGCGGTGGGCACCGGGCAGCATCGCTGTGAAGCGATTGCGCTGGTCGATTCGCGGGTCTGCGAGTTGCCGTTCGACCGGCTGGCCTCCATCGCCGCCAAGCTGCCCAGCCTGCAGAACCAGCTGCTGCGCGTCATCGGCCAAAGCGCCAACCACGACCACGATCACGTGGAAGTCCTGGCCCGGCGTCAGGCCAGCGAGCGCATCGCCCTGTTCGTGCACGGCCTGTCCGAGCGCTATCGCCAGATCGGGCGGCCCTCCAACGACTTCCACCTGCCGATGAGCCGCGACGAAATCGCGCGCTACCTGGGACTGGTCCTGGAAACCGTGAGCCGCGGTTTCAGCCGCCTGCACGAGGACGGCATCATCGAGGTGCATGGCCGCCGGGTGCGCATCCTCGACGAGGAAGCCCTTTACGCGGCGGCCAATGGCGGCAACGGCGGCCAGAGCCCGGAGCCTCGCAAACGCAACAGCGCCTGAGCGTCGGCGCGGCATTTCACGCTGTCGTGAGGACGAGTGACCGGAGCGTCATGGCGGAAAGCGGATCAACGCCGTTCGACGATGCGCTGGATCTGCGCGGGCTGCCCGCGCCCGAGCCGCTGCTGCGGGCGCTGGAGGCCGTGGATGCGCTGCTGCCGGGGCAGCGGCTGGATGTGCTGACACCGATGTTGCCCCGGCCCCTGTTGGCCGAACTCGATGCGCGCGGCCTGCGCTGGAGCGCAAGCGACTGCGTCGATGGCGGCACCCGGATCCACGTCGAACGGCCGCTGCGGAGATGACCAAGCTGCGCATGGCGCAGGCGCCGGTGCCGGCGATCCCGCGCCTGTTCCTGCGTTCGGCCGCGCTCTGGGGCGTGTTCGCCGGTGCCTTGCTGATGGCCGATGGCGAGGCAGCGCTGGCTTCGCGCTGGAGCGGTGCGACCCTGGCGCTGGTGCATGCGCTGACTCTGGGGTTTCTCGGCAATGCGATGTTCGGCGCACTCCTGCAGTTCCTGCCGGTGGCGGTGGGCGCTTCGGTGCGCGGCGGTGCGCGCGCCGCGCGGATCCTGCATGGGCTGCTGAATCTGGGTGTCGCGCTGCTGATCGCCGGGTTCCGTTGGCCGCAAGCGCTGAATCCGACGTGGGGTGGAGGCCTGCTGCTGGTCGCGTTCCTGCTGCTGGCGGCCCTGGTGCTGCCCGGCCTGCTGCGCGCGGAAGGCGAGCGCTTCCTGCGTCAGGGCATCGGGCTGGCCGTGGCTGCCGCGCTGGTGACGGCGACGCTCGGTCTGCTGCTGGCGCTGGGTTGGAGCGGCCTGTTGCATCTGCCGCAGCTGACCCTGACCGACGCCCATGCCGGATGGGGGCTGCTTGGCTGGGTGCTGGGCCTGCTGGCCGCAGTGGCGCGGGTGGTGGCGCCGATGTTCCAGGGCGCAGTGCCTGCGCCGGCGCGGGCGCAGGGAGGATGGCAGCTCGTGCTTTATGTGCTGCTGATGGCGCTGCTGTTCTGCGCGGCGCGCGGCACGACACCGGACTGGCTGCGGATCGCGCTGTCGCTGCCGATGCTGGTCTTCGCAATCGGCGGTCTGTGGCTGCAGCTGGGCGCGCGCCACTTGCGGCTGGTGCCGTTGACCTTTTTCTGGTGCGCGGGATTCGCTGTCCTCGCGATCGCCGGCTGTCTGTTGCTGGCCGGCGCTGGTGGCGCGATGATGGTTGGCGCGCTGGTCGTCGCCATCGGCCTGCCGCTGCTGGTGACCGGCATGTCGCTGGAAATCGTCGCCTTCCTCGGGTGGATCGAATTGCAGCGCGAGTGCGGCAAGGGCGTGCACGTGCCTGGCGTGCAGCTCTTGATGCCCTCGCGCGACAAGGCCGTCGTGCTGGCGCTGCACCTGTTGGCCGGGCTGCTGCTGGCACTGGCCGTGAGGCAGGTGTGGATGGCGGCGATCGCGGGCGCTGCGCTGCTGTTCGCGCACTGCGCCTCGTTCGTGGCGCTGGGTGGAGCGCGTCGTCGCGGACGTCGGTTCATCGCCGAACGGACAAGATGAACGATGGGCATCGAAGCCGGATGCAACCCGATCACGCTGGCGCCGGTGACATAAAATGACGCGCATCAAGGATTCCGATGGGCCGCTGTCCGCATGATTCGCATCGCCATGTGCGCATCCACGCTTCAAATCGCCCGCATCCGTCACGCCGACCACGCCGGATGCGCCTTGCGCCACCCATGCGCGACGTCCGTCGCGACCCTCCTCCGTCCGGAATCCTCGCGCTGAGCACACTCCGAGCGGTTCCCCCACGCCCGTCGCGATTCGCGGCGCCCGTTTCGTCATGAGGTGACAATGAACGCCACAGCCGCCCCCGTCGCTCCCGCCTGGAGCCCCGATCTGGAAGAGCGCTACGCGCCGCTGGTCGAGCAACTCGAACGGTTGATCCCGTGCATGGAAGTGCCGCTGCATCTGCCGTGGATCGACGCGATCAACACGCTGAAGAAGGAGCGCGGCGCGCTGATCATGGCGCACAACTACCAGTCGCCGGAGATCTTCTACGGCGTGGCCGACATCACCGGCGATTCGCTGGCGCTTGCACAGCAGGCCGCGACCTGCGACAGCGACATCGTGGTGATGTGCGGCGTGCACTTCATGGCCGAGAGCGTGAAAGTGCTGGCGCCGGACAAGACCGTGCTGATACCGGACATGGAAGCCGGCTGTTCGCTGGCCGCCTCGATCACCGCCGAAGACGTGCTGGCGCTGCGCGCCAAGCACCCGGGTATCCCGGTGGTCAGCTACGTCAATACCTCCGCGGCGGTGAAGGCGGTCTCCGATTCCTGCTGCACCTCGGCCAACGCGGTGCAGGTGACCGAGGCGGTGGCCAGGGAATTCGGCGTGGACAAGGTGATCTTCCTGCCGGATCGCTACCTCGGTTCCTGGGTGGCCCAGCAGACCGACGTCGAGCTGGTGCTGTGGCAGGGCGCCTGCGAGGTACACGAGAAGTTCACCGCGATGGAAGCGCGGCATGCGCGCGAGCGGTTCAAGGCGAAGATCGTCGCCCATCCGGAATGTCCGCCCGAGGTGCTGGCCGAAGCCGATTTCGTCGGTTCCACCAGCGCGATGGGCAGGTGGCTGGACAAGGAAAAACCCGAGCGGGTGGCGATGATCACCGAGTGCTCGATGGCCGACAACCTGCGCAACGATTTCCCGCAGGTCGAGTTCATCAAGCCCTGCAATCTGTGCCCGTACATGAAAAAAATCACGTTGCCGAAGATCCATGCCGTGCTCAGCGATCTGAGCAACGAGGTCGTGGTGCCGGAGGAGGACATCGCCGGTGCGCGCAAGGCGCTGGATCGGATGCTGGCGGTCGGGCGCCGCGACCGGGTGTGAACGCCGCCGAACCGATCATCGTCGTCGGCGGCGGGATCGCCGGCGTTGCCGCCGCGCTGGCTGCCGCGCCGGCGCCGGTGCTGTTGCTCACCCGCGCGCCGGGTGCGCGCGGAGCGGCCAGCCTGCTGGCGCAGGGCGGCATCGCTGCGGCAATCGGCGCGGGCGACACGCTCGAAGAACACGCCCGCGACACGCTCGTGGCCGGCAGCCGGCACAACGATCCGGCGGTGGTCGATCTGCTGACCCGCAGTGCGCCCGACGCGGTCCACTGGCTGGAATCGCTCGGCGTGGTTTTCGACCGCAAGCCCGACGGCAGCCTGGCGCTGGGTCGCGAAGGCGGCCACGATCGCCCGCGCATCGTCCACGCGGGCGGCGACGCCACCGGCGCCAAGGTCATGGAAACGCTGGTGGCCGCGGCGCGCGCGTCCGGCCACATCACCCGTCGCGCCGGCGTCGAGGTCGATGGGTTGCTGCTGGATGGCGATGGGGTTTGCGGTGCCAGCTTCACGACGGCGGACGGGGTGCGCGAGACCGTGCGCGGTCGCGCGGTCGTGCTGGCGACCGGCGGCATCGGCGCGCTGTTCGCGCAGACCAGCAATCCCCCCGATGCCGACGGCAGCGGACTGGCGCTGGCGCTGGCGGTGGGCGCGGCGCTGCGCGATCTGGAATTCGTGCAGTTCCACCCGACCGCATTGATGCTGCCGGGGCAGCACAGCCTGCCGCTGGTGACCGAAGCCCTGCGCGGGGCTGGCGCCCACCTGCACGACAGCAAGGGACGCCGGCTGATGGAAGGCGTGCATCCGCTCGGCGATCTGGCGCCGCGCGACATCGTTGCCCGCCAGGTCTGGCAGGCCTGCCAGCACGGCGGCGCGGTGCTGGACGCGCGCATGGTCGGCGCTGCGTTCGCCGAAAAATTCCCGACCGTGCTGCGCGCCTGCCTCGACCACGGCATCGATCCGCGCGTGCAGCCGATCCCGGTGGTTCCCGCCGCCCATTTCCACATGGGCGGGATCGCGACCGACATCGACAGTCGCACCTCGCGGGCCGGCCTCTACGCGGTTGGCGAAGTGGCCTGCAACGGCGTCCACGGCGCCAATCGGCTGGCCAGCAATTCGCTGCTGGAGGGCCTGGTCTTCGGCCGCCGGCTGGGCGCGATGTTGCGTGAAGCGCCCGAAACTTCCGGCGGCGGCGACGCGTGCGATGAGCGTCGCCATCCGGCATCGCTCGACGCGCACGCGCAAGCGTCGCTGCGCAACCTGATGGCGCGGGCGATGGGGCCGCTGCGTGATGGCGACAGCCTGCAGCAGGCGATCCAGGACGCCGAAGAACTGGCGTCCGGCGGCTGGCAGGGTGGCGTCGCGCATGCCCTGATCGCTGCGGCGCTGGCGCGCAAGGAAAGCTTGGGTGCGCATTACCGCACGGATTCCGCTTGAATCCCGCTTTCCCGATCCCATATCAGAGTTGTTCACACCCGATTGGAGATGGACCGTGCGGCACGAAATCAAGATATTGCCGTTTGCCTTGGCCTGCGCCCTGTTCGCCACGCCCGCGCTGGCCCAGCAAGCGACTTCCCATGCCGATCACGCCGCTCACGCACGCCACGCGGCAACTGCGGCCGAAGCGCCGGCGCAGCGCTGGTCGACCGATGCGCCGCTGCGTGCCGGAATGCGCGAGATTCGTGCGGCCACCGCGCAACTCGCGCAGCGCCGGGCGGGGCATCTGGAAGCGGGCCAGGGCACCGCGGCTGCGGCCCGGATCGATGTCGCGATCCGGAACATGATCGCCAACTGCAAGCTCGACCCGCAGGCGGACGCCGCCCTGCATGGCCTGTTGGCGAAGTTCATGGCCGGCGCCGACGCCGCGCGCAGCGGGCGTTTTTCTCCCGCCGACCTGAACTCCATGCAGCAGGCGTTGGCACGCTATCCGGAACTGTTCGACGATCCGGGCTGGAAGGGACGCTAGAGCACCCCGATTCCGACCCCCTAGGGAAGGTCTGAACAACTCGCCATCTATCGGCGACAATACCGTCTCACCTCCGGGATGACTTCTGATGCAGCTGACGTTCGGTGACGCCGAAGATGTTGGCGCCCGTCTAAAACTGACCATCTGAGCATGGGTATTTCCGCTCAAAATTGACCAGGGTGTTCCCCCCTATCCTGCTGCTTTTTTGACCAGCAGGGATGACGAGGTGATCACCATCAGAGGCCTAACACCTGAGTTAAGCCGTGCCGCGAAGCGGCTTTCGGGGTTCTACCCCGAAATCACGGACGGTTGTGAAAGAGCTGCAAACTTCCGATCCTGCCTTTCGACCCTGCGACGTATCCTCGGATTGTGGAACCGCT
>NZ_JAMQHN010000023.1 GCF_025993755.1 Thermomonas sp. | reverse complement strand
GATGCTGTCTCGCGACAAGGTGCTGTCCCAGCAGATACTCGCCTACCACCGCATCCCGACGCCGCGCTTCCCGGTGTTCCGTCGCGGCCGCACGCTGCGTCTGCCGCGCAAATTGTCCTTTCCGTTGTTCGTCAAGTCAGCCGTGGAAGACGCTTCGCTGGGGATTTCACAGGCTTCGATCGTCGAGGATGTCGATCGCTTGCGTGATCGCGTCGCGTTCATCCACGACCATATCGGCACCGATGCGCTGGTCGAGGAGTACATCGACGGCCGCGAGCTGTATGTCGGCGTGCTGGGCAACACGCGCCTGACCACGCTGCCGGTCTGGGAGATGCGCTTCGGCACCTTGTCAGCAGTGCAGGCGGGCATCGCCACGCGCAAGGTCAAGTGGGATGGCGACTACCAGCGCCGGCACGGCATACGCACGGGCCGCGCCCGTCACCTCGGTGAAGGTGTGGAGGAGCGGCTGAGTCGCCTCAGCCGGCGGATATACCGGGCGCTGCACATGACGGGCTATGCACGCATGGACTTCAGGCTGACGGCGGATGGCACCCCATACCTGCTGTAACCCAACTCCAACCCAAACCTCAGCCACGGCTAGGATTGCGCCGAGTCGGCCGACTCGGCGGGACTGCGCTATCCGAAGCTTCTCCACCGGATCATCACGCTGGGCCTGGGCTACCAGGCAGAATGGCGAACCACGGAGACTTAGCGGGAATGGGCAGACGCCGGGTCGTCGTTGATGACCTCATGCAGCAGGGCTACGTCTATTGGCTCACCGAGCCAACGGGCCGGCACTTCGATCCGGGGTTCACCCCCGACCTGACGCCGCAGCAGATGCTCAGGCTGGGCGTCTTCGGCGGCAAGTACATGACGGATTGCACCCGCGAGTTCCCCGCCGACTGGTTCGCTGGCGCGAAGCTGTCGCCGCAGGGCCATGACGCGGCCCTCAATTTCTTCGGTGTGAGGGCCTCACAGCCGCTGGCCGTCTGGCGTGAGAAGGGTTGGATCTGGGAAGCCGATCCGCGCGGCTGGTTCCAGTGGTATTGCCGCTATTACCTGGGCCGTCGCTGCGAGGATGACGAGCGCCAGATCCGTCGCTGGCGCGCCATGCGCCGGCATGTTGCGCAACTGAAGAAATACTGCATGCGTGGCGACTTGCACTGCCGGCGCCGGCAGCGCCAGGCACTTCTGCACTGGGCCTATGACGCCCGCGTGCTGTAAGCGTCGTCGGCGCGACCGGCCCGGCCTCAGTCGTCGGCCATCACCTCGGCCACCGGAATCCTTGCCGTGACGACCAGCCCGCCGCCATGCCGCGCCATGGCCGATACGCTGCCGCCATGGGCCTCGAAAACCCGCCGGGCGATGGCGAGCCCGAGGCCGGTGCCACCGGAGTCGGTGCTGCCGCTCGATCGGTAGTAGGGCTCGAAGATCCGCGCGAGGTCATCGGCGGGCACGCCGGGGCCGCGGTCGGCAAATGAAATGACCACGTTGTCGGCTGCGATGCCGGCCGAGATTTCGACCTCGGCATAGGGTGGCGAGTAGCGGATGGCGTTGCGCAGGATGTTCTCGAGCCCGCTGCGCAGCAGTTCGGGATCGCCGATCACGGCCAGCTCCGGCGTGCTGCGCAGCTGCAGGCGACAGCCGCGTGCGCCGGCCTCGATTTCCTCATCGGCGACCAATGCCGCCAGCAGCGGTGCGAGGCGCAGGAGGCGGCGCTGGATGGCCGGTGTCGTGCCAAGTCGCGAAAAGCGCAGCAGGTCGCCGATCACGCCGTCCATGCGCTGGATCTCCTGTTCGATACGCTCGCGGTCGGCCGATTCGATGCGCTGCTTGTGTGCCG
>NZ_JAMQHN010000022.1 GCF_025993755.1 Thermomonas sp. | reverse complement strand
CTCCGTCCGGGGAACGGACGGAGGGTGACGGGAGGTGGCTCAGTTTTGGACGGAAATCCCTAGCCGATGTGGCTCAGTTTTGAGCGCAAATCAACACCAATGGACATCAACCGCGCCAAGGCGGTCGCCGAGGTCGCCGGTCGAATCATCGAATCGGCCAAGGCCGAAACCGAGTTCGTCCGCGCCTTCGGCGGTCGTGGTGTCGTGCCCGCGAGCGGCTTCATCGGCCACGCGCCCAAGCCGGACAGCCTCGACGTTCAGGCGCGCATGGTCGGTCCCACTGCCTCAACGCCGGTTCCCGGCAACGGCCTGCCGCCGCGTGGACCGATCGGAGCGCTGTAATCGCGAAGGAGACCGTATGATCGCGCACCAATCCGAGCTGCTGGACGACCGCCAGGACGAAACCCTCGACCTGCTGCTGCACGCAGACGCCGAAGACCTGCCGCCGCACCGTTGGCCGCAGCAGCTGGCGGCGATGGTGGATGTGCTGGTGGCGGTGTTCCAGCGTCGTGGCCAGACGCACGAGCAGTCGGTCGCGTCCGCCCGCGAGGTGGTGCTGGCGCTGGCGCTCTATTTCGGCGGCCGGCCGGTGTACCTGGCGAAGGGCGAACTGCTGGAGACCGCGCTGCGCCACGCGCGCATCTGGCATGCCTTCAACGGCCGCAATGCGCACGAGCTGGCCGAGCGCGAGGATCTGACCCTGCGCCAGATCCAGAAGATCATCCACCGCCAGATGCGCTATCGTCGCGGCTTGCGCCAGCGCAAGCTGACTTTCGAAGGGGAATCGCAATGAACGCTAATCGTGGGGTGCAGGGCAAGGACGTGCCGGGGTTCGGCGTCGGGTTCACGCTCATGCTGATCGGCTGGCTCGGTTTCGCCCTTTCGCTTTTCTCGGCCTTCGGCATCGGCGCCTCTCCGTCGTACTACCGGCTGATGGCTGTCATTCCGGCAATCGGCAGCTTGGTGCTGGTTGGCTTCGGCGAACTCATCATGCTGTCTTGCCGGATTTGTGCAGCGTTGGAAAGGAACCGCGAACAGGGCTGACCCGCCCGGACTTCCGCGACTTCACACAAGCCCCGCTCCGGCGGGGCTTTGCTTTGCAGCGAACGCGTTCGCAGCCGCGCCACGCGCGCGCGCGTGCATCGTGGATGCGCGGGTGCTCCAAAAGCCCCGCCGCGATGATGGCCGCACCCTCGGCCGCTTCGCGTCGCCGGCGGCGGCGTGCCCCTCGCCGTCGCCGGCCTTCCAATGCGGAGGCGACGATGCGACTGATTGCAATCCTGATCCTGCTGGCGCTGACGGCGCTGGTCCTGTACGCCATCTACCTCGGCCGCACGCGCGGTCTGCCGCCCAGCGTCCGCGCGATGCTGACGAGCACCTTCGGCGAGCACGGCTGGCTGGCGCGGCTGTGGCCGCTGTGGCTGGGCTTCATCGCCACCTTCGGCGTCGTCGCCTGGCAGAACCCGATGAAGGGCTGGCTGGTGCTCTACGCCATCTCGAAGATCCTGCTGGGCGGCCTGGTGGGCCTGGTCATCCATTGGGGCTTCCGCCGCATCCACCCGCTGCCGGCGGAACCGACCGGCATCGAGACCGGCACCGACTGGAAGTGCGCGGCGTGGATCATCTGCGCGGCCGAGATCGCGCTGGCGCTGGTGCCGTGAAACGGGCACTGCGCGCCGTGGTCTGGTTCCTGGTGGGCTTCATCGCCACCGTTGCGCTGCTGTTGGCATTCCAGTCGGCGCACGCGCAGGTTCGCATCCCGCCGGTCGCCACCACCTACCGGCTGGCGATCGAGCGCGAGGCGGTGCGCAACTTCGGGCTGGAGGCGCCGGTGGCGCGGCTGGCCGCGCAGGTACACCAGGAAAGCAGCTGGGACCCGCGCGCTGAAAGCCCCTACGCGCAGGGCCTGACGCAGTTCACGCCCGCAACCGCACGCTGGCTGCCCACGGTCTGTCCGGCGGTCGGCGCGCCGGACCCGTGGGATCCGCAGTGGGCGCTGCGCGCACAGGCTTGCTACATGGCGTGGCTGTATGGCCGCGTGCCGGTCTACCGCTACGCCGGCCCGATGTCCGCCTGCACGCGCTGGGCCTACGCCTTCCGCGCCTACAACGGCGGCGAGGGCGCATTGCAGCGCGAGCGGCTGCTGGCGCAGCGCGGCGGCGCCGACGCCAACGACTGGCGCGCGGTTGAGCCGTTCAACGCCCGCGCAAGCTGGGCGCACCGCGAGAACGTGGGCTACCCGCGGCGCATCCTGCTGGCGCTGGAACCGATCTACCTTGCCGCCGGCTGGCCCGGCCAGGCGGTGTGCCCATGATCCCCGGCAAGATCACCGCCGTCGTCGCGCTGCTGGCGCTGCTGCTGGGCTTCGGCATCGGCAACGTCTGGCAGAAGGGCCGCGCGGCGGTCGCCCAGAACGTCGAGCTGCGGCGGCAGCAGGACGCGGATCGAAAGGCCATCAACGACCTCAAAAACGCCGCGCAAACCCTGCGGCAGACCGCCGTGGATCAGGCCGCCGCCAACCGCGAAGCGGCCGACCGCTTCGCGGCGCTTGCCACCCAACTGGAGACAGACCGTGCCGGCATCCAAGCCTTTACCGAACGCCAGCGCGCGGCGCTGGACGCGCTTGCTGCGCGTCGCCCTGATCTGCGCGATCTGCGCCTGGGCGACGACATCCTGCGCCACTGGCGCGACAGCAACGCGGGACGCGCCGCCCCTGCCGCCGAGCCCGCCGCCGCCCCCGGCCCTGCAGGCCAACCAGCGCCAGCCGTGCCCGGAGCTGCCGGCGCCGACCAGCGACACGGCACTGGCGCTGATCGACAACCACGACCGCGTCGCGGGGCTGTATCACGAGTGCGCGGCGCGCACGGCCTCGCTGGTGCAGGCGATGGACGCCTGGGAGGCGCTCGCGTGGCAGTGGTACTGCAAGGCCGTCACCGCGTCGGGGCTGACCCCGACCGGATGCGGCGTGAGGGCTGAGGGCCGCCGATGATGGACGACGCCGACATGGCCAGCAACGCCGAGGAGCGCGCAATGGCGCAGTTCGAGGCGCGCCGGGCGCGCTTCGCCGAAAGCCTGCGCGGCTACGACCCGAGCCAGCCGGTCCACTGCGTGGACTGCGGCGAGGTCGTCCCGCCCGCCCGGCTGGCCGCCTAT
>NZ_JAMQHN010000021.1 GCF_025993755.1 Thermomonas sp. | reverse complement strand
CAGTTCCTGGAAGTGCTGCAGCGACGAGCGCTTGGGCAAGCGCTTGATGGCCTGCAGTAGGCTCTTGGTGCGAACATCGGTGACGACCAGAAGATCGTCCAGCCGTTGCTTCTCGTCCACCGTCAGACGGGCGTCGATGAGGGCGAAGTAACGACCGTTGACCAGGGTCCGAATCCGGCGCGCCAAACGATCCAGCGCAGAGAACGCGGGGAGCTCGATGCGGTCGCGCACGAGTTGCTCGATCGCCACGTTGATCAGATCGGCCGGATTGTCCATGACGGCCGCGGCTTGGTGGATGGCGCGTGCCGCCACGTCCAGGCCACCATCGGCGTAGGCGCGAACCTGCAGATAGGTCCGGATGCGCTGGAAATAGCGGTAGCGCTTGTTCGGCGCGATGTCGGCGGGCTTGACCTGGACCCGGTACCGCAAGGCATTGCGAAGGTGGCGGACGACCGCGGCGGGCACTTCATCAATTGCCGGGAAGTAGCCCAGTCGCTGGAAGGATTTGAGCAGGAGGGCCAAGGTCAACCGATGGCCGGGTTGCCGGGCGCTATCGGTGATGAAAGCCAATTCGGCGTCGGTCGGCGTGTAGGCCGTGACCAGTTCCCGGACGACCGGGTTGCGCTTGAATTGTGGGTACGCGGTCCGCTCGATCGACGCCATGCAGGTCCTTAGTCGGTCATGGGGATGGAAGTGTCGGCGCTGGCAGGCCAGCCTCGATGCGCTGGCGGGCGAATGGGTCGCCGCCATCGAGGTAGCGCATGGCCGAGTGCACGTCGCGCCAGCCGACGTACTCCATCAGCGCCTTGACATCCCACCCGTTGGCGTTGGCCCATCCAGCGAAACCGCGACGCAGGGAATGGCTGCTGTAGTCCTCGGCATCGGGAAGGCCGGCGGCCTTGAACAGGCGGCGCAGCAGCGGAATCAAACTGTTCGGATGCAGCGGCGTCTCGCTGACGTGGCCCCAGCGATCGACACCGCGGAACACCGGCCCCTGTATCAAGTCGGCCGCGGCAATCCATTCAGCAGTCGCAGTCACCGGACACAAGCGCGACAACGCCGGCACCTTGTACGTATTGCCCATGGCTTGGCGATCCCCCTTGCTGCGCGACAGGAAACAGGTCATGCCTTCACCGGGCACCAGGCGCAGGTGTTCGACCTGCACGCGGATCAGTTCGTCGCCGCGGAAGCCCCGCCAGAAGCCGAGGAGGATCAGGGCGCGATCACGCTGAAGGCGGAGTGCATCTGCGCAATCATCGCGTTCCCACGCAACTGCAATCTCGGTACCAAGCCAATCATCCACCTGGGCCAGTCGGGTCAACTGCAGCGGTTCGGCCTGCTTTTCGACCGAGGGGTGGAGGGTTTGAATGCCCTTGAGCACCTTGCGCACCAAGGGCGCCTTGGTCGGATCGACGAAGCCCTGTTCGGTATGCCACTGCGCCAACGCCGCCAGACGTTGCTTGAGTGTGTTGGTAGCCAGTTGGCCGGCGTACTCGGCCAGGTAACGGGCGACGTTGTCAGCGGTCGCCGGCAAATGACCACCCCACTCGACCTCGAAATGCCGCACCGCTGAGGCATAGCTCCGTCGCGTATTCTCGCGCGTGGCGGCTTCGAGGTACCGGTCCAGCGTCATACGCGGCACCGGGCAACGTCGCGCTTTGAGACGATTCCCGTGTCCCGCAGCGCATGGAGGATGGTGCAGCACTCGCGCTCGCCGCCGGCGCACTGGGCGATCACACGTTCCAGTTCCATGGCCATGCGCTGGAGTTCGTCGATCCGCAGGTGAATGTCAGCCAAGTGCGTCCGTGCGATCGCATCGACATCGCCGCACGACATCTTGGAGTCGTCTTCCAACCGCAACAGGCTGCGGATCTCCTCCAGGCTGAAACCCAGTTCGCGCCCGCGGCTGATGAAGCGCAGCCGTTCCACCTCGGCCGGGCGGTAGGCGCGGTAGCCGCTCGCGGTTCGTGCCGGCGGCGGCATCAGCCCGACACGCTCGTAGTAACGGATGGTTTCCAGGTGGCAACCGCTGGCGGCGGCGGCTTCACTGATCTTCATGTGCATCCCGCTTGACTCTGTAGCTATTACGGACTTTACGCTGCACTTGCTCCGGTGCCAACTCAGGGACCGGCACCTTCTCTCGCGGCTGCCCATTTCCCTGCTTGCAGCTCTAATCCGCATGCTGCACCTGACTCCCATCCACGCCCTGCACACACACCGCTGAAGAACAGTGACCCTGACCATGAGTGATTGCAGTTGCCATCACGAAGCCAAGAATGCCGCGGAGCGTCGGGTACTGTGGGTTGCCCTGGCACTGAATGCGGCCATGGCGGTCATCGGCGGTGTGGCCGGCTGGATCGCACAGTCCGCCGGCCTGCTGGCCGATGCGCTGGACATGCTCTCCGACGCCACAGCCTATGCGATCGGGTTGATCGCCATCGGGCGTACCGCTCGCTTCAAGGCCAATGCGGCCTGGCTGAGCGGCAGCGTGCTGCTGGTGCTCGGTGTGGGGGTGTTGATCGAAGTGGGGCGTCGCGTACTGCATGGCGCCGAGCCGCTGAGTGGTTGGATGATCGGCACCGCGCTGCTGTCGCTTGCCGTGAACGTCTACGTGCTGCGCCTACTGGCGCCGTTGAAGTCGGGCGAGGTGCATTTGCGAGCGACCTGGCTGTTCACCCGCGCCGATGTGGTGGCCAACCTCGGCGTGATTCTCGCCGGCGTGCTGGTGCTATGGCTCGACTCGCCCTATCCGGACTTCATCATCGGCACCCTGATCGGCCTGTACGTCATCAAGGAGGCTGTGGAAATCCTCGGTGACGCACGGCGGGCGCGTCAGAAGGCGCGAAATCGCGGCAGCGCAACCGAGTAAGGCATGCTGCCCTGGCCCCGCCGCTCGCCCGCAGACGCCTTCCGAGAAGGCGCTACCTGATGCAATTTCATAACACCCCGGCCGGCCGGTATCATGCGCCGATGCTTGCGACCGCTCCCAGCACCATGCTTGGCCGCCTACGCGCTTCGGCGCGGCTGGCGGCGCTGGCGCTACTGGTATTCGCGATGAAGATCGGCGTAGTCGCCGCCTGCGCTCAGCACGACTTTGCCCTTTTGGGGCTGGGGGCTGATTCCACCCACCAGTTGATCGTGAATTCTGTGCTGGACACGGATGGCGCAGACCCGGCCCAAGACACGTTGCTGCAGGGTAGCGCCTGCACGCACTGTAGCTGCCACCATGCAGTGGCCGTCCCGATGACGCCCCACGCCATGGCAACAGCCCTGCCACACGCACGGTTTGGCTATACCGTGCCGGCCAACCGCAGTGCACCGGTGTTCCTGGAGCTTCGACCTCCCATAGTCTGATCGACATTCCATCAGCCCCCACTCGCCATGCGTGGGAGGTCCCGTCGATTCAGAGGATTGATTCATGCCTGTTTTCCATTCGTCACGGCGACGTTTCGTCGTGCGTGCGGCCGTCGCTCTGCTGGCGATAAGCCCTTGGCTCACGCCTGCTTGGGCCGCTGACGTCAGCACCGCTCCGCCCGTTATCCGCCAAGCGCTGCAAGCCGCCTGGCAGCAACACCCCTCTTACCGGGCGACCGAGGCGCAGTTGGCCGCCGCCCGTGCCCGCCTGACCGCCGCGGGACAGCCGCTGTACAACCCGGAGTTGGAACTGTCCAGCGACGATGAAGGCACCGAGCGTACGAACAGTGCCGGCCTGAACCTGACCTTGGATCTGAGCGGCAAACGTCGGGTCCGTCGCGATGCCGCCAGCGCTCGCGTCGATCAGGCCGCCGCCGAAGCGCGGGTGCGCCGGCGCGATTTCGCCCGGCAGTGGTTCGCCGGCTGGGCCGACCTGCAGACGGCGCAGCAGCGCGTGCGTACCGGCGAACGTCGGTTGGCATTGGTGACCCGGTTTGCCGAACTGGCCGAGAAGCAATTCGCGGCCGACGACATCTCCGGCCTGGAGCGCGATCTGGCGCTGCTCGCCCGGGATGAGGCGGAGGCGGAACAGGCGCAGTTGCTGGCCGACCAGGCCGATGCCGAAGCCCGCTTCCGCACGGTCGGCGGTACCTCCGAGTGGATCGCCGGCACGGCGCTGCCAACCGACCTGCTGCCGGCCCCGGAAACCGCCGTTGATGGTGTCGAGTCTCTGCCGGACTGGCAGGCCGCGCAGGCCGCGGCCACCGCCGCCGAGCGCGAAGTCACGGTGGCGCGGCGCAACCGCATCGCCGATCCGACCATCGGCGTCTACACTGGACGCAAAAAATACGACCTCGGCGGCCCCACTGACAACGTAGTCGGGGTCACCGTCACCATTCCGCTTTTCGTGCGCAACTCCTACCGCGCCGAAGTGGTCGCCGCCCAAGCCGATGCGGACGTGGCGCAGGCCGATCTGCAGCGGGTGCGACTGGAACTGGAAGCCGATCGCCGCCGGGCCACAAGCAGCTACGCCGCTGCCATTTCGGCCTGGAAGCGATGGAAGAATAGTCGCGGCACCGATGTGGAACGCCGCGCCAACCTGCTGGAGAAACTCTGGCGCGAGGGCGAACTCTCCACCGCCGATTACCTGCTGCAGCTCAAGCAGACCCTCGACACGCAACTCGCCGGTGCCGAACTCGAAGCGCGCCTGTGGCGCCACTACGCCGATTACCTTGCCGCCACCGGCCAGCTCGAACGCTGGGCAGGCCTGGAGGGCACCCAATGAGAACTCTACTGATGACCCCGCCCCGACTGATCTCGCTGCCGCTTGCCGCGGCATTGCTGCTGGCGATTTCCGCTTGCTCGAAAACGCCCGAAACTGAATCGACCCAAGCGCCCACCGCCGAACATGCCGAGGCTGGGGAAGCCGATCATGCTGAGGGTACGGAAGCACACGCAGAAGCAGGCGAGGAAGGCGAAACCGCCAAGCCAGTGAAGATGGACGATGCCGCACTCAAAGCCGCCGGCATCAAGTTGCAGACGCTGCAACCGTCCTCGCTGAGCGAGGAACTCCGTGCGCCCGGCGAAGTGGTCGACAGCGCCTACGGCACAACCTTGATCACGCCCCGCGTCGAAGCGCTCGTGGTCCGCCGACACGCCAAGCTCGGTGACGAAGTGCGCGCAGGCGCGCCGTTGGTGACGCTGGCCAGCGTCGAGGTGTCCGACGCGCAGGCCGATCTGCGCATTGCCGAACAGGAGTGGCGGCGTGTCTCGGCGCTGGGGCGCGAAGCCGTCGCCGGCCGCCGCATCAACGAAGCCAAGGTGGCGGTCGATCGTGCCCGTGCCAAGGCGCAGGCCTATGGATTGCCTGGCACATCGAGTGGCAGCGTCAATGGTCAGTTCACCCTGACCGCGCCGCATGCCGGCCGCCTTACCGAGGACGATTTTGTCGTCGGCGAGCGCATCGAGCCGGGCAAGGCGTTGTTCCGTCTGGTGGATGAGTCAACCGTTTGGGTGGATGCCAAATTGCCGTCTGGCACAGCTTCTCGCATTGAGGCCGGAAGCGCGGCGACCGTCGTGGTGGGCGGGGAACATCTTGTCGGCAAGGTGCTACGTAGCGCCCATCGCACGTCAGAAGCCACCCGCAATGCTTCAGTCCGGGTCGAGGTGCCGAACGAGGGCGACCGTCTGCATGGCGGCGATTTCGTCGAAGTGTATTTCGAGGCCGCTCCTGCGGCTAACACGGACAACAAATCCGCCACGCAGCTAGCCGTCCCAACCGATGCATTGGTGCAACTTGAAGGTGAAACCGTGGTGTTCCGCCGCAACCGCACTGGGGCACTCGAACCGGTGCCGGTGCGCGTGGGTGAAGTGATTGGTGATCGTACCGTCATCCGCGAAGGGTTGAAGGCAGGCGACAGTGTCGTGGTCGCCGGTGCGTTTGCGGTCAAGTCGCAGATTCTCAAGGCGCAACTGGGAGAGGGTCATGGCCATTGATCTCTCCCTCGTGATTTGCGGAGGTGCGCCATGCTGAATCGCCTGGTCGAACTTTCCCTGCGCTACAAGTTTCTGGTGCTGATCGCCTTCGCGGTGGTGGCCTTCCTCGGCATCAGTGCAGTGCGCAACGTGCCCATCGACGCCTTCCCGGACGTCACGCCCGTTCAGGTCAACGTCTACACCGAGTCCCCGGGCCTGGCCGCAGAAGACGTGGAGCAACTGCTCACCACACCGGTGGAGTCGGCGCTCGCCGGTCTGCCAAAAGTGCAGGAAATCCGCTCGGTCAGCCTGTTCGGGCTGTCATATGTCGCCGTCTATTTCGAGGACGACATGGACATCTACTTCGCGCGGCAGCTGGTCAACGAACGACTGCAGGAAATCGGTGACCGTCTGCCCGAAGGGTATGGCAAGCCGAGCATGGGGCCCAATACCTCCGGTCTGGGTCAGGTGTTCTGGTACACGGTCGAGCGCGCTCCGGGCGTCAGCAGGGATCAGGTCACCGACATGGACCTGCGCACCTGGCAGGAATGGACGGTGCGCCTGATCCTGCGTACCGCGCCGGGCGTGGACGATGTCTCCTCCTGGGGCGGCGGCGAGCGCGAGTATCAGGTCCAGATCGATCCGCAACGGCTCTATGCGCGCGGGCTGGGGTTTGGCGACGTGATCAACGCGATTCCGGCCAACAACGGCCAGGTCGGCGGCAACGTCATGGACGTGGGGCGCGAACAGTTCCTTGTTCGTGGCCTGGGCCTGTTGCGATCTACCAAGGATATCGGTGAGATCGTGCTCAAGGCCGAGGATGGCGTGCCGGTGTATTTGCGCGATGTGGCCACCGTGGTGGAAGCCCCGGCACCGCGTTTTGGTGCGGTGACCCGCGACGGCGAGGAAGTCGTGCTGGGCATGGCCCTGGCGCGCATCGGCGAGAACGCCAAGGACGTGGTCGAAGCGGTCAAGGGCAAACTCGATGTCGTACGCGATGCGTTGCCAAAGACTATGGTGCTCAAGCCGATTTACGAGCGCACCGACCTGGTCAACAAAGCGGTGGGGACAGCAACTCGCGCGTTGATCGAAGGCTCGATCCTGGTGGCGATCATCCTGTTCCTGTTCCTGGGCGAACTGCGCTCGGCGCTGGTCGTGATCGTGACGTTGCCACTGGCGATGCTGATTGCCTTCATCGGGATGGGCCAGGTTGGCCTGTCGGCCAACCTGATGTCGCTGGCTGGATTAGCGATCGGCATCGGCATGATGGTCGACGGCGCGGTGGTGATGGTCGAGAACGCCTTCCGGATCATGGCCGAGCGTCTCGAACACGGCGAAAAGGTCGACAGGACCTCCGCGGTGCTGGCGGCGGCGAAGGAAGTGGCCAATCCGATTACGTTTGCGATCGGCATCATCATCGTCGTGTTCCTGCCGCTGTTCGCGCTGGAAGGACTCGAAGGCAAGATGTTCAAGCCGATGGCCTTCAACATCGCCTTTGCGATGGCAGGTTCGCTGATCCTGAGTCTGACCCTGATCCCGGTGCTGGCCTCGATGATCCTCAAGCCCAAGCCGGAGCGCGATACGTGGCTGGTCGCCAAAATCAAGCGCGGCTACCGGCCGCTGCTGGACAAGGCGCTCGCACGCAAGCGGGTGGTCGTGGTCAGCGCCGTCCTCGCGCTGGTGGCAAGCCTAGCGCTGTTCCCGTTCCTGGGTAAGGAGTTCATGCCGCAGTTGCAGGAAGGCT
>NZ_JAMQHN010000020.1 GCF_025993755.1 Thermomonas sp. | reverse complement strand
GTCCTGCTCGTATCCGCATTTCTGTCGATGCCAGGTTTGTCCTCAAACCCGCGGCACAGAGAGGCAGACAAACCCGCGGATGCCCCCATTGCAACCCTGCGGCTCGTGCCGTACCGGAAGAGCGTAGCCGTGCACGTGGAAGCCAGCGGCCGACGTGGCTTGTTTGTCTTCGATACGGGTGGCGGGCATACCGTGGTCTCGCCGGAGTTTGCAGCGCACTTGGGCTGCACGCCTTGGGGGCGCCTTGGCGGCTACAACATGACCGGAACGAAGATGGACATGGCGCGTTGTGACGACGTGACATTCAGCGTCGATGGGTTTGCGCTAGACGCACCGGCCGTCGGTGTGATGCAGGTGGCATCCCTGATGGCGACGGATGCTCCTCCGATCGATGGCTTGCTGGCGCTGGACGTGTTCGCCGGCCGAACCATCACTCTGGATTTCGCTGGAGGACATCTCTACGTGGAGTCCGCGGCCAGCGCGGCTAAGCGCATCGCCGGGGCTCAGGAGTTGCCGATCCGGTTGTCGAGAGAAGCGCAGGGGCTGGCGCTCGCGGTCAACCTGGAGGTGTCGACGCCCAAGGGCATCGTGCGGTTCGAAATCGATAGTGGCAATGGCGGAACCTTGCTGGTGTCGAAGGAATACGCCGGACTGTTCGGGCTTGATCCAACAAACGAAACACCACAGCCGGCAAGAATTCCATTGGGCTACGGCATCGTCGCCGAAGGGGTGGCGTTCACCCCGGCGTTGAACATCGACGGCAATCTCGGGATGCCCTTCCTCAAGGACTGGGTGGTCACCTTGGATCTAGCGGCCGGTCGCATGTGGCTACGCAGGAGCGAGGTTCCGGCGCCGCCGGGGATGGGAGCCCCGCCGATTCCGGCGGCAGCGCGCTGAGGCCATCGAGCGCGACAGGAAGGGGAGCGTGTGCACGCCCGGCAGCGGGGCCTTTGACGATGGCGGTCTTCGTCGGATTATCTTCGCAGGGTGAAACTGGATCGGTAGGGTTTGGGCCGCAGGTGCGGTGCGTTACTCGTCCTCGTCGCTGGGCCAGGCGAGTAGCAGCTCACCGATGACCAGATCGTGGCCAATATCCGGCCAGCGCTTGTCGTCGCTGCGGAACGGTGCATCGCCGGATGGAGTGTCGACGGCGTCAGGGAGGCCGTCGCGGCGCGTCAGGATGGGGGTGGACAGAGTGGCGGCGTCGGCAGCGGGCGCCAGCTTGCCGCCGAGCCAGTCGGTGACCGTGCCGCCGTAGTCCCAGTCGAGCCCCGAGAATTCGACCGGGCCGCCGTTGCGCCGCACGACCTCGGACAGCGGCATCCCGGGATGGAGGCCGTTCGCGTCGTGCCAGACCGTTTCCGGATTGTCCAGGCGAATCTGGCTGACCGTACGCGGGCCGGGGCCATCGTCGAGGATCAGCTCCAGCCGCTTGGCGGGGTCGTCCGGGAACAGGATCCAGGCATCGTATTCGATGCCCTCAGCCCCGGTCAGGTGCTCCTTCCGGACGTTGCCGCTGCCGAAGCGCGCCTCGAACTCCTTGTAGGTTGTTGTGGCCGTGATCGCGCCCGGAAGGCTCCAGTCCTCGGCCTGTGCGCCGGTTTCGGCGCTGGCCTCGATCGGCTTGGCCTGCAGGGTCGCGGTTGCGGTGTCAGGCACCGGCGCAGGCGAGGCTGCCGTGCCGGGCGCGGCCTCCTGCGGAACGCGTGAGCAGGCGCACAGCAGCGCGCATGCCGCCATCGCCAGCCAGTGTCTTGCCTGCATCGCCCTGCCCTCGCCTTGGCCCGCCGCGATCATCGCATGGCTGGCGCTTTGTCAGGGGAAGCGCAGGATCAGGGCCTCGACCACCACGGCATCGCCCAGCCCGGGGTGTGCCGGGTCGTCGCTGCGAAGCGGGGCATCATTTGTGGGAACGGCGTCCCCGGCGCCGGGGCGTGGAGCCAGGCGCACGAGCAGCCGGTAGGGCGCTCCCGGAGCGGCGGCGAAGCGGCCGCCGTTCCAATTCTCCAAATAGCTGCTGCCAAGGGTGCCGAAACCGGCGAAGGTCAGCGGCGCGCCGTTGCAGGCGACCAGTTCCGCCAGCGAGATTCCCGGGCGGAGACCGCCGACGTGCCAGCGGGTTTCCGCGTTCTCGAGGCTGATGCTGGCCACGCGCCAGTCGGGGCCGACCGCGAATTGCAGCCTGCGAGTTGGATCGTCCGGGAACAGCGTCAGCATGTGGTAGAAGGCGCCGTTGGAAGCCGCGATTTCCAGGTCATGGACGCTGTCGGGACCGTATGTTCGTTCCAACTCCTCCCGGGTGGTGGTGGCGCCGAACGATCCGGGCAACTCCCAGTCCGATGCCGCGTCGGCCACGGGCGGGCACACTGCGGGCCGGGGCGGTGCCTCGGCGGGCGCGGCAAGGGCGGTCCCTGGCCCGCAGGCCAACGCCGCGGCCAGAGCCAACACCGCCATCTGCCGGTCGATCAAGCGTCCTCCTCCTGCGGCTTGAAGGCGTCCATCAGTTTCTTCTGCACCTGCGCCGGCACCGGCTCGTAGCGGTTGAAGTCGAGCGTGTAGCGACCGCGCCCGGCGGTGGCGGACTTCAGCTCGGCGCCGTAGTTCTCCAGTTCGGACAAGGGCACCAGTGCGCGGATCACGATCTCGCCGCCCGGGAGCGAATCGGTGCTGTTGATGCGCGCGCGCTTGGTCGCCAGCCCTCCGCTGATGTCGCCCATGGCTGCCTCGGGCGCAGACACTTCCAGATCGACGATCGGTTCGAGCACCTGTGGCCTGGCCTTGCCCACGGCGTCGAGGAAAGCGCGTTTGCCGGCGGCGATGAAGGCCACTTCCTTGCTGTCCACCGGATGGTGCTTGCCGTCGTAAACCGTCACGCGCAAGTCCTGCATCGGATAGCCGGCGACGGCGCCGCTGGCCAGCACCTGGCGCACGCCTTTTTCGACCGCAGGCAGGAACTGCCCGGGAATCGTGCCGCCCTTGACCTCATCGACGAATTCGAAACCGGCGCCGCGCGGCAGAGGCTCGACCCGCAGGAACACCTCGCCGAATTGGCCGGCGCCGCCGGTCTGCTTCTTGTGGCGGTGGTGGCCCTCGGCATTCACGCCGATGGTCTCGCGATAGGCGATCCGCGGCGGCCGGGTCGTCACCTCGACCTGGAAACGGTCCTTCAGGCGCTGCAGCATGACCCGCAGGTGCAGGTCGGACAGCCCGCGGATCACGGTCTCGTTGGTCTCGCCGCTGTGCTCGACCACGAACGCCGGATCCTCTTCGGCAAGCTTGGCCAGCGCGGTCGCCAGCTTCTGCTCCTGGCCCTTGGTGGCGGGCTCGACCGCCATGCCGAACATCGCACGCGGGAATTCCATCGGCGCCAGCGAAATCAGGTCCTCGTCGTGCGAGTCGTGCAGGACGGCTTCGTAGTGCAGTTCGTCGATCTTGGCCACGGCGGCGATGTCGCCGGGAATGGCCTGCTGGATCTCGACGTGCTCCTTGCCCTGCAAGCGGAACAGGTGCGCGACCTTGAACGCCTTCCGGCCGTCGTCCACGAACAGCTGGGTGTCGCGCCGCACCGTGCCCTGGTGGACGCGGAAGACGCCGAGCTTGCCGACGAAGGGGTCGTTGATGATCTTGAACACGTCGGCGATGACGTGCGCGTTCGGGTCGGGCGTTGCCGCGACCGCCTGCGCGTCGCTTCCGCGGCCCTTGCGGAACGGCGCCGGGTTGGCCTCGCCTGGATTCGGGAGCAGGCGCTCGGCGACGTCGAGGAACTTGCGCGTGCCTACGCCGGTGCGCGCCGACAGGAACAGCACCGGGATCAGGTGGCCTTCGCGCAGGCACTGCTCGAAGGCATCGTGCAGTTCCTGTGGGGTGAGCGCGTCCTCGCCGTGTTCGAGGAATCGGTCCATCACCTCCTCGTTCATCTCGACCACCTGATCGAGGATCTTCTGGTGCCATTCGGACACCGGGCCGAGGTCGCTGTCGCCATCGCGACCGCCGAAGCAATCGATCACCCGCGCGCCGCCGTCGGCGGGCAGGTTGATCGGCAGCACCTCCGGCCCGAATTCCTCGCGCAGCGCGTTGAGCACCCGCCCGTCGGCGTGGCCGGTATCGATCTTGTTGATCACGATGACGCGCGACAGCCCGCGCCCGATCGCGTAGTGCATCATCCGACGTGTGCCGTGGCCGATGCCGGCTTCCGGGTCGATCACGATCGCGATGGTCTCCACCGCGTCCATCACCCCCAGCGCCGGGCCGCGGAAGTCCTGATATCCGGGCGTGTCGATCAGGTTCAGATGCAGCCCCGGGCGGTCGATGCTGGCGATGGCCGCGTCGATGGAATGGCCGCGCTCCTTTTCGATCGGGTCGAAATCCGACGCCGTGTTGCCGCGTTCGACCGTGCCTGCCGTCTGGAGTGCGCCGCCGGCATGCAGCAGGGCTTCGAACAGGGTGGTTTTGCCGGCGCCAGGGTGGCCCGCCAGGGCCACGTTGCGGATTTGCGATGTGCTGTAGGACATGCCGTGCGTCTCCCTTCCTGAATATGGGTGGTCGTCGTGGCGGCCCGCGCCAAGGGCGGCGGTCGCGACGCGGCGCGCGAACGTCACGGCGTGTCGCCACCTTAGCGCAGCCCGCGTGTCGGTGATCGTGCGCTGCAACACCAATTCGGCGATGGTTGTCGCAAGCTGTCGCCGCGCTAAACGACAATCACGAAGCCCGCCGCGTTCAGCTTCGCGTCAACCGCAAGACTGCATCTTCAACGCACGCCGGCCGATAATCCTCCGGCGAAGGGGATGGACACATGAAACGCCTGCTTGTCTCGCTTCTGGCCGTCGGCCTGTTTGCCGCCAGCCCTGCATTGCTGGCTCAGGATTACGGCGATCCGGACTACGGCGACCCGAATTACGGTGGGCAGTACGACACGGCGCCCGCGAACGACCCCGGCCAGGCCGACAGCGATGCCACGGGGTATTACGACTATGCGCGGGTGATCCGGGTCGATCCGGTGCTCGACGGCGACGATTATTCCGCTGTCAACGGCACGCCGCGGCGCTGCTACTCGCGGACTTCGGTCGATCGCTATGGACGCGATCCGTATTACGACGATCGTTACGGAGGCGGTCGGGACCCGTATTACGACGACCGCAGGGGCTATGGCGGGGATCCCTACTACGATCGCTACGGCGAGCGGCGCTACGGATCTCGCGCCGGCAGCAACGCCTCGGCCATGCTCGGTGGCATTGTCGGTGCCGTGCTGGGCAGCCAGATCGGCAAGGGCAGCGGCAGCTATGCCGCGGCCGCGATCGGTTCGGTGGCCGGCAGCATGGCCGGACGCGAGATTTACGAGCAGCGCCAGCGCGAGAACGCGGCGCGCGCCGGCACGGTGCGGGTGTGTGATCCGGAGCCGGTGCGGGGCTACGGCACGGGCGATCCCGGCTATGGAACCACCGGAAGCGGCGGCTATGATGTCACCTACGAATACAACGGCCGCCAATACACCCGGCGCATGGACTACAACCCGGGCGACCGGATCCGTGTTCGGGTCGAGGTGTCGGCCGAATGAGGCGGCGCTGACGGAATCGGCGTTGCCTTGGGCCCCTGCCGATGGGCGGCGGGGGCAGGGAGCCGGTCAGACGCCGCCGACGGCCTTGGGCGTTGCGGCTTCGGCGCGGGTGCGCGGACGCGCCGCATGGCGCGGTACGCCGTTTTCGTCGAGCACGCGCTCGATCCGGCTGAACACCTCGGCGCGCGCGAACGGCTTCTTCATGAAGTCGTCGGCACCGATCCGTTGCACGTAGAACTGCTCGGTTGCCGCGGCGTTGCCGCTGATCATGATGATCGGCACGTTCTTGGTGGCGGGATCGCGCCGCAGGGTCCGCAGGACGTTGAAGCCGTCGATCCCGGGCAGGACGATGTCGAGGAAGACCAGGTTGGGCTGTTCCTTGCGCGCGATCTCGATCCCGGTTTCGCCGTCGTAGGCGGTCAGGACCTCGTAATGGTTTTGCTGCAGCATGCGCTTGAGCAGCGCCACGATCGTGTGCGAGTCGTCGATGACCAGAATCCGGGTGCCAGGCTGGGCGTTGCGGCGGTCGTGTTCGCGGCGGTCGATGAGCCGGCCTGCATCGCTCGGCGAGCCGCCGTCGCTGCCGGGTGTGGTTTGCTTGCGCTTGAAAAGATCGAAGAAAGCCACGACCGCGCCCCCCGGTTTGCGTCGGGGGATATCTTACCAGCGAAGCGCGGCGATGGGGTTCAGCCGCGTCCCTGTCGCCGATCCGAGGCCAGAGTGCGCAGAGCGAACAGGCGCGCCACCTTGCCCCAGGCCAGGGCACCGCTGATCAGGCAGGAGAACAGCAGGCCCAGCGTCAGGCCGGCGCCCGAATGCTGGCGCAGCCAGAGCAGGGCCAGCGCGAGCAGCGCCGCCAGCAGCCACGGGAAGGCATAGGCAGACAGCACCGCGATCGGACGACGGACGAGCAGCGCGGCGCCGCGCCACCACGCCCGGATCGCCGACCGCAGGTTCGGGTCCGCGGCCATCCAGCCGCGCCCGGCCTCGACGCTGGCGTGGGCCAGCACCAGCAGGAGACCCGCAGCGCCCATCGCGAAATCGTTCCAATGCTCGACGCTGGAGGCGAGGATGGCGTGTTCGTTGGCCTTGCCGCCAATGCCGGCGAGCGCACCATACAGCGCCACCGCCGCGCCCAGCGGCAGGATCGACCACAGCAACAGGCGCAGCAGCGGCCAGTATTCCCCGATGGCGCCGCGCAGCAGGTCGCCGAATCCAAGGCGCACGGCGCTGCGGGAGGCAACCAGAGTGGCACCCACCAGCAGCGGCGAGAGCAGCAGCATCAGCGCGGCAGCGATCCGTACGTTCGCGCCCAGCGTCGCCAGCGGCGCGGTCGATGCCATCATTGCGTCGATCAGGTGCATGGGCGCCTGCCCGTTGGCGATGGCTTCGGATTGTAGGGAGTGATCCAGCACGCTGCCGAGCCAGGACCAGACCGGCAGGGCGGCCAGCAGGGCGCAGCCAAGGGTGGCCAGCACCCACAGCAGCAGCAGTTTCCAGTGCAAGGCGCGGAAGAGGGCTGCCGGAACGGCCGCGCGGGCGCGGATCGGGCGAATCGAGGCATTCATGTGCGCGCCCTCAGACGGTGGCCAGAAGAGTGAAGAAGGCTTGCAGCAGCGCCGAGAAATCGCCGAACCAGCGGCGGGACGCCTGCGGTCTGGCTTCGATGCTGTAGCTGTCGTTGAGCTTGTTGGCGTCGGTGCGAATCAGGTTGTCCGGATCCAGCTGGGCGCCGGTGGCCTTGACCGGAGTGTCCATGACGAAGCGCTGCCAGCTGCCCTGGCTGGTGACGGCGAAATCGCGATGGCTGCCGTCGGCGAAGAATACGCGCAGGGTCTGTGGCGGCTTGACCGCGTCGCGGCGAACCACGACCACGGTGTGGAACGGGAACGGGCCGGTGCCGGCGGCCGGATTCGGGTGCGCCTTCTTCCAGGCCGCGCGCCGGTCTTCAATGTCTTTCTGCGCCGCCTTGCTGTCGAGCATCATCTGCCTGCCCTGCTGCTGGTGGTAGCCGGGCAACGGAAGTATTTCGCTGCTGGTCATGCTGGAGATGCGGTCGTCGGTGCGGCCGGAGCTGAACACGTAGGCGTCGAAGGCGGCGTTGACGATGTCGGCCTTGCCGGTGCCTTCCGCGAGCGCGTCGCGCAGGTCGGCCAGCGACGGGTGCCGGAACTTCCAGCGGTCGTAATACAGCTTCATCGCCCGTTCCAGCGCCGGCTTCCCGACCAGCATTTCGAGCTGGCGCATGGCGGTGGCGGTACGGGAATACACCGTGCTGTAGCTGGTGCTGGACAGGACCGCCCAGGAGTTCATCCCCAGTGGATCGGCCGGATCGTCGAGGCTGGCGCCAAGACGTTCCATGTCGAATGGACGCAGCCGCGTGCCGATTCCGAGCGCCTTCAGCCAGCCGGAGGTCAGATCGAGCGTCTGGTTGCGCGAAGTCATCATGCGCTGGTCCCAGTACTCGTTCATGCCCTCGTCGAGCATGGGTTCCTCGAACTCGTTGGAGCCGAGGATGCCGTAGAAGTAGCCGTGGCCGAATTCGTGCACGGTGACGAAGTCGAGCATGAAGCGCTGCAGGCTGCCCGGGGTGACGGTGTCGGTGCTGTCGGCGGTGAAGAAGGTCGGATATTCCATGCCGCCGGCTTCGCGCGCACCGTAAGGCGGGACAACGGCGGTGGCGGTCTTGTAGGGGTAGGGGCCCAGCGTGCGCGAGAAATACGTCAGCGAGTCGATGGTCGCCTGGGCCACCGGTTCGGCGTTGGAGGCGTATTCGGGGGTGTAGAGCACCCGTACCTCGACCGGCCCGTTGGGCCCGTTCCAGGTGCGCAGCAGTGGCTTGGCGTAGCGGTTGTCGGCGGTCCAGGCGAAATCGTGGACGTCGTGCTGGACGTAGCGATGGGTCACCTTGCCGTTGCGTTCGACGGGCGCGCCGGTTTCCTGGCCGGTGGCGCCGACGGTGTAGCCCTTCGGCACGGTCAGGCGCACGTCGTAGCTGCCGTAATCGGCGTAGAACTCGCTGTGCAGGTGGAACTCGTGGGCGTTCCAGCGCGGGGCGGCGGCGCCGCGCTCGCCCGGCAACTCCAGTACGCCGACCTTGGGGAACCACTGGCCGACGAGGTGGAAGCTGCCGTAGTAGCCGGTGCGCGCGACCACCCGCGGCAGCTGGTCGAAGAAGTCGATGGCGAGGGTGGTGCTGGCGCCCGGGGCGACCGGGGTCGGCAGGTCGATGCGGACCACGCTGCGGTCGGTCTTCGGGCCGTTGTCGGGCTGCACGAAGGTCCACTTCGCCGCCGCGCCGCCCTGCTGCACGCGGTCGAGCCGGATGTAGCCGTATTCGCCGTCCTTGGTGGCGACATTGCTGCGGAAGCCGGTGGCGCTGGCGCGCTGTTCGGTCATGAAGGTGCTGCCTGGGCCTTCGAAGGCGTTCAGGTACAGGTGCAGGTAAATGCTGCACACCGGCTGCCCGCTGCGGTTGCGCCAAGTCAGCGTCTGCTTGCCGGTGACGGTGTGCTTGTCAGGATCGAGCGTGGCGTCGATCGAGTAGGCCACCACCCGGTCGGACAAGGTGGCGGCGTTGGCGGTGCGCGGGCCGCCCCAGGCGTCGGGGGCGCTGGATGTGCGCACCGCGGCGGCGTTGGCCGCCGCCAGTGGGATGGTCGGGCAACTGACCGCGGCCGGAGCCGTGGCGGGCGCGGTGGGCGTGGCGGTGGCTGTCTGGGTTTTCGCGATGGCGGGTGCGGACAGCGTCAGCAGCGCGGCAAGGGCGAATGGGGTGCAGCGACGGGTCATGGAGACATCCGCATCTAGATGGATCAGGGCACGATGTGCGATCCCCGCGGGCATGGCAAGGTGCCATGAGTCACGAGAAAGACGTGACACGTTTCCCTATGGCGCCTTCGGCGTCGGCCGCACCGGCAGCGGCACGCCGCACAGATCGATATGGCCCGGCGGCTGGGTGTAGAAATCGTCACGGCGGTTGCGTCGCGCTTCGGTGGCCTCCGCGAAGGCCTGGCTGTCGGTGCGCAGCAGTTGCAGCGGGGTGCGCTGCGCCACCGGCAGCTGGCTGGCCAGCTTGATCGAGAGGATCGGCGTGCGCTGCGCGGTGTCGGTGTAGAAGCCCATCGGCGGCGGGCCGCGGCGGATCGTGCTGAGCAGTTCCATGCCCTTGACCACGCGGCCGACCACGGTGAGCTGGTGGTCGAGCGCGCGCGGCGCCTGCCCGATCACCACGTAGAGTTCGGCGCCGATGCTGCTGTCCGGCGCGTTGTTGCGGCCGGCGCCGACCACGCCGTAGCAGTGGGTGATCCACATCCTGCCGGTGGCCGGATCGCGGGCGACCGGAAAGCCGTCGGCGAAGCCGACCTGCGGCGCCCAGCCGTCGCTGTCGGGCAGGCGATCGAAGCGGATGCCGTCCGCGCTGCGGGTGAATTCGGCCGGCAGGTGGGTGCGAGTGCCGGAGGGATACGGCTTGGCCTTGCCGGCCTCCTCGCCTTCGGCATCGCCGAACTGGACCACGAAATTGTCCTGCGAGCGGTAGACGGTCAGGCCGTCCCAGAACCCGCCCCTGGCCATGGTCTTGATGTTGGCCACGTGCTGCGGCGCGAAGTCGGGCGCCAACTCGATGATGACGCGCCCGTCCGGCAGTTCCATGTACAGGGTGTTGGCGGGGTCGAGGTCGCGCCAGGCGCTGGCCGGCGCAGCGTCGAGGATGGCTTGCGGCGTGCGCGTCTTCGGTGGAGCGGCGGCGTCCTGCGCCGGGGCGTTGGTGCACAGCAGGGTCAGCAGGACGGCGGCAGGCAGGGCGCGGCGCATGGGCGGTCTCCGTGGGCTCCGACCGCCAGCATAACGTGCATGGGACGCGCCGCCCGTATCAGCGCTTCTTTTTGCGGTTGAGCGCGGCGATGAAGCTTCGCACCTGAGGGTAAATCTCGGTGCGCCAGCGGCGGCCGCTGAAGATGCCGTAGTGGCCGGCGCCCTCGGCGGTGATGTGGCGGCGGCGGGCGGCGGGGATGCCGGTGCACAGGTCGTGTGCGGCGCGGGTCTGGCCGGCTCCGGAAATGTCGTCGAGTTCGCCCTCGATGGTCAGCAGGGCGCAATCCCTGATCTTCGACGGATCGACGCGCTCCCCGGCCACGTCCCACAGCCCGCGCGGCAGCAGGTGTTCCTGGAACACGGTGCGGATGGTGTCGAGGTAGTACTCGGCGGGCATGTCCAGCACGGCGTTGTATTCGTCGTAGAACTTACGGTGGGATTCGGCGGAACTGAGATCGCCTTTCACCAGATCCTGGTAGAAATCCCAGTGCGACAGCCCGTGACGTTCCGGGTTCATCGCGACGAATCCCAGGTGTTGCAGGAAGCCGGGATAGACGCGCCGGCCGACGCCGGGATAGTTGGCCGGAACGGTGTGGATCACGCTGTTCTCGAACCACCACAGCGGCTGCCGGGTGGCGAGATTGTCGACGGCGGTCGGCGAACGGCGGGCGTCGATCGGCCCGCCCATCATCGTCATCGATCGCGGCAGCGGCTCGCCGCGCGCGGCCATCAGCGAAATCGCCGCCAGCACCGGCACGGTGGGCTGGCAGACGCTGATGACGTGCAGGCGCTCGGCGCCGATGTGGCGGATGAACTCCTGCACACAGGCCACGTAGTCGTCGAGATGGAAAGCGCCGGCATCGGTCGGCACCATGCGCGCGTCGGTCCAGTCGGTGATGTAGACCTTGTGGTCGGCCAGCAGGGTGCGCACGGTGTCGCGCAGCAAGGTGGCATGGTGGCCGGACAGCGGCGCGACCACCAGCACGGTCGGATCGTCCTTCATCCGCGCCAGGCCGTCGGCCTGGTCGTGGTAGCGCTTGAAGCGCAGCAGCCGGCAGAACGGTTTCTCCAGTTCGACCCGTTCCACCACCGGGATCGAGCGGCCTTCGACGTCGATCTGGTGGATGCCGAACTCCGGCTTCTCGTAGTCCTTGCCCAGCCGGTACATCAGCTCGAAGCCTGCGGCGGTGCGCTGCGACCCGGGCAGGGTGGACAGCCAGCTGTCCTGCGCGGAGTAGATGCGGGCGTTGGCGTCGGCCCAGTAGGCCAGCGGGGCCAGTCCGGTGCGCCAGAGTTCATGCAGTGGATAGAGCACCATCGGCCGGTCTTGCTCCCGTTTGCGGCGATGCAGCATAGCGCGCTCGGCGCGGCGTAATGTGACGGGATTCTCGTTTTGCCGAGAATCCGGTCCAGGGCGACCGAATTTGCCAACGTGATTCAACCGGGGCGATGTGAAACCTGCGACAGCCTTCAGCCCGGCAGTTCCAGCGCCGTTGCCCCGTCCGCCAGCGTGGGCGAGAGCCAGCAGAACGAACCCAGCGGGCGCAGGCCGAGCGCTTCCAGCCGCTTGCGGTAGAAGGCGGCCGGCCGCTGCCGGAATCCGGCTTCGTCGCCCACCGCTCCGTCGCCGCGCGCGAAGGCCTCGATGAAGGCCACGCCCGCGCACAGCTCGGCCAGCGCGGGCAAACCGCGGTCGAGTTCGCGCGTCGGCAGGTAGTGCAGCACGTCGCTGCAGACCAGCAGGTCCACCGGCGGGCAGGGACGCAGTTGGGCGAAATCCCCGAAGCGGGCGAGGTGCAGATTGCGCGAATGCCCGTAGCGGGCGATCGCATAGGCGCTGGAGTCGAAGCCAAAATACGCCGCCCTCGGGCGCAGTTTCAGCAGGGGCGCGCGCCACGCGCCTTCGCCGCAGCCGATGTCGAGGACGGTGCGGATCGGGCGTTCGAGGTGGTATTCGGCGGTGGCCACGGCCAGCAGCACCTTGCGTGCCAGCCGGGCGCTGCCGCCGATGCCGCCGTGCCGATACCAGCGGTCGAAGTAGGCGCGGTCGTAGGTCTTGGTCATGCTGTTGGTTCGTCACTCCCGCGAAGAGCCTGCCCCCGCGAAGGCGGGGGCGGGAGTCCATGGACTTTGATCTTCATTAGGGTAACGTCCATGGATGCACGGACATTCGTCCGTGAAAAGATGCCCGCTATCGCGGGGATGACGCATTGGAACATTTCCGGAGTCGCCGCATGGCATACCTGCTGGTCAAGACCTTCCACATCGTGTTCGTGATTGCCTGGATGGCGGCGGTGTTCTACCTGCCGCGGATTCTGGTCAATCTTGCCGAAGCCGGAGGGGATGCGGCGGTAAGGGCGCGGCTGGCGCTGATGGGGCGGCGGCTGTACCGCTTCGGCCACGCGATGTTCGCGCTGGCGTTCGTGCTGGGGCTGACGCTGTGGCTGGGCCATCGCGCATTGCCCGGCTTCCCGACGATGGTGGGCGCCGGTACCCACTGGATGCACGCCAAGCTGGCGCTGGTCGTGGCGCTGCTGGCGTTCTACATCGCCACGGGAAGACAGTTGGCAAGGCTGGATCAGCTGCCGTCGGCCACCACGCTGCGCTGGATCAACGAACTGCCGCTGCCGCTGCTGGTGGCGATCGTCTGGCTGGTGCTGGCCAAGCCGTTCTGAGTCGTCGCCTTCACTGAGCCGGCGGTCGGAACGACTCCGGCCGCGGCAGTTCCACCGGAACGCCGTTGTCGTCGCACAGTCCGCGCGCGCACAGCGCAGCGCGCAGGCGCGGGGTGGCCTGGACGATGATGTGGTAGAGCGCGTTCTGTTCCAGCGAACCGCGCACCGCAGCGCTGCCCGGACCCAATGCCCACACGCCGACGTCTTCGCCGCCGTGGGTTTCGCCGCCCAGCGGCACCAGCGCCTCCTGCAGGAAATCCGGGGCGGTCGTGTCGATGTGGCCCAGATCCGGCCGTCCGACGGGCGCTGCCGTCTGCCTGTTGGGATAGTGCGGATAGCGCTTGGGTCCGGCGGGCTGGGTGTCGCTGGCGCCGGTGTTGCCGGGACCGTTGGCGTAGCTGAGGGTGGTATAGGGCAGTCCTGCCTGGTCGTGCGAAGGCGCGTCCTTGCCGGGCGCGCGCACCAGGCCGAGGATCGGATTGCCGCGCTGTGGATAGCCGACGAGATTCAGCGTGTGCGAGTGGTCGGCCGTCACCAGGATCAGGGTGTCTTCGGGTGAAGTCATCTCCAGCGCGGCGCGAACCGCGTTCGACAGTTCGATGGTTTCGTCCAGCGCGCGGTAGGCGTTGCCCTCGTGATGGGCCATGTCGATGCGCGCACCCTCGACCAGAAGCACGTAGCCGTTGTCGTTTCGCGACAGGTGCCGGATCGCCGCGCGCGTCATTTGCGTCAACGAAGGTTCGTCGCTGCCGGAAGCGAGGCGGTCGTGGTCGTAGAGCATGTGGGAATATTCGAACAGCCCCAGCACCTGCGGCGCGTCGGCGGCTGCGGTCAGCTCGGTCGCGTTCGTCACGTAGGCGCCGCGCGGATGGGCCCGCTTCCATTCGTCGATCAGATCGCGTCCGTCCGTGCGCAAACCGTGCTTGTCCCGCAGCTTCGGATCGGTTTGCGCGGTGGTCAGGAATTCCATGCGGCCGCCGCCGAGGACGATCGTCGGGCCGTGGCCGTCCTCCGTGGCGTCGATCAACTGGCGGGCGATGTCGCGGCAGCCGTCGGC
Organism: Thermomonas sp.; assembly: GCF_025993755.1. GTDB lineage: Bacteria > Pseudomonadota > Gammaproteobacteria > Xanthomonadales > Xanthomonadaceae > Thermomonas. The sequence goes on along the minus strand of NZ_JAMQHN010000020.1, from coordinate 10,089 downwards.
GCGTGCTTCGGTGGAAAGCGCGGCATCGTTTTCCCAGCGCCGGTTCGGGCTGTGGGCGTAGGTCGCCGCCGGGGTGGCGTGGGTGACGCGCGCGGTCGTCACCACGCCGGAGGCCATGCCGGCCGCATCGGCCAGTTCCAGCCAGGTCTGGGCGTGCTTGCCGCGGCTGTCGGCGCAGTCGGTGGTGCTTCCGGCGTACACCGAGATCGCGCCCATGTGGGTTTTCACGCCGGTCGTGATTGCCGACATGGTGCCGGCCGAGTCGGGGGTCTGGGCGTCGGTGTTGTAGGTGCGGCTGAGCGCGGTGTCCGGGAAGTCTTCCCAGGCCAGCCGGTGTTCCTCGCCGCTGTCGCCGTTGCGCTGGCCTTCGAGGATGCGCGCGGCGGCCACGGTGGTCAGGCTCATGCCGTCGCCGAGAAAGACGATCACGTTCTTCGCACGCCCGCTCATCGCGCCGCGCGCGGCTGCCTGTGCCGCGCCGTCGCGGTACCACCAGGCAGGCGTTTCCCCTGCGGGCCGGGCGATGGCCGGCACGTCGACGTGGATCGAGGTCGGGGCCGAGGATGGCGCGGACGCTGCGGTCGGAGCGCCGGCACAGGCCGTGAGGGTGAGCAGGCTGGCCAGCGCCGGGACAAGATGGCATGCGCTTCGTGTCGGTGTCATGCCCGCATTATGTCCGGAAGTGATGGCAGTCCTGCATTTGGTCAGTGACGGATTCATGGTTTCCGAAGTATCGTGTCGTGCCGCTTCTCCTGGATGATCCGATGTTCGATTGGTGGTTCCGAATCCGATTCTGGAAGCGCGTGCTGCTGGGCTTCGTGCTCGGCGCGCTCGCGGGCCTGGCGTTTGGCCCGAACGCGGAGAAATGGTTCGGGCCGATCGGCGATATTTACGTCACCCTGATCGAGATGATCGCGGTGCCGCTGGTGCTGTTTGCCGTGATCAACGCGGTGTCTTCGCTGAGCGGGCAGAAATCGATCATGGCGCTGGCCGGGCGCACCTTCGCCTGGTTTGCGGCCACCGCGGTGCTGGCGGTCGGCGTGGGGCTGTTGTTCGGCTGGCTGCTGCAGCCCGGCACCGGCGTCGGGGTGCTGCAGGTGGCCTCCGATTACAAGCCCAAGGACGTGCCGAGCGTGCTCGACATGCTGCTCAACCTGGTGCCGTCCAACCCGTTCCAGGCGATGGCCGGCGCCGACAGCAAGGTGATGGCGGACGGCAGCAAGGTGCTGGTGCCGCGCAGCGGAACCGTACTTCAGGTGATCTTCTTCGCCGGCCTGGTCGGCTTTGCCATGGTCAAGCTGGGCGACAAGGTGGCCGGGCTGCGCAAGCTTGCCGGCGAAGCCAGCGAAGTGATGATCCAGGTGACGCGCTACGTGCTGGAGTTCACCCCGTTCGGCACCTTCGGCCTGATCGCCGCGCTGGTCGGCGGTTACGGTTTCGAGCAATTGCGCCCGCTGCTGAACTTCGTGGTCGCGCTGTATCTGGCCTGCGCCTTCCACATCCTGATCGTGTACCCGGTCCTGCTGCTGGCGCATGGCCTGAATCCGGTGAAGTTCCTGCGCGGCGCGCTGCCGGGGATGCAGGTGGGCTTCGTGGCGTCGAGCAGCTTCGCGGCGCTGCCGGTGTCGCTGCGCTGCGCCACCCACAACCTCGGCGTCGACAAGGACTACGCCGCCTTCGCGGTGCCGTTGGGCGCAACCATCAAGATGGACGGCTGCGGCGCGATCTACCCGGCGCTGGCGGCGGTGTTCATCGCGCAGTACGCGAACATCGACCTGTCGCTTTCGCAGTACCTGACCATCGCGATCGCCTCGGTGCTCGGCAGCTTCGGCACCGCCGGCATCCCCGGCACCGCCGTCATCATGGCCACCGTCGTGCTCAGCGCTGCGGGGTTGCCGCTGGAAGTCATCGGCTATCTGTATGCCATCGATCGCGTGCTCGACATGATGCGCACCATGACCAACGTCACCGGCCAGATGCTGGTACCGGTGCTGGTGGCGCGTGAGTCGGACATTCTCGATCGCGACATCTACGAGGCCGCTTCCACCAACGTCGGGCTTGAGAAAGGCGGTCTGGCATGAGGCGGCGCTGACCGAATCGGCGTTGCCGCAAGCGGCGGCCGGACATCCGGAACCGACCCTTGACCTCGCGCGCCGGTCGCGGTTTCCTTTACGTTGTCCGTGCGCGGGGACGACCCGCACAGCCGTTTGCCAGACAGGACCCTTGCCATGTCCCGCGTTTTGATCCTGCTCCTTTCCATGTTCCTGGTTGCCGGTTGTGGCCGTGGCGGCGGGGGCGACGTGAGCGACCCGTCGAAGCCGCAGCTTCACCTGCAGACGTCGAACGCGTCCGCGTCAACCCCGGATGCGAACAGCGGGACCGACGATTCCGCGGCGACCGGCGCGGCGGACACGGCGGCGAAGGAGGAACCTTCGCAGCCGCCGGAGGATTTCGTGCGCGAATTCTTCATGACCTACCTGGATTCGATCGGCGACCACGCGTGGTTCGGGGATCGCGATCTGATGTCGCCCTGGTTCAGCGAAGACCTGACCCGCCAGTTCCTGGCGAACGACAAGGCCTGCCGGGCCGGGGATGAGGACACCTGCAGCCTCGACTTCGACCCGATCCTCGACGCGCAGGACTACGACGATGACGTCTATTCGACACTGCATACGGAGCGCATCGGCACCGGCGCTCCGGTACGGGTCAAGGTCGTATTCACGAACCTTGGCAGCAAGGCGACGATGACCTACACGCTGACGCAGGTGGACGACGGCTGGAGGATCGCCGATATCCAGTCGTCGAACTACGGGTCGCTGGTTTCGATGCTGTCCTCGAACGGCGCGCCGGCGATTTGAGGCGCCGCCGGCCCGGATGTGAGGCCGGGCCACCTGGGCAGTCCGCTACAATCGGGACACCGGCATCCCGGGATCGAAAGCATGAGCGTCATGCCCGCCTTCTTCATCGGTCACGGCAGCCCGATGAACACGCTGGAGGACAACGGTTTCACGCAGGCGTGGCGCCGGCTTGGAGCAGCCATGCCGCGACCGCGCGCGGTGCTGGCGATCTCGGCGCACTGGTACATCGGCGCGACCGCCGTCACCGCCATGGCGCGCCCGCGGACCATCCACGACTTCTACGGATTTCCCGAAGCCCTGTTCGCGTTCGACTACCCGGCACCGGGCCTGCCCGAGCTTGCCGAAGAGGTGGCCGAGGTCGCCAAACCGCTCTGGGTGGGCGCCGACCACGACCAATGGGGGCTCGATCACGGCACCTGGAGCGTGCTGGCGCATCTGTTTCCGCAGGCCGACGTGCCGGTGGTGCAGCTGTCGATCAATGCCCTGAAGCCGCAGGACTACCACTTCGACCTGGCCACCCGGCTCGCGCCGCTGCGCGAACGCGGCGTACTGATCGTGGCCAGCGGAAATGTCGTCCACAACCTGCGGCGGATCGAGTGGGACCGCCCGGACGCGGGCGCCGACTGGGCGCATCGTTTCGACGATTCCATCGCCCAAGCGATGGCCGAAGCGCCCGCGGATGTCCTCAAGGCCGTCGAACACCCGGATTACCCGCAGGCCGTGCCCACGCCCGACCACTTCATCCCGTTGCTCTACACCGCGGGCCTCGCCGCCGCCGGCAATGACGCGCAGGCCCTGCTGCGCGGCTATGCGATGGGGTCGCTGTCGATGAGTTGCTATGGCGTGGGGATGCAGGGGACGATCTGCGAACGGGCCAATGGCGCGGCCGGCCTGCCTGAGGGCGTGCCTCCGGACCAGGCCAATATCTGACGGCATGGAGCAGCGCGCCATCGGCCAACAAGAAACCCGCCGTATGGCGGGTTTCTTGCGTTCGGGCCGGGGCCGGGAAGTGCGGGGCGGTTCCCGGATCGCGGATCCTCAGACCTGCATCGCCTTGGCGACTTCGGCCAGATAGTCTTCCTGCACCTTCTCGATGCCTTCTCCGACCACCAGCCGCTGGAAGCGGACCACGTCGCCGCCGGCGGCCTTGAGCGTGGCCTCGACGGTCTTGTCGCCGTCGAGCACGTAGCTCTGGCCGTACAGCGTCACTTCGTTGACGATCTTGTTCATCTTGCCGCTGATGATCTTCTCGAGGATCTCGGCCGGCTTGGCGCGGTCCTTCTCGCTCATCTTGGCCAGTTCGATTTCCTTTTCCTTGGCGATGAAGTCGGCCGGCACGTCCGCCGCCTTGTTGTAGGGCGGGTTCATCGCGGCGACGTGCATCGCCAGGCCGCGGGCCAGCTCGTCGTTGCCGCCGGACAGCTCGACCAGCACGCCGATCTTGCCGTTGGTGTGGACGTAGGCGCCGACGTGGTGATTGCTGTCGAAACGGACCAGACGGCGCACCTGGATGTTCTCGCCCAGGGTGTGCACGATGGCGGCGCGCGCCTCTTCGACGCTGTTGCCCGAGGCGGTCGTGGCGGCCTTGAGCGCCTCGACGTCGGTAGCGCCGGACGCCAGCGCGGCGGCGGCGACGAGATCGACGAACGCCTTGAAGCTGGCGTCGTTGGCGACGAAATCGGTTTCGGAATTGACTTCGACCAGCGCGGCCTTGCCGCCGTCCTGGGCGATGGCGACGCGGCCTTCGGCGGCGACGCGACCGGCCTTCTTGTCGGCCTTGGCCAGACCGGACTTGCGCAGCGCTTCGGCGGCGGCTTCGATGTCGCCCCCGGTTTCGGTGAGCGCCTTCTTGCATTCCATCATGCCGGCGCCGGTGCGCTCGCGCAGTTCCTTGACGAGGGATGCGGTGATTTCAGCCATTGGGGATTACCTCGGAAATACGATGATGAGGGGGCGGTCTTGGCCGCGACTCCGAAAGCCCTCCCCTTCAAGGGGAGGGTTGTGCGGGGGTGGTATGGGGATTGCACCATCCCCATCCCGGCCTTCCCCTTGAAGGGGAAGGGGGGAACGGCGCGATTACTCGGCCTTCCTGGCGCGGCGGGCCGGCTTCGGCGCTTCTTCGCCATCGACCGCGGCGGCGAAGTCTTCCTCGCGCACGGAAGCGGCGTTCGGGGCTGCGGCCTTGCCCTCGAGCACGGCGTCGGCGGCGGCGCGCGCGTAGAGCTGCACGGCGCGGATGGCGTCGTCGTTGCCCGGGATCGCGTAGTCCACCAGGGCCGGATCGTAGTTGGTATCGACCACCGCGATCACCGGGATGCCGAGCTTCCTGGCTTCCTTGATGGCGATGTCTTCGTGGCCGATGTCGATCACGAACAGGGCGTCGGGCAGGTGGCTCATGTCCTTGATGCCGCCCAGCGAGGCTTCCAGCTTGTCGCGCTCGTGGCGCAGGCGCATCACTTCGTGCTTGACCAGCTTCTGGAAGGTGCCGTCGGTTTCGGCGGCTTCCAGTTCCTTCAGCCGGGCCACCGACTTCTTCACCGTGGCGAAGTTGGTCAGCGAGCCGCCCAGCCAACGCTGGGTCATGAACGGCATGCCGCAGCGCTCGGCCTCTTCCTTGATCGCCTCGCGCGCGCTGCGCTTGGTGCCGACGAACAGGATGGTGCCGCGCTTCTGGGCCACGCCGCTGATGAAGTTCATCGCGTCGTTGAACAGCGGGACGGTCTTTTCGAGATTGATGATGTGGATCTTGCCGCGGGCGCCGAAGATGTACGGGCCCATCTTGGGATTCCAGTAGCGGGTCTGGTGGCCGAAATGGACGCCGGCTTCCAGCATCTGGCGCATGGTGATCTGGGGCATTGCGGAAACTCCGATGCGTGGAACCCGCGCCGATGCGTTGTGGCGCTGCGTCGCGACCTTGCGGCCGGGACGCTGGATTCCGGGGTTGGGCCTCCCCATCGTCACTGCGACCGAACCTCTCGCGAGGCACCCCGGCGCAGGGGTTGTCGATGGGTGTGGATTCGACGGTACGCCCGTCGTGGCGGCACTATAGCCCTGTAATTATGGACGATCCGGAGTGTACGGGCAACCCGGGTTTCGGCAGCCCGTGTCGCCCGGCCCCGATCCGGGTTCCGGGATCCCCTTTGTCTCAGCTTCACCGCGATGCGCGATAATCCGAGAATGGCTATCAATATCAAGACAGCAGAAGACATCGAGAAGATGCGCGTGGCCGGCCGTCTGGCGGCGGAAGTGCTGCAGATCGTCGCCCCGCACGTGAAGGCGGGCGTGAGCACCGAAGAACTGGATCGTATCTGCCACGACCACATCGTCAACGTGCAGAAGGCCATTCCGGCCAACGTTGGTTATCGCGGCTTTCCCAAGACCGTGTGCACGTCGGTCAACAACGTGATCTGCCACGGCATCCCCAGCGAGGCCAAGGTGCTCAGGGACGGCGACATCGTCAACATCGACGTCACGGTGATCAAGGACGGCTGGCACGGCGATACCAGCCGCATGTATGTCGTCGGGACGCCGTCGGTGATGGCGCAGCGGCTGGTGGATGTCACTCGCGAGGCGATGTTCCGGGGCATCCGCACCGTGCGGCCGGGCGCGACGCTGGGCGACATCGGCCACGCGATCCAGGAATATGCGGAAAGCCAGCGTTTCTCGGTAGTGCGCGAATACTGCGGGCACGGCATCGGCAAGGTCTATCACGACGAGCCGCAGGTGCTGCATTACGGCCGCGCCGGCGACGGGCTAGTGTTGCGCGAGGGCATGACCTTCACCATCGAGCCGATGATCAACGAGGGCAGCCGCCACACGCGCGTCCTGCCGGACGGCTGGACGGTCGTCACCAAGGATCGCAAGCTGTCCGCGCAGTGGGAGCACACCGTGCTCGTCACCCGCGACGGTGTGGAAATCCTGACCCGGTTGCCGGGCGACGACAACGATCTGTGATGGACGCGCTTCCGGCCGACCCGCGTGCGGTGCTGGCCGGATTGCCCGCCGGACCGGAGGGCGATGCCGAATGGAGCGTGCTGGTGCGCGCACTGCTGGCGCGCAACGATGCGCGGTTGGCGCGACGCTTCGATGCCGGCGATCCGGCCGAGCTGTTGATCCGCTTGCGCGCTCGCGCGGTCGATTTCCTCGTCGCCAGGACCTGGCGCCGCTGTTTTCCCGACGCGCAGGCGCTGGCGTCGTTGGCGCTGTTCGCGGTTGGCGGCTATGGTCGCGGCGAGCTGTTCCCGCATTCCGACGTCGATCTTCTGGCGTTGGCCGAGCCAGAGGCGCAGCAGCGCCATCAGGCCGCGCTGTCGCGTTTCGTCGCCCTGCTATGGGATGCAGGCGTGGCGGCGAGCCAGGCGGTGCGTTCCGCGCAGGAATGCACGCAGGCGGCGGACGCCGACCCCACCGTGCTGACGGCACTGGTCGAGGCTCGGGCGCTGGCGGCGGGCAACGATGCCGGCGCGCGTCTGCGCGATGCGATCGCCGCCGACAAGGTCTGGCCGCCGCGCGCCTATTTCGAAGTCAAGCGCGAGGAGCAGCAGCGCCGGCACGCGCGCTTTGGCGATACCGCCGACAACCTTGAACCCAACCTCAAGGAAGGCCCGGGCGGCCTGCGCGACCTGCAGCAGCTGGGCTGGCTGGCGCGGCGCTGCCTCGGTGTGAAAAGCCTCGCAGGACTGGTGACGCTGGGCCATCTCGGCGCCGATGAGGCGGCGGCGCTGGAGCGCGAGCGGCGCACGCTCTCGAGGTTGCGCTTCGGGCTGCATCTGGTCGCCGGGCGGCGGGAGGAGCGGCTGCGCTTCGATTACCAGAAGCCGCTGGCGGCGCGCCTGCACGAGAACGACGATGCCGACACGCTGGGCGTCGAAAAGCTCATGCAGAGCTTCTACCGCAGCGCGGCCATCGTGCAGCGAATCAACGAACGGGTGCTGCAGCGCTTCGAGGAATATTTCGAAGGCCATCTGGCGCCGGTGGCCATCGATGCCGACTGGGAGATTCGCGGAGGCTACCTGGCGGCGCGCCGCGACGGCTGGATGCGGGGGGATCCGGCGCGCGCATTTGCGCTGTTCGCCGTATGGGCGGGGGATCCGGCGCTGCGCGGCCTGCATTCGCACACGGCCCGCGAACTGGCCGAGATGCTGGACGCGATCCCCGACTACGCCAATGCGCCGGAGGCGATGCGGCAGGCTTTCCTCGCGCTGCTGCGCGGGCCGCAGCCGGTCGTCACGCTGGAGCGGATGGCGCGGCTGGGCGTGCTGGCGCGCTGGATCCCGGCGTTTGCGCGGGTGTCCGGACGGATGCAGTTCGACCTGTTCCACGTGTTCACGGTCGACCAGCACACGCTTGCAGTGCTGCGCAATCTCGCGCGATTTGCCTCCGGCGAGCCCGACGAACGTTTTTCGATCGCCGACCAAGTCTGGCCTTCGCTGCGCAAGCCCGAACTGCTGCTGCTGGCGGGATTGTTCCACGACATCGGCAAAGGCCGCGGCGGCGATCATTCCAGGCTCGGCGCGGAGGATGCGCGCGGGTTCTGCCTCGCGCACGGGCTGTCGGAAGCCGATACCGCGCTGGTCGAATGGCTGGTGCAAAAACATCTCCTGATGTCCACCACGGCGCAGAAGCAGGACATCACCGATCCCGAGGTGATCCAGCGCTTTGCCGAAACCGTGGCCGACCGCCAGCGGCTGGATTATCTGTATCTGCTCACCTGCGCCGACATTGCCGGCACCTCGCCCAAGCTGTGGAACAGCTGGAAGGATCGCCTGCTGGCCGACCTGCACGCGGCGACCCGGCTGGCGCTGCGGCGCGGGCTGGGGCAACCGGTCGCGGCCGGAGAGCGGATCGCCGAGAACCGCGCGGCGGCGCGCGCGCTGTTGCGGGAAAAAGGGCTGGCGGATGCGGCCGTCGATGCGCTGTTCGCGCGGATGCCGGAAGAAAGCTTCCTGCGTGGTCGCCCCGACCAGATCGCCTGGCAGGCCGCGGCGCTGGCCGATGCCGGCACGCGCATGCCGGTGGTCGCGGTGCGCAATCCGGCGGGCCGCGATCGGCTGGAAGTGTTCGTGCACACCCACGACCGCGATGGCGTGTTCGCCGCGATCGTGATCACGCTCGACCGGATGGGCCTGGGCATCCTGCACGCGCGCGTGCTGGACGGTCCGTCCGACACCGTGTTCGACACCTTTCAGGTCCAGTCCGGCGATGCGCGCAGCCTGCCGGAGCGCGACGCCGTGGCGGCGCGGCTGACGCAAGCGCTGTCGGGCGACCTGGACGCCGTGCGGCCCTCGCGCCGCAGCCATCCGAGCCATCTGCGCCACTTCCGCGTCGCGCCACAGCTCGACTTCACCGACATCGCCGGCGGTACCCGGATCGGCCTGATCTGCAACGATCGCCCCGGCCTGCTTGCCGACATCGCCGGGATCCTGCGCATGCAGCGCCTGCGCGTGCAGGATGCGCGGATCGCCACCTTCGGCGAGCGCGCCGAAGACCTGCTGCTGGTCAGCGACGAACGCGACGCGCCGCTGCCGGCCGAGCGCCGCGAGGCGTTGCGCGACGCCCTGCTTGCCCTTCTCGATGGAGATTCCTGATGCCCAAGAGGCCCCCCGCGAAAAAGACCCTCGCGCCCAATCGCGCCGCGCAGGCCGAGGAACTGCGCTTTTTGATCGACAGCGCCTGGGAACGCCGCGCCGCGCTGACGCCGGAAGAAATCGACGGTTCGACCCGGCCTGCCGTGGATCGGTCGATCGCCGGCCTCGAGCAGGGCTGGCTGCGGGTGGCCGAGCCCGACGGCAAGGGCGGCTGGCTGGTCAACGAATGGCTGAAGAAGGCGGTGCTGCTGTATTTCCGGACCCAGGAAATGGAGTTCGTCGAGGCCTATCCGGCGCCGTTCTGGGACAAGGTGCCGGCGCGCTTCGCCGAGTTCGACGAGAACGCCTTCCGCAAGCTTGGCGCGCGCGTGGTGCCCGGCGCGGTGGTGCGCGCGGGCAGCCATATCGGCAAGGACGTGGTGCTGATGCCCAGCTTCGTCAACATCGGCGCCTACGTCGGCGTCGGCACCATGGTCGATACCTGGGCCACGGTCGGCTCCTGCGCGCAGATCGGCAAAGGCTGCCACCTGTCCGGCGGCGTCGGCATCGGCGGCGTGCTGGAGCCGCTGCAGGCCAGTCCGACCATCATCGAGGACCACTGTTTCATCGGCGCGCGATCGGAGGTGGTGGAAGGCTTCGTGGTC
>NZ_JAMQHN010000019.1 GCF_025993755.1 Thermomonas sp. | reverse complement strand
CTGGCCGGCTTCTCGCAGGGCGGTGCGGTGACGCTGGCCGCCGGCATCGCCCGCGCGCAGCCGCTGGCCGGACTGATCGCGCTGTCCACCTACCTGCCGCTGTCGCCAGAACGCGCAAGGCAGCGGCTGCAGCCGGCCGCCACCGCGCAGCCGCTGTTCATGGCCCACGGCAGCTTCGATCCGGTGGTACCGATCGCCGCAGGCGACGCCAGCGCCAAGGCCATGCAGGCGCTCGGCTTCCAGGTGCAGTGGCAGCACTACCCGATGCAGCACCAGGTCTGCGCCGAGGAGATCGCGCAACTGGGCGACTGGATCGGCGCACGCTTTGCTGCGCCAATGGGGTGATGCCAGCGCAGTGCGGTGACCGCCTTCACCGGCTACCATCGCAGGCAGATGCCGTTTCGAAGGCGGGGAGGCCAAGCGATGGATGCAGCGCCGTTGCGCGTCCTGATCGTCGATGACGAACCGCTGGCGCGCGCGCGCCTGCGCGCCCTGCTGGATGCGCAGGAAGGCGTCGAAGTCGTCGGCGAGGCGGGCGACGGCGTGGCGGCGCTGGACGCCAGCGGGGACGACCCGGCCGATCTGGTGCTGCTGGACATCGCCATGCCCGGGATCGACGGGCTGGAAACCGCCCGCCGGCTGGCCGCGCTGGATCCTCCTCCGGCGGTGGTGTTCTGCACCGCCTACGACGCCCACGCGCTGTCGGCGTTCGAGGCGCAGGCGATCGACTACCTCGTCAAGCCGGTGCGCGCCGAACGCCTCAAGGCCGCGCTGGACAAGGCCCGCACCTATCTTGCCGGGCGCGAGCGCGGGGCCGGCGCGGCGCCGGTGCCGAACGCCAGAACCCATCTCTCGGCGCGCCTGCGCGGCAGCCTGCGGTTGATTCCGATCGAGGACATCCGCTATCTCCAGGCCGACGAGAAATACGTCGTCGTCCACCACGCGCGCGGCGAGGACCTGATCGAGGAATCGCTGAAGTCGCTGGAAACGGAGTTCCCGGATCGCTTCGTGCGCATCCATCGCAACTGCCTAGTGGCGCGCGAGGACATCATGGAACTGCGGCGCTCGCCCGAAGGGACGGTGCACGCGGTGCTGCGCGATGTCGCGACGCCCTTGGAAATCAGCCGCCGCTGCCTGACCCAGCTGCGCGAGATGCTGAAGCATTTGTAGTCTTCGATGACGGCCTGCCGGCTTCGGGACGCTGCACGGCTCAGACATACTGAAGCCGCATTGCGCATCGCAAGAACTCCCGCAGCAGTCCATCCCGGCCTCAGGGGGTCGAGCGCGCCATGGATGCGCGCGGCCGCGCATCGCAGCCGGACGCGGAGTCTGCGCGGCGACTCACTGAGGCCGGGATGGACTGCCTTCGGGGTACTGCGGTTGCCGCTGTGCTTCCTGCAATGATTTCCTTGCGGTTGCGCCATCGCCATGTGCCCAGCCGTCTTCATGCAAGGCAAGCGATAATGCCGGCATGACCACGCTGCGCATCGCCACCCGCAAAAGCCAACTCGCCTTGTGGCAGACCGAACACGTGGCCGACCGTCTGCGCGTTGCACACCCGGGGTTGCAGGTCGAACTGGTGCCGCTGAGCACGCGCGGCGATGAAATCCTCGACCGCTCGCTGGCGGCCATCGGCGGCAAGGGCCTGTTCATGAAGGAGCTTGAGCTTGCGATGCAGCGCGGCGAGGCCGACTGCGCCGTGCATTCGCTCAAGGATGTGCCGATGGAGCTGGAGCCGGGGTTTGCGTTGCCGGCGATTCTGGTGCGCGGCGATGCCGCCGATGCCTTCGTCAGCAACCATTTCAACACCCTCGCTGCGCTGCCGCCAGGCTCCCGCGTCGGCACCTCGTCGCTGCGGCGACAGGCGCAGCTGCGCGCGTGGCGTCCCGATCTCGAGATCCGCGATCTGCGCGGCAACGTCAACACCCGGCTGGCCAAGCTCGATGCCGGCGACTACGACGCCATCGTGCTGGCTTGTGCCGGATTGCAGCGGCTCGGTTTCGAAACGCGCATCCGCGCGCGACTGGACGCACCCGGATGGCTCCCGGCGCCGGCGCAGGGCGCGATCGCGATCGAATGTCGCGCCGACGACGCGCAAACCCGCGCCCTGTGCGCGACGCTGGACCACGCGCCCACCCGCAGCTGCGTGGAGGCGGAACGGGCGATGAACCGGCACCTGCACGGGAGCTGCCACGTGCCCGTCGCGGCGCTGGCGACGCTGGCCGGCGAGGCCTTGCGCCTTCAGGGCCTGGTTGGCTCGGTGGCCGACGGCCACTGCGTGCGGGCGCAGGCCGACGGCCCCGCCCGCGAACCGGAAGCGCTGGGGATCGTCGTGGCCGAGGCCTTGCTTGCCCAAGGCGCACGCGCGCTGATCGAAGCCTGAGGTACAGCTTCAGAACAGATAACGCAACTTCACCGTCATGTCGGTCTGGTTGCGCGAGGAAACGGCACTGTCGTGGCGGGTGTCCACGCCCGTACCCAGCGACCACTGCGGGTGCAGCTGCCAGTTCAAGGACAGGCTGTTGCGCAGATAGGCGCGTCCCTGGCCGGCCTCCAGACGCGCGGTTTGCGAGACCTGGGCGTGGTCGCCCAGGGCATGGCTCCACGCGATCTGCCCGCGCAGTACCGGCCCGGTGCCTTCGATGCCGTCATCGACGCCGCCCTGCAGGCGGTAGGCCGGTTCCATCGTCAGGCTCACGCTGGTCTGCCCGGTCTTCCCCCTCCGGGTGCCGTACTGCAGGCCCACCCGCGCGTTGCTGCCCTGCGCCTTGACCCAATCCTGCCGCCCCTCCGGCAACCGCAGCCGACCGCCGCCGCCCGGCAGGGCGCTGCCATCGACGCGCAGTTGGCCGGCCGGAATCCTCGGCCGCGCGTCTTCCGCCCATTCGCCGCTCAGGCAGCTGGCCTGCAGACAGCGCGGCGGATCGACCAGCCGCTGCACCAGCTCCGGCTGCAGCAGCGGCTCGGGCGGCAAGGCGTTGAAGGCCGGCGGCGCAACCAGCGCCAGCATCAGGACGAACGACATCGGTCGGACAGCCAAACGGATGAAAACACCGTGATTCTAGACCGTTTTCAGGGTGTGCGTCGCCGCCTGCGGTCCAGGACTGCGCCCCTGAAACCGGAGCTGCCTCAGGGATGGAACGGCCAGAACTGGGGGATCAACCACATCGAGATCGCGCAGAAGATCGCGATCAGGGGGATTCCCACCTTCATGAAGTCGGTGAAGCGGTAGCCGCCCGCGTAATAGACCATGGTGTTGGTGGGATATCCGACCGGCGTCGCGAACGAGGTGGCGGCGGCGAATGCAACTGCCACGACGAACGGGCGCGGATCGGCGTGCACCGACTGCGCCACCGAGATGGCGATGCCCACCATCAGCACCACCGACGGATTGTGGCCCATGAGCTCGGTCAGCAGCGCGGTCAGCAGGTACACCAGAAGCAGGGCCGCCAGCGGGCCGTGATCGCCGAGGAGCTGCATGCTCGCCGTGACCACCTCGTGCGCCACCCCGGTCTTTTCGATCGCGATCCCCAGCGGCAGGATCGCTCCAAGCAGGACGATGATCTTCCAGTCCATCGCCTCATACACGTCCTTGTGCCCGAAACAGCCGAAGGCCGCCATTGCGACCGCGCCGCAGATGGCCGCGGCGGGAATCGGCATCCAGTGCAGGCCGGAGGCCACGACGACCGCCACCATGGTGCCCACCGCCAGCCAGGCCTTGCGCCAGGACTGGCGCCGGCGACTGGCGCGCTGGCCGAGCACGATGAAGCGGTCGTCCGCCCGCAGCACCGGCAGCCGGTCCTCTTCGGTCAGCAGCAGCAGGACGTCGCCCACGGCCAGTTCCACATCGCCCAGCGAATCGTGCAGGAAATGGCCGCGGCGATGGATGGCCAGCACCCCGCCGTCATAGCGCCAGCCCAGGTCGAGGTCGGACAGATGGCGGCTCTCCGCGGCGCTGGCCGGCGCGATCATCAGCTCCACGAGAACGTGCGGACGATCGTCCGGGCCGGTGTAGCGCGGCTCGCGCGGATACTCCAGCTTCATGTTCTGGCGGAAGGCCTCGATCTTCTCCCAGTCCCCGCGCACCAGCAGCACGTCGTGGCGCTCCAGCTTCTGGAATCGCGGCGACCACATTTTTTCGTTGCCGCGCAACAGCTCCAGCGGGAACACCCCGTGCAGTTCGATGATCCTGGACTCGGCGATCGTGGTGCCGCGCAGCGGGGAAGCGGCGGTGACGCGCAATTCCGTGACGTATTTCCCGATGCTTTCATCGTCGCCGTCCGCGCCCAGCAGGCTATCCGCCCGCTTTGGCAGCAACCGGCGCCCGACCAGCATAAGGTAGGCAATGCCCACCACCGCCAGGATGGCGCCCAGCTTGGTGAACTCGAACACGCCGAAGCCCGCCAGCCCGTTTTTCTGCGCCAGGCTGTTGGTCAGCAGGTTGGACGATGTGCCGATCAGGGTGCACACCCCGCCCATCTGCGCGGCGAACGCCATCGGCATCAGCACCTGCGCCGGCGAGGTGCCCGATCGTGAGCAGACCCGCAGCGCCAACGGCAGGAAGGTGGCCACCAGCGCGATGTTCTTCACGAACGCGCCCATCGGCGCGATCGCCACCATCAAGGCCAGGGTGAGCAACCAGGGCTTGCGGATGCGCGAAAGCATCTCCCCCAGCGGTTCCAGCGCGCCGGAGCGCTCGATGCCCAGGCTGAGCGCGAACATCGCCGCCACCGTCACCGTGGCTTCGTTGGAGAACCCGCTGAGCGCCTCGTCGATGTTGATGATCCCCAGCGCCACCAGCAGCGCCAGCACCACCAGCGCCACCATGTCGATGCGGATTTTCTCGCTCGCGAACGCCACCACTGCCGCGGCGATGATCGCGAGCGTTGCCCAAGCCTGCCATTGCATGTGGTCTGCGGGTCCCCGATCCGAACGGCTGCGTTGGTGCCGCCGGGATGGCGCCACTTCAACGGTCGGCGGGCGCGCCGGCCTCGCCACAGCCCCCTGCCGCTGACGCATAATCGCACGATGGACCGTTATGAGCGCATTATCGCGTTGCACCGCACGCTCCAGGCCGCGCGCCGGCCGGTGACGGTTGCCCGCCTGCAGGACGAATTGAACTGCTCGCGCGCCACGGTGTATCGCGACCTTGCCTTCCTGCGCGACGGCCTGATGGCGCCGGTCGTCGGCGACGGCGACGCCGGCTTCAGCTACGACCGGACCGAGGCCGAACGCTTCGAACTGCCGGGACTGTGGCTCAGTTCGGAAGAACTGCACGCGCTGGTCGCCGCCCAGCAATTGCTGGCACGCAGCGGCGGCGGCATGCTCTCGGAAGTGCTGGCGCCGCTGCAGCAGCGCATCGACAAGTTGCTCGACGAACACTCGGGCGGCAAGCGCTGGCCGCTGGAGCGGATCCGGGTCATCCCGCACCGCACCCGCCGGCTCGACGAGCACGTGTTCCGGCTGGTCGCCTCGGCGGTGCTGGAACGTCACAAGCTCAGCTTCGATTACCGCGCCCGCACCACCGACTCGGACACTCGGCGCACGGTCAGCCCGCAGCGGCTGACGCATTACCGGGACAACTGGTACCTCGACGCCTGGGACGACGACCGCGATGCGCTGCGCAGTTTCTCGGTGGACCGGATCACTGCGCCCAAGCCTCTCGATGCCCCGGCGCGCGACCTCGACGCTGCCGAGCTCAACGCCCATCTTGCCTCCAGCTACGGCATTTTCTCCGGCACGCCCAAGGGCTGGGCGACCATTCGCTTTTCCGCCAAGGCCGCGCGCTGGGTGGCCGAGGAGCACTGGCATTCGCAGCAGCAGGGCCATTTCCTGCCCGACGGACGCTACGAACTCAAAGTCCCCTATTCGATCCCGCGCGAGCTGCTGATGGACGTGCTGCACTACGGTGCCGATGCCGAACTGGTCGAGCCCAAGGCGCTGCGCCTGCAGCTGCGCACGCTGCTGCAGCTGGCGATCGGCAATTACGAAGACGCCCCATGACGGACACGACCGCGCCCGGTCAATCACCCGAAGTCGTGCTGGCGCTGGGCGCCGGCGGCGCGCGCGGGCTGGCGCAGATCGGCGTGATCGAGGTGCTGCAGGAGCGCGGCCTGCAGATCAAGGCCATCGCCGGCACCTCCTGCGGCGCGCTGGTCGGCGGCGCCTGCGCGGCCGGCATGCTGGAAGTCCTGACGCACTGGATGCTGACCACCTCCCGCGCCCAGATGCTGCGCCTGCTCGACCCCGGCTTCGGTCGCCCGGCGATGTTCACCGGCAACCGGCTGGTGAAGACGCTGCGCGAGGTGATCGGTTCGCCGCGGATCGAGGACCTGCCGATCGACTTCACCGCGGTCGCCGTCGACATCCTCCACCAGCGCGAGGTCTGGCTGCGCCGCGGCGACCTGTGGGACGCGCTGCGCGCCTCGTTCGCCATTCCGGGCATCTTCACCCCGATGGTGATCGGCGACCTCGAGCTGGTCGACGGCGGTCTGCTGGCGCCGCTGCCGATCACCGCCACCCGGCTCACCGGTCCGCACCGCGTCGTCGCCGTCGACATCCACTCGCGGCCGCAGGCGCAGGCCGACGATCCGGTGCGCGAGCTGGAGGCCGAGGACGGCAAGTCCGCGCCCGGCCTCATCGGCCGCTGGGTGGAGCGCCATTTCGGCGGCGATGACGAGGAGGAGGATGCCGTTCCCGCGCATCATTTCGGCATGATGGCGGTGATGTCGCGCGCGCTGGATACCATGCAGGAGCGCATTGCCCGCGTGCAGCTGGCGCTGGAGCCGCCGGAGTTGCTGATCCGCATCCCGCGCGACGCCTGCCAGTTCTACGAATTCTGGCGCGCCGCCGAGCTGATCGAGATCGGCCGCCGCGAGGCGGAAAAGGCGCTCGACGCGGCGGGGTTCTGAGGCCGGGTTTGACGAGGCCATTCCGCGAGTGAAGCCGACCCGCATGGCGCAGGCGACATGGTCGGCACGCCCTGTCCGTCATCTTCCGTGACGCAACGAGGCCGGTTTGGAAGGAAGGATGGTCGGGTGCGTTGCAACGACGCCGGCGAAAGACAACCAGCACGCTGCAACGGAGACTCATCGTCGAAGATGGGATGCAACCCAATCAACCGCGGCCTGGACACCATAGAGAGGCTCACCCATGTTCAGCGGCTTGCCGGAGCAGGCGGCACGGACCATTTTCTGGTCGATGGAGTTGGGTCCTGCAGGACGCCGCGTCCGGGCCTGCATGGGGAATCCCTGGTCGCTTTGGCCAAATGCTTGGAGCGTGGTGGGGTCGAGCCAGACGATGTAGTCATCCGTGATCACACCCGTCATGCAGTCCATGATTTCCCGAATCCAGGTTGGCTTCAATTCATCTGGATACATGACAAGCATCCAGGCAAATCCGTGATCCTGATAGCGACCGAACGTGGTTGCTTCAAGAAACACCGCCTCGCCACTCATTTCGTTTCCGATGTATTGCAAAGCCGGATTCGTGGGCGGGATGCGCTGATCCTCGGCCGCCGTGGAAGTGGAAAGAACGGCAGCAACAAGCAGCGTGACAAGTTTCATCCTGTGCTCCATCCCTGCAAATGACAGGGCTGCACACGTCTGGCGGGGCTTGCCTCTGATTCACAAGAGCACCCCCTGCCCTCGCGGGAAGATCACGCTGTGGCGTGGGCTACGTTGGTCCAGTTCCTGACCGGCGGGCCTTCGTTTCAGGGTGTTCGCGGCAAGGACATTTCGACGACAAACTGCTCGGGCGCCATTTCCATTACGTAGACTTTCAGAGCGCCACTTGCGTACACCGTTTCCTCCTCCCCGGCGCCCCCTTCCTTCAACTTCAGTTGGTGGGCTTGCGCCCACGCCTTGACGTCCGCGTGGAGTGCGTTTGCGGATGCCGTCAACAGAATCCTGCAGATCGGCCTGCCGCCCACGGCACCAAAGCTGACGGAAGCGGAATCGTCCGCGTTGTGCAAGATCGTATTTTCTCCGCCCGCATTCGAGGAGACATCTTCACGCCGGTTGTTGTAACCGAAGAGTCTCGCCCTCGAGGCGAGTTGAGCAGCCTTGGCCGACCCGGTGACGTAAGGCTGGCAGAGCAGGTCGAATTGACGACCGATCTGCGGTGCCGACTGCCCCTGCACCGAGCTGCACAGGGTCATGAGTGATGCTAGCACTACCTTGTACCTCATCGTCGATGCTCCGATTCTCGTCCCAGTGGGCGTCATGTTAGGCGGCCCGTGCCGCATTGAAATCCCGTGGCTGCGGGAGGGTGCCTTGCGGCCCGCGACCCTCGCTTGCGGCTGGATTCACGTCCATCGACTGTTGGACGAGCAATGCGTCGCAGACCTTGAGACGGCGGCGCGGCAAGGTGGTTCCACCTCATCCACCGGAGCCGCCGCCATGACCCACCGCGACCTTGAAGCTTGCCTGCGCCAACTCGTGTTCCTCGGCGCACTGGCCGTACTGCTGATTCCGGCCGCGCGCGACAGCAGCGCGCTGCTGGGCTGGCTGCCGCTGTGGCTGGTCGGCATGCCGCTGGCGGCCTGGCTGAGCCTGCTGCGCCTGCCGAGGCCCGAGCTTGCGCTGGCCTTGCCGCGACGCCGCGGCGTGCAGGCAAGGCGCTGGCGCGCGCGGCGCGGCGCAGCGTCGCAGCCCAACGTCAAACGCGCCTGACCCCACTCATCTGGAATCCCGACCTTCGGGACATCCGCGGTTCGGTCCCCGCGTGCTAGCGTTCGCGTTTGATGTTTTTGCGACGGAGTCCGCCATGTCCCAACTGTCCAGCGCCTGCCTGATCGCAGGTCTTGCCATCGCAGGTTCCGTCGTCGCGCAGACGGCGCCCAACGCCGATCCTTACGCCTGGCTGGAAGACGTCGAAGGCGCACGCTCGCTGGACTGGGTGCGCGCCCGAAACGCGCGCACCGAAGCCGAGATCGCCAGCACGCCGGACTTCAAGGCGCTGGAAGCGCAGATCCGCGCCATCCTGGACTCCGACGCCAAGATCCCCGGCGTCGAGAAGATCGGCGACTTCTACTACAACTTCTGGAAGGACGCGCAGCACGCGCGCGGCGTCTGGCGCCGCACCACGCTGGAGGAATACCGCAAGCCCGAGCCGCGCTGGGAAACCGTGCTCGACCTCGATGCGCTCAACGCCGCCGAGGGCACCCAGTGGGTCTGGCACGGCGCCGACTGCCTGCGACCGAAATACCAGCGCTGCCTGATCGCGCTGTCGCCCGGCGGTTCCGACGCCGATGTGACGCGCGAGTTCGACCTGACGACCAAGCAGTTCGTGGCGAATGGCTTCTTCCGTCCGGAGGCCAAGGGCGGCCTCGGCTGGATCGACGACAACACGGTCTATGTCTACACCGATTTCGGCCCCGGCTCGCTGACCGCTTCGGGCTACCCGCGCATCGTCAAGGAATGGAAGCGCGGCTCGCCGCTGGCCGAGGCAAAAGTGGTGTACGAGGGCAGGCCGGAGGACATGTACATCGCCGCCAGCCACGACCCGACGCCGGGCTACGAGCGCGACTGGGTGGCGCGCACGCTGGCGTTCTACAACGACGAGCTGTACCTGCGGCGGCCTGACGGCACGCTGGCGAAGATCGACGTGCCGAACTCGATGCAGAAGAAACCATATCGCCAGTGGCTGTTCCTCGAACCGCGCGAGGATTGGACGGTCGGCGGCACCACCTATCCCGCAGGTTCCCTGCTGGTCGCCAGGCTCGACGACTTCATGGCCGGCAAGCGCGAGATCACCGTGCTGTTCACGCCCACCGAGCGGACCTCGCTCGCCGGCTACGCGATGACCAAGGACCATCTGGTCCTGAACGTCATGGAGGACGTGAAGAACCGCCTGTCCGTGCTGACCCCGGGGAAGGACGGCTGGACGCGCTCAGCCTTTGTCGGCGCGCCCGCCATCGGAACCGTGGGCGTCTCCGCGGTGGATCCCGACGAGAGCAATGCGGTCTGGATGACCGTCACCGATTTCCTGACCCCCACCACGCTGTCGCTGGCCGAAATCGGCCAGGCCCCCGAGGTGCTCAAGTCCAACCCGGCGTTCTTCGACGGTTCGAAGGACGTGATCGAGCAGCACTTCACCACATCGAAGGACGGCACCCGCGTGCCCTACTTCCTGGTGCGCCCGAAGAACCTGGCCTACGACGGCACCGCGCCAACGTTGCTGTACGGCTACGGCGGCTTCGAAATCTCGATGACGCCGGCCTACAGCGGCGCGATCGGCAAGGGCTGGCTGGAGAAGGGCGGCGTCTACGTGCTGGCCAACATCCGCGGCGGCGGCGAATACGGCCCGCGCTGGCACCAGGCCGCGCTGCAGGCCAACCGCCACAAGGCCTACGAGGACTTCGCCGCGATCGCCGACGACCTGGTCGCGCGCAAAATCACTTCGCCGCAGCACCTGGGCGCGATGGGCGGCAGCAACGGCGGGCTGCTGATGGGCAACATGCTCACCCAGTACCCGGAAAAATTCGGCGCCATCGTGGTGCAGGTGCCGCTGCTGGACATGAAGCGCTACAGCCACCTGCTGGCCGGCGCCTCGTGGATGGCCGAATACGGCAACCCGGATACCGACGACTGGAATTTCATCCGGACCTTCTCGCCCTACCACCTGTTCGATCCGGCCAAGGCCTACCCGCCGACGCTGTTCCTGACCTCGACCAAGGACGACCGCGTCCACCCGGCGCACGCGCGCAAGATGATGGCGAAGATGGAAGCCGCCGGAAAGGACGTGCGCTATTACGAGAACACCGAAGGCGGCCACGGCGGCGCGGCCGACAACGCCCAGGCCGCGCACATGAGCGCGCTGGCCTACACCTTCCTGTGGCGGAAGCTGGCAAAATGAAGCCTGCAGCCTTCAAGCATCCCGCAAACCACTGGCGTACGGCTGGTATCCTCGCGTTCCCGGAAATTGGAGCGATCGGATGAAACATGCGATGGCGGCAGCCCTTTCGATGATGCTATTGGGCGGATGGGCACAGGCGGGTATGGCAACGGACGTCGTGCGCTTCCAGACCAATGTTCAGGTCGACGTGGATGCCGCCGGCCAGCCGGTACGGGTCGTAATGCCGGAGGATCTGCCCGCCGAAGTGCGGACGTTCATCGAGCAGCGCGTGCGCAGCTGGCAGTACCAATCGGCCACCTTGGCCGGCGAACCGCAGCCAGCCACGACCTACATCTGGGTCAATGCCTGCGCGGTGCCGGAAAACGGTGCCTTCCGGCTGGCAGCAAATTTCGGCGGAAACGGGCCGCGGCTCCAGGGAAAATCCTCTTTCGCCCCTTGGCCCAGGTATCCCGTGAGCGCCATGATCGGCAGGGTGGAAGCCGAGATGGACGTGGTTGCGGAGTTTGATGACCACGGCAACGTGCGTTCCAGCCGCTTCGAAAACGCGGCATTCCACAAGGATGGAAAGCCGCTGGCCATTTCACGGGCACGGTTGTTCGAACCGGACCTGAAGCAATGGCTGCATAACGTCCACTTTGATCCGGAAATCGTTGCCGGAAGGCCGGTGTCATCCCAGATGCGTTTTCATGTGGTCTTCAAGCTCGCCGGCAATTCCGCAGCTGGCTTCCACGAGCAGTTGCAGGAGGAGGCACGTGCCTCCGCCGAATGTCAGGCCGCCGCCAACGCGGGCATCGTTCCAGTGGCCGTCAACCCCGCCGTACGGGTCATCGCGGCACCCCAGGGCTGAGACGCCTTATCCGACCGTAAGCCACCATATTCGCAGAGGACATGTCCCGCCTCGGCGCATTGCAATCCATGGATATCGCCGCCATCTCGGGTGTTGTTCTGCCACGTTGACCGCCCGATGACATTTCCCGCAAATCCCTTGCCGCCCAACGCTGCCCAGCGCCCGCACGTGATGCGCGCGCCGCACGGCGCCGAGCGCACGGATCCGTACTACTGGCTGCGCGACGACAGCCGCCAGAACCCCGAGGTGATCGGCTACCTGCAGGCGGAAAACGCCTATGCCGATGCCGTGCTGGCGCCGCTCAAGCCGCTGCAGGACGCCCTCTACGACGAAATCGTGGCGCGCATCCGCCAGGATGACGCCAGCGTGCCGTTCCGCGAGCGCGGCTGGTGGTACTACGCGCGTTTCGAGACCGGCAAGGATTACCCGGTCCACGCCCGCCGCAAGGACGGCCCGGACGTGGATGCATTGTCAATCCTGCAGGCCAACGACCGGGGCGATTTCGCGGGCGAACAGGTGCTGCTGGACGTCAACCGGCTTGCCGCCGGCAAGGACTACTGCAGCGTCGGCGGTTTCGAGGTTTCGCCGGACAACGCGATCCTGGCCTGGGCCGAGGACGACACCGGCCGCCGCCAATACACGATCCGCTTTCGCGATCTCGCCACCGGCGCCGATTTCCCGGAAACGATCCCCGGCGTCTCCGATGATCTGGTCTGGGCCGACGACAGCCGCACCCTGTTCTACATCGAAAACGATCCGGAAACCCTGCTGACCGTGCGGGTGAAAAAGCACGTGCTCGGCACCGACCCGAAGGACGATCCCGTCGTCTACGAGGAGCCGGACGACAACTTCTACCTGTCCATCGACCGCACCCGCGACGAGCGCTACATCGTCATCGCCATGAGCAGCACGGTGTCCGACGAACGACGCTACGCGCCCGCCGCCGATCCGCGCGAATTCAAGGTGCTGGCCGTGCGCGAACGTGACGTCGAATACGGCGCCGACCATTTCGGCGGACGCTGGGTGATCCGCACCAATGCCGACGGCGCCACCAACTTCAAGCTGATGACCGCCGCAGACGCGGCGACCACGCGCAGCGACTGGCGGGAATGGGTGGGCCATCGCGACGACGTGCTGATCGAGGATTTCGAACTGTTCGACACCTTCACCGCGATCGCGGAGCGCTCCGGCGGGCTGGAGCGCGTGCGCCTGCTGCGCGCCGACGGCAGCGAGCAGCACGTCCACGCCGACGAGCCGGCCTATTCGATGGGGCTGGACGTCAACAGCGAGCCCGGCACCGAGTGGCTGCGCTACGGCTACACCTCGATGACCACGCCGGCCACGGTCTACGAATGGAACACGCGCACCGGCGAGCGCCGCCAGCTCAAACAGCAGCCGGTGCTGGGCGACTTCCGCCCGGACCACTACGCGACCGAACGCCTGTGGGCAACGGCGCGCGACGGCACCCGGATTCCGGTTTCGCTGGTCTACCGCAGAGGCTTCGAAAAGAACGGCCGCGCCCCGCTGCTGCTGTATGGCTACGGCAGCTACGGGCTGTCGATGGACCCCGGATTTTCGATCAGCACGCTGAGCCTGCTCGACCGCGGCGTGGTCTATGCCATCGCCCACATCCGCGGCGGACAGGAGATGGGCCGGCGCTGGTACGAGGACGGCAAGCTGCGGAAGAAGATCAACACCTTCACCGACTTCATCGACGTCCGTGATTTTCTGGTTGGTGCAGGCTATGCCGCGCCGGATCGCGTCGCCGCGCACGGCGGCAGCGCCGGCGGGCTGCTGATGGGCGCGGTGGCGAACATGGCGCCGGACAAGTTCCGGGTACTCCTGTCGCAGGTGCCGTTCGTCGATGTCGTGACGACGATGCTGGACCCGACCATCCCGCTGACCACCAACGAATACGACGAGTGGGGCAACCCGGAGCAGCGCGCGTTCTACGACTACATGCTGTCCTATTCGCCCTACGACAACCTGCACGCCACCACCTATCCGGCGATGTACATCGGCACCGGGCTGTGGGACTCGCAGGTGCAGTACTGGGAACCGGCCAAGTACGTGGCGCGCCTGCGCGACCTCAATACCGGCACCGCGCCGGTGGTATTCCGCACCAACATGGACGCCGGCCACGGCGGCAAGTCCGGCCGCTTCCGCCGCTACCGCGAGCAGGCCGAGATGTACGCGTTCCTGCTGTGGCAGCTTGGCGTTTCGGAATAAATGACCCGTCACCTCTGGGCATTGCTGGCCTGGACCAGCCTGATCCTCGGCATCATCGGCGCCTTCCTGCCGATCATGCCCACGGTGCCCTTCATCCTGGTCTCGGCGTTCGCCGCCTCGAAAGGCTCGAAACGGCTGCGCGGCTGGCTGCTGGCGCATCCGAAGTTCGGTCGGGCCATCATCGAATGGGAGCGCGACGGCACCGTCCGTCGCGGCTCGAAATGGCTGGCGACGGCGATGATGGCCGCCTCCTTCGTCGGAATGCTGGTGTTCTCGCCGCTGTGGTGGGTGCCCGCCATCGCCGGAACGATCATGGCCATGACGGCGGTCTGGCTGTGGCTGCGGCCGGAACCGGCGTCCTGAGGGCGACGTAAGCGCGGGACGCGGGTACACTTCCGGCATGAGCAAACGCGTCTTTTATCGCATCGTCCTGACCGGCTTCGCGCTGGTCCTGCTCTCCGCCTGCGGCAACAAGGGGCCGCTGGTGATGCCGGACAAACCCGATGCGGCGACCGCGCCGGCACCCGCGCCCGCGGCGGACGTCCCACCCGATTCGCAGCCCTGAGCCGGCCATGCGTTTTTCCAAGATGCACGGCGCCGGCAACGATTTCGTCGTGCTGGACCTGCGCCACGGCGCGCCTGCGCCTACGCCGGCGCTGTGCGCGCAGATCGCCGACCGCCACTTCGGCGTTGGCTGCGACCAGATCCTGACAATCGAACCTGCGCGCAGCGCCGCATCGGTGGCGTCCTACCGCATCTGGAACGCCGACGGTTCGCCTTCCGGCCAGTGCGGGAACGGCGCGCGCTGCATCGCGGCCTGGCTGGTGCGCGACGGCAGCGCGCCGGCCGCCGGGGACTTCAGCATCGAAAGTCCGGCCGGCCTGCATCCGGTGGCACGCGCAGCGGAAGGCGGTTTCGTCATCGATATGGGCGTGCCGCGGTTCGAACCGCCCGAGATTCCGCTGGCCGGCCTCGGCCGCGCCCGGGACGAATACACGCTCGACGTCGACGGACGCCCCCTGCGCTTCGGCGCGGTCTCGATAGGCAACCCGCATGCGGTTCTGGAAGTCGAGGACGTCGATGCCGCCGACGTGGCGGGCATCGGCGCGCTGCTCCAGCGCAGCGCGGCATTCCCCGAATCCTGCAACGTCGGCTTCGCGCAGGTGCTTGCGCCCGACCGCATCCGCCTGCGCGTGTACGAGCGCGGCGCCGGCGAGACCCTGGCCTGCGGCAGCGGCGCCTGCGCGGCCGCGGCGGTGCTGGCCCGGCGCGGCCGTGTGAATACCATCGCCGGCGTGGCGGTCGAACTGCCCGGCGGCCAACTGCATGTCCGGCAGTCGCCCGATTCCGGAACCATCTTCATGGGCGGCCCGGCCGCCTTCGTCTTCGAGGGAGAGTGGCCTTGAGCATGATTCACGATGACGGCACCGAAAAACTCGGCGCCTCCCAGGTGGCGGCCTGGCTGCGCCGGCATCCGGATTTCCTGCTGCAGTTCCCGGACCTGGCGCAGTCGCTGGTGCTGCCGCGCGAGAACGGGCAGGCCGCCTCGCTGGCCAGCTACCAGCTGGAAATCCTGCGCGAGAAGAACCGCGAACTCGGCCGCCGCCTGCACACGCTGGCCGCCAACGCGCAGGACAACGAACGGCTGGCCGTGCGCACCCACCAGCTCGCGCTGGCGCTGATGAAACAGACCAGCGCCGCCGACACCCTGCGCGCGATGGCCGCCACCTTGACCGAGGATTTCCAGGGCGATCTCGTGCGCATCGTCGGCTTCCGGGAGATTCCCGGGCTGGAGGATGCCGACTGGTACCAGCACGTCCCCGCCGACAGCCCGCGCTTGGCCGGCTTCCGCGCGCTGCTGGACAGCGGCGAGCCAGTCTGCGGCCGGCTGCACCCCGACAAGAACGCGCTGCTGTACGGCATGCGTGCCGAAGAGGTGCAAAGCTCGGCGCTGCTGAGCCTGGCCGGCACCGGACTGGTCGCGGTGGGCAGCTTCGACGGCAACCGATTCTTCCCCGGCATGGGCACGCTGTTCCTGCAGATGATGGGCGATTCCCTGCGTGCGGCGCTGCAGCGGTACGACGGGAAGTAGCCGAGGACGATCGGTGGCAGGATAGGCCGCATGTCGCACGTCGTTGCCTTCCTCGACCATCTTGCGGTGGAGCGGCAGAACTCCACCCACACGCTGGATGCCTACCGGCGCGATCTGTCCGCACTCGCCGACTTCGCGCAGGAGCGCGATCTGCTGGATTTGCACAGCGACGACATCCGCGCCTTCATCGCCCGCGAGCATCGGCGCGGGCTATCGCCCAAATCCCTGCAGCGTCGCCTGTCGGCCTGCCGCAGCCTGTACCGCTGGCTGCTCAAGCAGGGTTTGATCCAGGCGCTCCCCACCGACGGCGTGCGCGCGCCGAAGGCGCCGCGCAAGCTGCCGCAGGTGCTCGACGTGGACGAAGCGTCGCAGCTGGTCGAAGTGGCCGCCGACGCCCCGCTGGGCCGGCGCGACCACGCCATGCTGGAGCTGTTCTATTCCT
Organism: Thermomonas sp.; assembly: GCF_025993755.1. GTDB lineage: Bacteria > Pseudomonadota > Gammaproteobacteria > Xanthomonadales > Xanthomonadaceae > Thermomonas. The sequence goes on along the minus strand of NZ_JAMQHN010000019.1, from coordinate 52,051 downwards.
CCGGTCTGCGCGTCTCGGAAGTCTGTGCGCTGCGCTGGCGCGACCTGGATTTCGAGCAGGGGCTGGTCAGCGTCCTCGGCAAGGGCAGCAAGCAGCGGATCGTGCCGGTGGGCTCGCACGCGCGGCGCGCCCTGCAGGACTGGCGGCAGGAATCCGGCGCGGACGCCGCGGCCTTCGTGTTCCCCGGCCGCGCCGGCAAGCCGATCAGCGCGCGCGCGATCCAGCTGCGCTTCAAGCAGCTCGCGCTGCGCCAGGGCGTGCTCAAGCGCATCCACCCGCACCTTCTGCGGCACAGCTTCGCCAGCCACGTGCTGGAATCCTCCGGCGACCTGCGCGGCGTGCAGGAACTGCTGGGCCACGCCGACATCGCCACCACCCAGATCTACACGCATCTGGATTTCCAGCACCTGGCCAAGGTCTACGACGCCGCCCACCCGCGCGCGAAGCGCAGGCGCTGAGCGGAGCGCAATGGGCTCGGCGGGTGTCGGCTTGAACATCCCGCAGCGCATCCCCACATCGGAGATTCAACGGAGATTCCGATGGACCCCAGCCAGAACCCCAACGTCTTCCACGCCACCACCATCTGTTCGGTGCGCCGCAGCGGCCAGGTGGTGATCGCCGGCGACGGCCAGGTGACGCTGGGCCACACGGTGATGAAGGCCAACGCCCGCAAGGTGCGCCGGCTCGGCAAGGACGGTCGCGTGCTGGCCGGCTTCGCCGGTGCCGCAGCCGATGCGTTCACCCTGTTCGAGCTGTTCGAGGCCAAGCTCGAAAAGCACGGCCAGCTCGCCCGCGCAGCGGTGGAGATGGCCAAGGATTGGCGCACCGAGCGCCGCTTCGGCAAGCTCGAAGCCCTGCTCGCCGTCGCCGACGCCGACACCTCGCTGGTGATCTCCGGCACCGGCGACGTGATCGAGCCGGAGGATGGCCTGATCGCGATTGGTTCCGGCGGCATGTACGCACTGTCCGCCGCACGCGCGCTGCTGTCCCACAGCGAACTCGACGCCCGCACCATCGCCGTCGAGTCGCTGAAGATCGCCGGCGACATCTGCATCTACACCAACCGCAACATCGTGGTCGAGACGCTGTAATCCCGCAGGCGCCGTGCCGGGGACAGACCGATCAACAAAGCGAGTATCGGGGAGCGACTTGATCGGTCTGCCCCCGGTGCGGCACCGCCAAGGAACCAGACCATGACCGACTCCTCCACCATGACCCCGCGCGAGATCGTTGCCGAGCTCGACCGCCACATCGTCGGCCAGCAGGCCGCCAAGCGCGCCGTCGCCATCGCCCTGCGCAACCGCTGGCGGCGCGCGCAGCTTGCGCCCGAACTGCGCAACGAGGTGATGCCGAAGAACATCCTGATGATCGGCCCCACCGGCGTCGGCAAGACCGAGATCGCGCGCCGGCTGGCGACGCTGGCCAACGCACCGTTCGTGAAGGTGGAGGCGACCCGCTTCACCGAGGTCGGCTATGTCGGCAAGGACGTCGAGCAGATCATCCGCGACCTCGCCGATACCGCCGTCAAGCTCTATCGCGGCCAAGCCAAGGCCAAGGTGCGCACCCAGGCCGAGGAGCGCGCCGAAGAGCGCATCCTCGACGCCCTGCTGCCGCGCCGCGAGGCGCCGACCGGTTTCGGCTTCAACCCGGCAAGCACCACCACCATCGACATCGCCGCCGAACCGCCCTCGCAGGAATCGGCGACCCGGCAGAAGCTGCGCAAGCAGCTGCGCGCCGGCGAGCTGGACGAGCGCGAGATCGAGCTGGACTTCGCGATGAACGTCGGCGTCGACATCATGGCGCCGCCGGGCATGGAGGAAATGGGCCAGCAGCTGCGGCAGATGTTCTCGCAGCTCTCGGGCAGCAAGACCCACCGCAAGACGATGACCATCCGCGCCGCACGCCCGCTGCTGGTCGAAGAGGAGGCGGCCAGACTGGTCAACGAGGACGACGTGCGCGAGGCCGCGATCGAGGCCTGCGAGCAGCACGGCATCGTCTTCATCGACGAGATCGACAAGGTCGCCAAGCGCAGCGAGGGCATGGGCGCGGATGTCAGCCGCGAAGGCGTGCAGCGCGACCTGCTGCCGCTGGTGGAAGGCAGCACCGTGAGCACCAAATACGGCGCGGTGAAGACCGACCACATCCTGTTCATTGCCTCCGGCGCGTTCCACCTCGCCAAGCCCAGTGACCTGATCCCGGAGATGCAGGGCCGCTTCCCGATCCGGGTGGAACTGGGTGCGTTGGGCAAGGACGACTTCGTGCGCATCCTCACCGAACCCAAGGCCGCACTGACCAAACAGTACGTCGAGTTGATGCAGACCGAAGGCGTGACACTGGCGTTTGCGCCCGAGGCCATCGACCGCCTCGCCGAAATCGCCGCACACGTCAACGAACGCCAGGAAAACATCGGCGCGCGCCGCCTGCACACGGTGCTGGAGCGGCTGCTGGAATCGCTGAGCTTCGACGCCCCCGACAAGGGCGGCAGCGTGGTCATCGATCGCGCCTACGTCGATGCCCACTTGGGCGAGCTGGCGCAGGACCCGGATCTGAGCCGCTACATCCTGTAGCCGACGCGGCTGGCCGCGCCTCAGCCGTTCAGGCTGTAGGTGCCGTACAGGCTGGCCTCGTCCAGCACGTGGCCGTGCATGGCGCGTAGGACGTCGGCGGCGGTGAACGCCTCCGGCAGCGGCAGCCGATCGCAGTCGAGCGCGAACAGGCGGAAGAAGTAGCGGTGCACGCGCAGGTCGTGCGGCGGCGGGTAGGGGCCGTCGTAGCCGTGGTACTGGCCGGCCATCGCGGCATCGCCGGCAAACCAGCCGGTGTAGTCGTTCAGGCCGCGCTCCCCGCCGGCATCCTTGCCCGCAGGCTTGCCATGGACGGTCAGCCCGTCGCTGCAGCTGCCGGCGGCAATCTCGCGCACGGCAGCCGGGATGTTGGCCACCGCCCAGTGCACGAAATCGCCGCGCGGATGCGCCACCGGAATCGGGGTGGACGCGTCGGCCACCAGCGCGCCGTCGGTGGGGGCGTCGGTGTCGATGCACAGCAGGGCGAACGAGCGCGTGCCATCCGGCACCCCGTCCCAGGACAAGTGCGGGTTGTGGTTGCCGCCCAGCCCGTCCTTGCCGTCCCTGGCGCCGAGGGCGAACTCGGGCGGAATCGGTTGGCGGTGCTGGAAGCTGTGGCTGTGGATCTGCATGGCGTGCTCCGAAGGTGCTGTCGAATCGCTGCAACGCGAAGCGTACACGCCCGGCGGCGCCGACCAAAGCGCAGCCTCAGTCCGCCGTCATCGCCGCGCTGACCCGCGCCTGCGCCATGTCGGCGATCCCCCGCCGGCCATCGAATTGCTCCGGCGGGATCGGTTCGAGGAAACCCACCCGCACCGTGCGCGCCGGTTCGCCGAGCACGCGGAAGAAATTGCCGAGAAAGCGCTCGCGTGGCGCAAACGCCATCACCGCCTGCGCGCTGGCCTTCGGCCCGTACGCCACCGCCACCGGCTGCACCGTCGCCTGCGCCTCCACCGCCGCCGCGAAGATGCGGGCGTGAAACACGATCTCGCCCTTGCCGCTGCGGGTGCCGCCTTCCGGAAACACGCCAATCGCGCGACCGGCGCGCAGCCGCTGCGCCATCTCGGCCACGACCTGCCCCAGCGAATCGCCATTGCCGCGCTGCAGGAAAATGCTTTCGCCCTGCGCCGCCAGCCAGCCGATCAGCGGCCAGCCGCGAATCTCGGATTTGGCGATGAAGCCCATCATCCGCTGCGAATGCAGCACCACGATGTCCATCCAGCTGACGTGGTTGGCGACGAACAGGATCCCGCCCGGAAGCGGCGTTCCTTCGCGCCGCACCCGCAGGCCGAACACCCGAGTCAGCCCGCCCGCCCAGAAGCGGATGGCGGCGTGCGACAGCCGTCCGCCGCGACCCAGCGCGATCAGAACCAGGGTGATCGGCAGACCGATCAGCAGATGCAGCAGCAACAGCGGCAGCCGATAGCCAAGGCGCAGGCCGCGCAGCAGGGTTTCGACGGCGGGGGACGTCGTGCTCATGGGCCGGAGTGTGGGCGTTTGCGCTGGAGCAGTCAGACTAAAATCAGGGCCGCGACGACGCGGGAGGCTTCGGCAGCACCGCCAGGGTGATCCGCCCGACGCACACCGCCTTCCCCGCCTCGTCCTCGATTTGGTATTCCCAGACCTGGGTGCTGCGGCCAAGGTGCAGCGGCCGGGTGGTGCCGGTGACGGTGCCGCTGCGCACGGCGCGCAGGTGATTGGCATTGATTTCCAGCCCGACCACCGCCGCATCGCGGCCGGCCATCAGCGCACCGGCGCTGCTGCCCAGGGTTTCGCCCAGGGCCACCGAAGCGCCGCCATGAAGCAGGCCATAGGGCTGGTGGGTGCGGGCATCGACCGGCATGGTCGCGCGCAGGTAGCCGTCGCCCAGCTCGGTGAAGACGATGCCCAGGGTTTCCATCAGGGTGCCGGCCGAACGCGCGTTGAGCAGCTCGACCGTCGCCTCGTCCGGCCAACGGAACGCCGTGGCGGTCACGACTGCGTCAGCCGACCCGGAACGAGCCAGGACGCCAGGCGCGCACGTACGATTGGCGACGGTCGGCATAGCCGCTGCTGCGACCGTAGCCCATGCCGACGTCGCGCTCGCGGCGATCGTGCATGCGCTCGAACAGCTCTTCGCGGCGCCCGTCCATCCACGCCTCACGACCCAGCGTGCTGGGATCCACGCCGCGACGCTTGGCTTCGCGCGCGCGGAAATCGCAGAACTCGTCGTAGGCGTCGATTTCGTGGGACAGCTGGGCGACGGCCAGTTCGACCATCACCGCATCGTCGAAGAAGCCCAACGGCCCGGCGTCGTCGGGAATGATGTCGTTGGGATCGGCGAAATAGGTCAAGGTGTCGATGACCCGCTTGCGATCGCCCTCGGGCATGCTCCAGCCCTGGTCGCGCACCATCGCGATCATGTCGTCCAGGCGCAGCAGTCGATGCAGGATGAACTCCGGTACTCCGGCCTTCTGGGCCTTTTCGAGAATGCTGGTGGCGGCGGCGACGATTTCCTCGCCGCTCTTGCCCTCGGCCGCCTTGCGCGAACGCTCGGCTGCCGCGTGGAAGTGCTCGAGATCCTTGTCGTTGAGCTCGAAAGTCAGGGTGATCGGCATGAACGTGTTCCGTGGAATGGGTCGGCTGCAAACCCCCAGACTAGGCGGGTCGACGCGGCCCGTCAATCAGCACTCCGCGGCCGTCCAGCCCCCGTCCTTGGGGATCGCGCGCTCACAAGATCGGGGACAGTCCGGAACCGAAGGCGGTGAACAGGCGCACGCCCAGCCACTTCAGGCCGAGATCGACCTCGGGAAAATCGCCGGCCGGGTGGTTGCAACGGTGGAAATCGGGGTCGAACGGATCCTGTGCCTGGCCGGTCGCGGGGCAATCCGGCCCGACCCTGTAGTCGTAGCTGGTGGCGTATTTCATCGGCCACAGGTCGAAGATCGGCATGTGCTCGGACAGCCGCGCCAGGTGGTATTCGATGCGCGGCAGAATCGGCGACGGTTCGCGGCGGGCAATCGTCCAGGCGTTGCCCGGCGCCATGTCGCGGCGGATGCTGTCCGCCAGCGCCTCAGCAAAGGCGGGGTCGTCGATCACCACCGCGCTTTCGGTATTGAGGGCTTCGCCGCGCGGGTCGAAATTGTGGGTTCCCACCACCCCGATGCGCTCGTCGATCACCAGCGACTTGGCGTGCAGGCCAATGCGCATCCCGGCGCTTTTCAGCCGTACCGGCAACCCGCCCGAGGAAGCGAACGGCGAGGGCCGCCCCGATTCACTGCCCGGCTCGGTCGTCAGGCCACGCGCGGACAGCCTGCGTTCCCGCCGTGTCACGGCGGTCCGGCCATCCGTCGGGTTGTTCGAATCGGGGTCCGGCACGTCTCCCGTGGCGTCGTCCCCGCCCATCAGATCGGCGCCGGTGGCGCCCAGTTCGAACGGCGCATCGGCTGGAAACGGCTTGAATTCGTGAATCATGAAGCCGAAATCGCGCAGGTAGCGGCGCTTGTACTTGTACGACACCGCGTAGGCGATGAAGGCGTCGGTCGAAGCCAGGCTGTTGGTCGAAACCAGGACCTGCGGCGGCTCGTCCCGCTGATGCAATGTCCGGAACAGCTGCTGGGCGGGCTTGGACAGGACGAGATAGGGCGTTTGCAGCAGGATTTCCCGCTGCGCGCCGCCGATCAGGTCGAGCAGGCCGGTGCCGGTGCCGGTCGGACGATCCGATGCCGTCTCCGCGACGTCCGGCGCGTCGCGCCGATGCTTTGCCGGCAGATCGGCGAGGAAGCGCACGCCGCGCACGTCCAGCGCCGGATCGACGAAGCGCATGCGCATGGTCTGGGGATCGGCCACGTCGGCCAGAAGGGTGCGCACCCGCTGCGGACGCCGATAGGGATGGTGCGGCGCCGGCGGCGGCCCGTGCGCGCGCAGATAGCGGGCGACGTCGCCGACGCGCGCGGCGGGCACGCTGCGGCGGGCGTCCCAGAAGGCGTTGAAATTGGCCTGCATGTCGGCGACCACCGGGCCGGCGACCAACAGGTCGCGGTCGCGGAAATTGAAGTCTTCGCCCCAGTCGTAATAGTCGTCCTGGTAATTGCGGCCGCCGATGATGCCGATGTCGCCATCGATCACCAGAAGCTTGTTGTGCATGCGCCGGTTGAGCCGGCGCAGGCAGCACAGCGCCGCCACCGCGTACATCGGCGCCGACAGCCGGGCGCGGTCGAGCACCGGGCTGTAGAGGCGGATCTCGAAGTTGGCATGCAGCGACGACAGCGCGGCCAGCGTCTCCACCTTGCGCAGCGCGGCGAGCTGGTCGATCAACAGCCGCACCTTGACCCCGCGGAAGGCGGCCGCCTGCAGCTCGTCGAGCACCAGCTGGGCGGCATCGTCCTCGTCGAAGATGTAGGTCTGCAGTTCGATGCTGCGCCGCGCGCTGCGGATCAGGTGCACGCGCGCCAGCAGCGCGTCCGGGCCGTCGTCGAGGATCAGGACGCGGTGGCGCGGCTGCTGCGGGGTCGAGGCCGCCTGCTCGGCACGCGCCATTTCCATCAGCGGCGAATCCAGCGCGCAGGCATCGGCGCGGGTGCAATCGACGACCTCGCTGCGGGCCGCATTGGCGATCCGCTCCGCATCGTCGCGCTGGGCGTTGGGCAGACTGGCGCAACCCGCCAGCAGCAGGGCAAGCAGGATTCCCGTCAGGCGTGCCGTGACGCCTTCCGCCATCGCCTCAAGGCCACCAGAACCGGGACAGGCGCGCGGACCCGGGCTCCGGGGTGGCACCGTCCTCGAACTCCAGCACCGCGACTCCGGCCGGCGGCATCCCCCGGTACTGGCCGGAGCTGCCGCTGTGCAGCAGGGCGACCAGCTGCTCCAACCCCGGATTGTGACCGACCAGCAGCAGCCGCGACGCATCGCGGTGGGCGTCGACCAGCTCGATCAGGGTGCCCGGCGTCGCCTCGTAGATCGCGGCCTCCTCGCGCACGTCGCAACAATCCAGCGCGCCCAGCGCGTCCAGCGTCTGGCGGGCGCGCACGGCCGGCGAACACAGCACGCGGCTTGGCTGCAGCGCGTGTTCGCGCAGCCAGTCTCCGGCCGTCGCGGCTTCGTCGCGTCCGGTGGCGGACAGCGGGCGATCGATGTCCGCCTGCCCCGGTTGCCCGGATTCGGCGTGCGCGTGTCGCAGCAGCATCAGTTGGCGCATGTGCCCTCGCTTCCTTTGTCGTGCTCAATCCGCGCGCCGCAGCCAGTACGACAGTGGTTCCAGTCGTCCTGATGCCCCCGGACCTGCGTCGAATGGCGGTCGAACAGACGATCCAGCCCGGCCGACACAGGACAACCCGATTGCAGGGTACACGCGAAACAGTGCCATCGCACCGGGATTCCGGCGGCGTGTTCGCGAAAGGCTTCAGACGCGACGCGCCACGGCCCTGCCGCCGCGTAGGTTGATCCAGAACCCCAGCGCAGCCACCGCGGCCACCACCAGCTGCGCCAGCAGGGTCTGCCACGAAGGATAGACGCCGAGCAAGTCAATGCGCGGCGCCTGCACCATGCCCAAGCCGATCCAGCCGGCTTCCTGCAGCGCCGCCACGCCCTTGCCGACCAGCACCACCGCCAGCACCGCGATCAGCGCCGAACTGATCGCGAAGAACTTGCCGATCGGCAACCGCATGCCCAACCGCAGCAGGGCGAAGGTGACCAGCGCAAGCCCCGCCGCGCCGACGGCCAGCCCGGCGACAATGGCGCCGGCGTCGCGCGGGTTCCACATCGCGGCGTAGAACAGGATGGTCTCGAACACCTCGCGGTAGACCGCGACGAACGAGAGCACGAACAGGAAAACCATCGAGCCGCGCCCCAGCGCTGCCGACAGCCGTGCGTTGAGGTACTGCTGCCAGCGCCCGGCCAGGCTCTTCTGGTGCATCCAGATGCCGACGCTGAGCAGCACCACGGCGGCGAACAGCGACGACAGCCCCTCGGTCAGTTCGCGGTTGGCGCCGCTGATGTCGATCAGCCAGGTCGCCGCCGCCCAGGTCAGGCCACCGGCGGCCAGCGCGCCGACCCAGCCGGCGTGCACCCATTTCAGCGCCTCGCGCCGTTCGGCCTTGCGCAGGAAGGCGATGATGCCGACCACGATCAACAGCGCCTCCAGCCCTTCGCGCAGCAATATGGTGAGACTGCCGACGAAGGCGGCCATCCAGCTGCCGCTGCCGCCCTGCAGGGCGGCATCGGCGCGCTCGAACAGCGCCAGGGCCTGATCCGCATCGGACTCGACCTGCGCCAGCGGCACGCCATTGCCGATGTCCGAGCGCAGTTTGGCCATCGCCGATTCGATCGCCCGCAGCAGTTCGGGATCGCGCGCGGTGATCCCGGGTTCCACCGGCTCGACGCCATCCAGGTAGGTTGACAGCGCCAGCGCCGCCGCCTGCCTGCGATCATGGTTCGCGTAGGCGGCCAGCGTGTCGCGCAGCTTCGACCGCGCCAGATCCAGCGAGGCCGGAGTGGTCGCCGACGCCGCGTCGGCCAGCGCCTGCGGACTGGCGCGCAGGTAGGCGAGGATGGCCTGCGCCTGCTGCATGTCCATCTGCTGGGCCAATTGCGCCGGGCTGGCGTGCGAAAGCGCTTCCAGCGTCGGCAGCGTCGCGTGCAGGCTCGGGGTGGCGTTCCACAGCCGCTCCCCTTGCGCGCGCTGGGCATCGCCCATCGCCAGTCCGCCGACGTAGAACGCCAGCGCCCAGCGCTCGTCCTCGGACAGCTGCGGGAAGCCCGGCATGGCGGTGCCGGCCACGCCCTGGCTGATGGCCTCGTACAGCGCCAGCGGGCTGCGCTGGGCGGCGCGCACGGCGTCGGTGAAGGCGATCGGCGGAGGATCGAGCGCGGCCGCGTGCGGCCCGTCGGCGCGTCCGGCCGCGCCGTGGCAGGCGGCGCAGTCACGTGCGTAGAGCCTCTTTCCGACAGCCAGATCCGGCGTCTTGAGCGGCGCGGCGGCCACACCGTAGGCGGCGAGCAGCGCCCCTGCCAGCGCATGCGCGCGGTCGGCCACCTCGCCCGCGCCGGCCTTGCGCTCCACCAGCGCGATCAAAGCTTCGGCCTGCGCGAGCAGATTCGCCCGCTGCGCATTCTCGGGCAGCGCCGCGATGCGGCTGCGGGTGGTCGCGGAAAACTCGCGCATTTCGGCATATTCGCCATCGCTGATCACTTTGCCGCCCTGCACAGCGCCGGCGTAATCCACGCCGATGTAGTCGAGCAGCTGCCAGGCCTGGCGAACCTCCGCCTGTGCTCCGGGCGCGGCGGCCGTGGCCAACCCGCTGCAGGCCAGCAGGAAAATCAGTGCAAGGTGTCGAAAACAGCGCAGGGCCATGCGGGCGAGTCGGAAGGCGGGTGGGGCAGTTTACCGCATTTCTTGCGGATGCGAATCATTCGCGGCTGAGCCCCCACCTGCAACAATATCGAACCTCCATGCCTTCAGCCGTGCGCCGTACTTCCGCTCCCAGGCTTACAGGTCGATGCCGAAACCGCCACCGACGCTGCTCTCGCCGTGGGCGAAGCTGGCGCCCAGCGAGAACGAGCCACGATCGCCGATGCGCCGACCGTAGCCGATCGACACCGCACCCTGGCCACCCTGCGCGCCGACGCCAATCGCGATCCGTCCGCGCCGGCTGTTGCTCATTGCCGCATTCACCGCCATCTGCGTCATCGCCGTGCCCATCGCCCCGATCCGGTCGATCCGCTGGTCGGTCTGCGCAAAGCGCCGGTCGACCTGCTGCTGGTACTGGCTGAAGGTGTCGTTCCAGGCCGCGAAGCGCTGGTCGGTGTAGGCGTTGGCCGAAGCCAGCGTGGCCGCGTCGCCTGCCGCCATGTCGCTGCGGATCGCCGTCTCGCGCTGGTCGGTGTAGGCGTTGGCGCTGTCCACCGCCGCGCCGGCCGCCGCCAGCGCGGTGTCCGCCGTCGTCTGCGCCGTCGCGGCATTCGCGAGCGCGGTGTCGGCGGTGTCCTGCGCTGCCTCCGCCGTCGCCTGCGCCGTGGCGGCATTCGCCAGGGCGGTATCCGCCGTCGCCTGCGCATTCGCCGCCGCCGTGGCCGCGCCGTCCGCCGTCGCCTGCGCATTGGCCGCATCCGCAACCGCCTGATCGGCGGTGGTCTGGGCGTTGGTCGCCGCCGTGGCAACGCTGTCCAGCTGGCCCTTGTTCACCGCGTCGCTCGCCGCCACGCCGTCGGCCACACCACCCACCACGTTGCCGCCCATGTTGATGATGGTGTTGTTGACGATGGTGAAATTGCCGCCGCCGCCACCCACGGTCAACCCGAAGAAGGTCGGGGTGTTGCTGAAGCCGTAGGTGATGGTGTTGCCGGTGCGCGTGACGGTGAGGTTGCCGTTGGGGTCGTCGGCCTCGAAATCGACGGTTTCACCGTTGCTGATCGCTTCTGCCGCACCGCCGTTTGCGCTCAGGTTCCAGCCGCTGTCGGCGATGGCGGACTGGAGCTGGCGCAGGTTCACGGCATCGAAATCCTCGGTGCCGTCGGCGACGTGGATCAGCTGGCGCTCGCTGCCGGCGCTGCCGATGGAAACGCTGTAGTCGCGGTCGGCAACGGCCTGGAAGCCGATGGCGGTGCTGCCCACGTTCAGCGCCGCCGATCCGTATCCAAACGCATTGCTGAAAATGCCGACGGCGGAATTTCTGTAGCCAAACGCGCTGCTGTAATCACCGCTGGCGATGTTGGCGATGCCGAACGCACTGCTGGCGTAGCCACCGGACACATTCAGGAGTCCGAATGCGTTGCTGGCCCTTCCGTTGGAGACGTTTCTGCGGCCGATCGCGTTGCTGTCCATGCCGGAAGCCGTGTTTTCCATGCCCATCGCGCTGGACGAGCTGCCGCTGGTGGTATTGCCGTTGCCCACGGCAACGCCGTTGAAGGCGCCTGCGGCGACCGTGTTCCGGTAGCCGAAGGCAGTGCTGGCATCCGCCAGGGCACTATTGGTAAACCCGACCGCGGAGGCATTGATCGCATCGACCATGTTGCGCAGACCGAACGCGCTGCCGCCCTGGCCGAGGGCGGTTACGATGTTTTCGAATCCGAACGCGGTGCCGGCGTAGCTGTCGGCCGTGTTGTAGAGTCCGAAGGCGCTGCTGTATTGGCCGCCGGCGTGGTTGCTCATGCCGAATGCCGCGCTTATGTACCCGGAAGCCGTGTTGTCCCGCCCGAAGGCGTTGGTGAAATCGCCGCTGGCGTGATTGCCCTGGCCGAACGCCGCGCTGCCGATCCCGGTGGCCGTGTTGTCGCGTCCGAAGGCATCGCTGGCCCTGCCGCTGGCCGTGTTGAGATAACCAAAGGCGTTGCTGTCCATCCCCGAGGCGACGTTCAACATGCCGAATGCGCTGCTCCAGCTTCCGCTGGCATTGTTCCTCCATCCGAACGCGGTTGCCGTGGTTTCACAGGTCGCATTCTCCTGACCGTTCTCGGTGCCGACATCGGTGCTGCCGGCTTTCGGGCTGCCGTCCGGATTCACGCACCCCGGATCGGCTGCCCAGACCGGCAGGGCGGTCGCACCGAGCAGCAGGGCGAATGCAAGCGCCAGCGGGCGGCGCTGCAACTGACGTGATGTGGATGGGTGGCGCATGACGGTGTCCCCTTGTGGATGGATAGGAGCACGCTATGCACCACGCTGCGGTTTGGGTATCCACGAAATCAGGTAATGGGCGGCCTGAACAACCCCGCCGTTTCCGCAAAGGCGGAGCCGGCCGGGGTTGGCAATGGTCGTGGCGGCAGGGCGCGCTCGCACCGCCCTACGCCGCCAGCGGCATGTCCAGCAGTAGGCGGGTACCGGGAGCGGCGGATTCGATGTACAGTTCGCCGCCCAACCGCTGCGCGCGCAGTCGCATGCTGGCGAGGCCCGCGCCGCCGCCTCCGAGGCGCAACACGTTGTCGGTGGCGAGCGGCAGGCCCACTCCGTCGTCGGCAATGTGCAGGCGCAACCGCTCGCCTTCGCGCGCAATGTGCACGTCGACGCGCCGCGCGCGGCTGTGCTTGAACACATTGGTCAGCGCTTCCTGCAGCAGCCGCAGCAGGTCGAGGCTGCGCGCCGGCTCCAGATGCAGGCCGTCGAGCCCGTCCATCCGCCAGTGGGCGTCGATGTCGGCGGCTTCCAGCAGGCGGCTGGTGCGATGCCGCAGCGGTGCCATCAGCGCGGCCAGGTCGGCCTGCTCCTGCGCGGTGGTGTCGATCACCAGCCGCAGGTCGTCGCGCATCTCCTTGAGCACGTCGATGATCTGCGCCTTTGGCGTGTCCTCCGGCGCCTGCTGCAGGCGCGCGATGGTGCCGACCAGGGTGCCGCCGAAGCCGTCGTGCAGGTCGCGCACCAGCTGCAGGCGCTCGCCGGCGCGGCTGTGCGCCAGCTCCAGCGCATGCTGCCGGTTCAAGGTCGTGGCCAGCTGCGCGGTGGCGGCCTGCACTTCTTGTTTCAATTCGGCGTTGAACCCTTCCACCCGGCGCATGGTGGTGGCAAAGCGGTGGGCGAGCACGAACCCCATGCCCAGCAGCACCAGCGGCGAGCCGAACGAACCGATGAAGGCATTGGCGTGGATGTAACCCAGATAGGCTCCGGCATCATGCAGCGCGGTCAGCAACGGTACGAAAATGCACAGCCCCAGCACTTTCTGGTCGAGCCGACCACGACGCAGCGCCCAGAGCACGAAGCCCACGCTGGCGGCATACGACAGCGCCATCATCGGCAACAGGTAGAGGTTGCGATGCGGGCCCATCCAGTCCGGGAACAGCAGGGCCATCACGAAAGTCAGGCCGGCCATGGCCAGCAGGACGCGCTCCGCGCGCGGCCAGCGGCGATCGGCGAAGCGCAGCAAGAAGACCTGATAGCAGGACACCATGGCGACGAAACTGCCGCCGATGAAGGCCTGCCAGCCATCGGTGGTGGGAAACGGCCACGGACTGTCGTGCACCCAGTTCAGTCCATACAGCAGCCCGAACAGGCCGTTGAGCGCATACCAGCCGTACACCGTGTCCTGGCGTCGCAGCAGCCAGAACATGCCGAACAACGCGGTGAGCACCGCGCCGATGGCGGTGTCCAGCATCTGCAGATCGAAGCGGTGCAGGCGTTCGCGGCGGTATTGCGCCTCCACCTGCAGCGGGTCACCCACGCGCACTGCGCCCAGCCCGGGCTGGTAGGCGGCCCGGCCGGAGACGCGCACCAGCAGATGGTTTTCACCGGGCTGGAGCAGGGATGCCGGCAACAGGACGTAATGCGGCATGATCCAGGCCCGCGACAGCGGTTCCACCAGCGAGCGGTCGCGCGCCACCAGCTGCCCGTTGACGTACACCGCGCCGGCCAGGCTCAGGTATTCCAGCAGCAGGCCAACCGGCTGTCGCGCATCGGCCTGCTGCCAGCGCAGGCGATACCAGACCACGCCGTCGTGATCCGGCCAGCGCGCCTGCCACAGGTCCATCAGGGTCACCGGCGCCCAGCCCTCGCGGGGCGGGGCGGCGTCGTGCCACTGGCCGCGCACGGCCTCCGCCTGGGTGATGACCAGCGGCGCCGGCTGCGCAACGGCGCGCCCGCACAGCAGCAGGCCGAGTACGAACAGCAGCGCGGCAACCGATCGCCTCAATGCAACAGGCCCAGCGAATGCGCCTCGAACACGGCTTCGGTGCGCGAGCCCACGTCCAGCTTGCGGTAGATGTTCCGGGTATGGGTTTCGATGGTGAGCCGCGACAGGCCGGTGCTGCTGGCGATCTCACGATTGGTCAGCCCGCGCGCCACCATCTGCAGGACCTCGGTTTCACGCGCGGACAGGTGGATCGCCTCGTCCGCAGGCGGAGCCGGCTGCGCCTGCGGCAACAAGGCCAGCAGGCGGCGGGCGATCACCGGATCGATGGCCGCACCGCCGCGCTGCAGGCAGCGCAACTGCATGGCCAGTTCCGCATCTTCGGCGCTCTTCAGCAGATAGCCGATCGCGCCGTTGCGCAACGCGGCCAGGATGGTGCCCTCCTCCGCCCAGCTCGACACGATCACCGCCGGCAGCAAGGGCCGGGCGACGCGCAGCCAGCCGATGAATTCGACGCCGTTGCCATCGGGCAGCTGCACATCGATCCATGCCAGTCCATAGGCAGCCCCCCGTTCGACCAGCCGGCGGGCGTCGCCGAGGCTGCCGGCGACGTCGATGCGCAGATCGCCTGCAATGCTACCCCGCAGCAGCCGACAGGCGCGCTTCTGCGCGGCGCTGTTGTCTTCCAGCACAAGTACGGCATCCGGCGTCATTCGTGCCTGCTTTCAATCAGTCCAGAGCATGATACGCAGGAACGCCTGCCCGGTAGAACACTGCGGCGACACCGCCTCCGGGTTCCTGTTCGCCCGGCACGGGCAGCAACGCCCGCTTGCGCGGGCGTCGTTGCGCTCGGTTGTCGCGCTTATTTTCTCGCAGTCAGGATCGGCGTCAGATAGTCGGGCCTGCCTTCGATGCGCTCCAGATGCGGGTAGCGCAGGCCGTCGTGGTAGTCGATTCTCACGGTGCGGTAGCGGTCGAATTCCTTGACCAGCAGCTCGATCGGCGCGGTCGTTCCCTTGGCCGCCTTGACCGCATCTTCCAGCACCTCCTGCGAATAGGCCTGGCCGTTGACGGCGATCACGCTGGTGCCGCTGCCGAGGCCGGCGTTGAAGGCCGGGCTGTCCCAGCGCACGTCCATGATGCTGCCGTCCTTGCCGATCATCAGGCCCAGCGAATAGACGAAATCGGCGCCGCCCCAGCGCGGGCTGGCGCTGCCCTTGGCATAGGGGCTGGGCGTGTCCTTGAACACCAGCCGCCAGCCGGCCGCCTCGATGCCGCCGGTCAGGCCCTTGCGGCCGTCGAGCCGTTCGCGCAGGAAGCTTGCCCAGTCGTGCGGATAGATGCCGTTGAGGGTCGCGACCACGTCGTCGAAGGTGTAGGTGGCTTGCACCTTCCATTCGCCGTCGTTGTCGCCGAAGAAGGCGCGCGCGAAGTCGTCCAGCGACTTCCGGTTGCCGGTGCCGGCGCGAATCAGGGCGTCGGCTTCCAGCCAGATCATCTGGCCGCCGGAGTAGTAGTCCTCGCTCATCTGGTAGTTGCGGTAGGCGCGCGGGGCGCGGCTGGCGATGATCGGATCGTTGGTGGTGTCCTGGATGCTGCGCCAGTCCAGGCCCGGACGGTTTTCGGCATAGGTCGCCGCCACCAGCGCCAGCGCGTCGAGCGAGGCCGGCAGCGGGCGCATGCCGCTGCGCGCGGCCAGCACGTTGCCCCAGTACTGGGTCTGGCCCTCGTACACCCACAGCAGGCTGTCCTGCATCGGCACGTTGAAGTTCGGCGTCCACAGGTCGGCCGGACGGCGGTACTTGCCGTTCCAGCTGTGGGTGAATTCGTGCGCCAGCAGGTCGGTGAAACCGATCTTTTCCTTCCAGTCGGTGAAGTAGCCGGTGCCGACGCCGTTCTCGCTGGAGCGCTGGTGTTCCAGCCCGTTGCCGCCCATCTGGTCGGACAGCGAGAACAGGAACTGGTAGTGGTCGAAGTGCTGGGCGCCGAACAGCCTGAACGCCTGCTCGACCATGACCTTGTGGACCTTGACCTGCTCCGGCTTGGCTTCCAGATACTTGGCCGCGTCGGCCACGACGCCCAGCCGCACCGGGCGCTGGCTGCCGGCCGGGGTCAGGTCGATCTGGCGGGTGTAGCGTCCGGCATATACCGGCGAATCGGCCAGGATGTCGAACGGCACGTCTTCGTAATTGACCGTGTTGCCGCTGCGGCCTTCTTCACTGAGCGCGGTGAACGCGGTCCAGCCGGCCGGATAGGTCACGCGGGTGTCGAACATGATCCGGTGCATGTAATGCCCCGCCGGATACAGCGCGGTCGAGATGAACTGCAGGTTGAGCATGTTCGGCGTCATCACCACGCGGCCCTGGCCCGGCGCGGTCGGGGTGAGGAAATCGAATTCGACCACGACCTCGGTGGCGCCTTCCGGCACCGTGACGTGGAAGGCGGACACGTCCAGCGGATCGCGCTTCCAGGTCAGGCGCTGGCCGTTGGCATGGAAGGTGATGCCGGCGACCTTGTCGATCGCGCCGCGCGGCGTGTGCCCGCCGGGGATCCACATCGGATACAGCAGGGTCAGCTCGCCGGGCTGGGCCGGGATCGTCTCGCGAATCTTGAAGATGCGCTGGTTGAGGTTGGTGGCATCGACTTCGAGCCGGATCGTGCCCGGATAGGGGGTGTCCTGCGGCGGCTGGATGCCGCTGGACGCATGCTGGGCATGGGCACCGACGCTGCCGGCCATCAGCAGCGGCAGGGCAAGGGGCAGCAGGCATTGGCGAATCATGGACGGCTCCAGGTCAGACTCAGGCCTCCATCCTAACCGCAGCCCATCCGGCGCCCCTCTGCCGAAAGCCATGCAAGCGCGGTTCACGTTGGCGCCGGCAGGATGGGACACCCCACTCAGGAGATGTCCGTGCGCGCCCTGTCGCTGTGCCTCCCGATCCTCCTGCTGTCGGCCTGCGCCGGGCAGCCTGCGGCGGATTCGCCGGCCGTCTCACCCGAGCGGCAGGCCTGCAACGCCGACGCCGCCAGCAGCCTGATCGGCCAGCCGGCCACGCCCGCCAATGTCGAAGCGGCCCGGATCAAGGCTGGCGCCGCCAGCGTCCGCGCCTACGGCCAGAACGATCCCGTCACCATGGACTACCGCTTCGACCGCCTGAACGTCGTCAAGGACGCGGGCGGGAAGATCGCGCGGATCAGCTGCGGATAGATTGCCGGCTCACGCCGCAAACGCATCCGTCGCCAGCCAGAGGGCGTGTTCGCGCACGTCTTCCGGCCACCGCAGCAGCAGGCTTTCGAAGCGACCGGCTTCGCCGGCGTAGAGGGCGCGGGCGATGTCCCCGAATGCCGGCCCGCAGTCGGACAGGGTGTCGAGGAAGCGATAGGTGGCCTCCTGCGCCGCGTGCCTTCGATCCAGCGATGGGTCGGCAAGGCGCGCCGCGTCGATCAGGCGCCGCAGCGCCAGCGAGGCGCCGCCGGGCTGTACCGACAGCCAGTCCCAGTGCTGCGGCAGCAGGGTCACCTCGCGCGGCACCACGCCCAGCCGCGGGCGGCCCGGACGGCGCCTGGGCCGCGCCGCGGCCACGCCCTCCGCCGACGGTTCGGACTGTTCGATCAAGCGCAGCAGATCGGCCGCCGGCAGATCCAGCGGCAGTTCGATCAAGGCCGCACCGGCGTCCCCGAACACCCGCAGCGGCCGCCCCGGATGGGCGTCATGCGCCTGCTTGGCCTTCATCGCCACATGCCGCAACTCGCCGCTGGCGATGCGGGTGACGCCGGAAAAAGCGGTACAGCGCAGGGACGGGTTGAACATGATCGCGATCGCGCCGGTTGCCGCCGCCGCTCAGCCGACGCGGCCGGACTCGACCGCGATGAACTGCAGGAATTCGGTGCGGGTGCGCGCATCCTCCTGGAAGCTGCCGAGCATGCGCGAGGTCACCATGCCGACGCCGCGCTTGTGGATGCCGCGGGTGGTCATGCACTCGTGCGAACCGATCGCCACCACGCCCACCCCCAGCGGCTGCAGCGCGCGCTGGATGCAATCGGCGATCTGCGCGGTCATCTTCTCCTGCACCTGGAAGCGCCGCGCGTAGGCCTCGACCACCCGCGCCAGCTTGCTGATCCCGACCACCTTGCCGTTGGGCAGGTAGCCGATGTGAACCCTGCCGATGATCGGCGCCATGTGGTGCTCGCAGTGGCTTTCAAACTGGATGTCGCGCAGCACCACCATGCCGTCGTAGCCGCCGACGTGCTCGAAGGTCCGCCGCAGGTAGTCGTCCGGGTCGAGCTGGTAGCCGGCGAACCACTCGCCGTAGGCATCGACCACGCGGCGCGGGGTGTCCAGCAGGCCTTCCCGCGCCGGATCGTCGCCGGCCCAGCGCAACAGGGTACGCACGGCATCTTCTGCCTGCGCGCGGGTGATGTCGTGGCGGATCTCGTCGGACATGGTGACTCCGGAAAACGTTGAAAGGCGATCGAGGCACGCGCGCAACCGCGCCCGGGGTGGACAATAGCAATTCCAGCCGCAACGGCGCGTGGTGGCATGAACAACGATCGAATCCAACCGGCTTTCCTGCGTCGGCGCGTGCTGGACGCCGCGCCGGCGGCAGCCTTGATCCAGCCTGGCGAAACCGTGGCGATGAGCGGCTTCACCGGCTCCGGCTACCCGAAGGCGGTGCCGCAGGCGCTGGCCGCCCACATCGCCCAGGCGCACGCGCGCGGCGAAGCGTTCCGCATCCAGCTGCTCACCGGCGCGTCCACCGCGCCGGAGCTGGACGGCGCGCTGGCGCAGGTGGACGGGCTGGCGATGCGGATGCCGTTCCAGAGCGACCCCAACGCGCGCAGGCAGATCAACGCCGGCAGGCTGGATTATCTGGACATCCATCTCTCGCACGTGGCCCAGCACGTCTGGTTCGGCTTCTACAACCAGATCGACACCGCGGTGGTGGAAGTGGCGGCGATCCTCGAAGACGGCTCGCTGGTGCCCACCACTTCGGTCGGCAACAACAAGACCTGGCTGGACCTGGCGAAGAAAGTCATCATCGAGGTGAACGCGTGGCAGACGCCCGACATGCTGGGCATGCACGACATCTACTACGGCACCGCGCTGCCGCCGCATCGACAGCCCATTCCGATGCGGCATGGCGACGACCGCATCGGCCAGACCACGCTGCGCTGCGACCCGGACAAGATCGCCGCGGTGGTGCTGACCGACGCGCCCGACCGCAACAGCCCGTTCAATCCGCCCGACGCCGACAGCCGGCGCATCGCCGGCCACCTGATCGATTTCCTCAGGCACGAAGTGGCGCGCGGCCGCCTGCCGGCCAATCTGCTGCCGCTGCAGTCGGGCGTGGGCAATATCCCCAATGCGGTGCTGGCGGGGCTTGGCGAGAGCGGTTTCCGTGGCCTCGAGGCTTACACCGAGGTGATCCAGGACGGCATGCTGGACCTGCTCGAATCCGGCGTGCTGCGCTATGCCTCGTGCACCGGATTCGCGCTGAGCCAGGAAGCCAACGAAGAGTTCCGCCGCAACCTCGACTTCTATCGCTCGCGGATCATTCTGCGCACGCAGGAAATCTCCAACCATCCGGAACTGGTGCGCCGGCTGGGCTGCATCGGCATGAACGGGATGCTCGAAGCCGATCTCTACGGCAACATCAACTCCACCCACGTGATGGGCTCGTCGATCATGAACGGCATCGGCGGTTCCGGCGATTTCGCCCGCAACGGCTTCCTGTCGATCTTCCTCAGCGCATCCACCGCCAAGCGCGGCAGCATCTCCACGATCGTGCCGATGGTCAGCCACGTCGACCACACCGAACACGACGTGGCGGTGATCGTCACCGAGCAGGGCCTGGCCGACCTGCGCGGGCTCTCGCCCAAGCGGCGCGCGCGCGAAGTGATTGCCCGCTGCGCCCATCCCGACTACCGCGATGCCCTGCAGGATTATTTCGACCGCGCCTGCCGCGACAGCTACGGCAAACACACCCCGCACCTGCTGCCGGAAGCGCTGTCCTGGCACCAGCGCTGGCTGGACACAGGAACGATGCGGATTCCCTGAGCCGGCAGGTCAGGTGCCTGCGCGCGCCAGCGCAGCTTCGATCGTTGCCGCGGACGCCAACGTGCCAAGTGTGGACGCATGCGCAAGATCGAGACGGCTGGCGCACCAGTCGGATGCCAGGGGATGGTCGGCACGGAGCAGGGTGGCGCCTTGCAACAGCAGGGCCAGGCGCTCGGCGAGGCGGCGCGCGTCGGCCTGCTCCACGCTGCCTTCCAGCATCGTCATGCCGGTTTCGAGCGCGGCATCGAAATGCGCGTCCAGGCCTTGCGCTTCCTGCAGCTCGGCGCGCAGCGCCGTCACGGTGTCCGGTTCGCGCGACAGCGCGCGCAGCACGTCGAGGCACTGGATATTGCTGCAGCCTTCCCAGATCGCATTGAGCGGCGACTGCCGGAACAGCCTTGGCATCAGCGATTCCTCGATGTAGCCGATCCCGCCAAAACACTCCTGCGCTTCGGCGGCCACCAGCGAAGCGCGCTTGCACACCCAGAATTTGCCGATCGCGGTGGCCACCCGCGCCAGCGCGGCCGAATGCGCGTCGCGCGGCGCGCGATCGACCGCCCCGGCCACGCGCAGCGCCAGCGCGGTCGCCGCCTCGGATTCCAGGACGAGATCCGCCACGACGTTGCGCATCAGCGGCTGTTCGACCAGGCGCTTGCCGAACGCGCTGCGATGGTTGACGTGGTGCAGCACGCGACGCAGCGCCATCCGCATCAGGCCGGCCGAACCCAGCATGCAATCCAGCCGGGTGAACATCACCATTTCCAGAATGGTGGCCACGCCGCGACCTTCTTCGCCAATCCGACAGGCCCACGCGTTTTCGAATTCGACTTCGGACGAGGCGTTCGACCAGTCGCCCTGCTTGTCCTTCAGCCGCAGCAGGCGCAGCGCGTTGACGCTGCCATCCGGCCGCCAGCGCGGCAGCAGGAAACAGCTCAAACCGCCGGGCGCCTGCGCCAGCACCAGAAAACCATCCGACATCGGCGCCGAGAAGAACCACTTGTGCCCGACCAGCGCGTATTCGCCGTCCGCCGCCAGCGACGTGGCGCGCGTGCTGTTGCTGCGCACGTCGCTGCCGCCCTGCTTCTCGGTCATGCCCATGCCAAGGGTGATGCCCTGCTTCTGCGCTGCCGGAACGAAGCGCGCGTCGTAGTGCGGCGCGGCGGCCTTCGCGGCCCATTCGTGCAGCGCCGGCTCGCGCTGCAACACCGGCACCGCGGCATGAGTCATGGTCAGCGGGCAACTGCTGCCGGGTTCGGCCTGATAGTGCAGATAGCTCAGCGCCGCCCGCGCCACGTGCGCGCCAGGCTGCGGCTGGGCCCACGACAACCCGGCCACGCCGTGCGCAATCGCGCTGCCCATGACCTCGTGATAGGCGGCATTGAATTCGACCCGATCCTGCCGGCGGCCATAGGCGTCATAGGCAACGAGGCGCGGCCGATCGCGGTGGGCGTCGTCGCACAGCCGCAGCAGGCGACCGCCGGCCAGCGCGCCGTAATCGTCCAGTCGATCGGCGAAGGCCAGACCGCCTTCGCGCACCAGCGCTTCCCGCAGGCCAGTATCGTCCGCCCAGAGGTTGCATTCCGGAAGGAGCGGTGGCTGGTTGTCCACATGGTGGGTTTCGAAGTTGGCGACAGGCATCGCGGACCTCCCATTCTTCCAAGGCATTGTGCCCCGTTCATGCGAGTGCCGCTGGCAACGTCCCGCCGTGCGCCAATCCTGGCGGATAGCGCGAACACCTACGCCCGGTTTCAAGATGCGCTGGGGAACTCGTCTTGATCCGGCTGCAACTCGGCGGGAAGCGCTTTCTTGCCCCTTGCTCCCAGCTCGACCAGACGGCGCGCACGTGGAAAAAGTGCCCGGTTGGACTCACTCAGTTTGCCACGGGCGTCATTGAAAGCCGTCCGCGCGTCATCCAGCTGGCGGCCAACCCGATCAAAATCCTCCTTGAAGTTGATTAACGCATCCAGCACCAGCCCGCCGGTTTTGGCGATTTCCGACGCCTCGCGCTGGATCTTGTCTCGGGTCCACAGCCGTTCGACCACCCGCAGCAGCGCCATCAGGGTGTTCGGCGAAGCAAATACGATTTTCTGTTCGAATGCGTAGGTTTGCAGGGAAGCATCGAACCCGAGTGCAGCCGACAGGGCCCCTTCGATCGGAACGAAGGCGATGGTGATTTCCAGTGCGTTTTCACCAATCGTCTTGGGATAGTTCTTGCCGCCCAGATCCTTGACGTGCTGGCGCAAACCGACTGCATGGCGGCGCAGCGCATCCTGCTGGGCTTCAGGAGTCTCGGCGTTCATCGCTTCCTGCCAGGCAATCAGGTTGACCTTGCTGTCAACCACGATTCGGCGCTCGTCCGGCAGGTTGATCACGATATCGGGGCGCTGGCGCTCGCCTTCGTCAGTCGTTCCCGTCTGTTGTCGTTGATAATGCTCGCCTTCGACCAGTCCGGAGCCTTGCAGCACGTTTTCCAGCATCAGCTCGCCCCAGTCGCCGCGCACCTTTGCATTGCCACGCAAAGCCGTTGTTAATTCATTCGCGCTCTGCGCCATGTTTTGGTTGAGCGTCTTGAGCTCATCGATCTTGCCGACGAGAGTCGCTCGTTCTACGGACTCCTCCTTGTGCAGGACATCCACCCGCTGCCGGAATTCCGCCAGCGTTTCCGCAAACGGCTTCAGCAGCAATTCCATGCTGTTTTTCGACTGCAGCGCCGCCTGCTGCGTGCGTTCGTCAAACGCCTTGCCCGCCAGTTCCGCAAACGCGCCAGCAAGCTGTGTCCGGGCATTCTCAAGAAATTGCCGCATCTCCGCTTTGCTGCGTTCACTGTGGCTCAAGTTGGCGGCAAGATTGGCGCGTTCGTCCCGCAGCTGTTCCAGCAATTTGGCCAACGCATCGCGCTGGTCTTCTGCTTCCCGGCAGCGTTGTTCGGCCTGTTCTCGCGCTTTTGCTTGCACCGCAAGATCAGCCTGCAATCCAGCGGCAGCGCTTTGGCTCTCCTGAAGGGACATGCGAATCGTGGCTAATTCCTGCGCAGCCTTCTCCAATGCCACGACCCGCTCTTCCAAGCGCGCCGCCTCGGCCACGGCCATCTGGCGTTCGCTGCGTTCGCTCTCCAGCGCCATCGCCAGCCGGTCGCGCTCCTCTCGGAGCGCTTCCTCTGCGCGGCGGTCCGGCTTGCGCAGCAACAGCAGCATCAACACTGCCACGACGGCAGCCAGCAGCAACAGCAGCAACAGCAGCAAGAGGGTTTGCGTCTCCATTGCGCCAGTGTAGCCGCGCGCGTCGCAAATCCCGCGACGGGCGCACGGTGGATTGGGCCTGCGGCGCCCTAAACCACCGACACCCGGAACAGCCAGCCGATCAGGGCGGTGCCCGCCTGCGCCAGCGTTCCCCAAAGCAGCACGCGCGCGGCGCCCTTCCAGCCACCGCCGCCGGCCACGCGCTCGGCGACATAACCCAGCACCGCAAGCAACACCAGGGAACTGGTCACCATCGTCGTGGCCATGCCGGGCCCGCGCCACAGCCAGCCCAGCAGAACCGGCGGCAACGCGCCTACCGTGAAGGCGGCGGCAGAAGCCAGCGCCGCCTGCACCGGCCGCGCGCGATGGTTGTCGTGGATCCCGACCTCGTCGCGCAGATGCGCGCCCAGGTCGTCGTGCGCGGTGAGCTGCACCGCCACCTCGTGCGCCAGTTCCGCGGTCAACCCGCGCTGAACGTAGATGTTGGTCAGTTCCTTCAGCTCCAGGTCCGGATGTTCCCGCAGCGCGCGCGATTCGATCCGCATGTCCGCATGTTCGGCATCGACCTGGGAACTGACCGACACGTATTCGCCCGCCGCCATCGACAGCGCGCCGGCCACCAGCCCGGCCAGTCCGCTGAGCAGGATGGTGGAAGAGTGCGTCTGGGCCGCCGCCATGCCCAGCATCAGGCTGCTGGTGGAAATCAGGCCATCGTTGGCGCCCAGCACCGCAGCGCGCAGCCAGCCGCTGTTCTGGCTGCGGTGGGGCTCGTGGTGGTGGTAATGGTCGTCGTGGTTCATGGGTATCGCCTTTCGCTTCGAGAGAGCAGGAACCGCGCTTGCCGCGCGCTCCTCAATCCAGCACGCGGCAGAACACCGCCTTCAGGTAGCGCGATTCCGGCACCTGCGCCAGCCACGGGTGGTCCGGGCCGGCGCCGGCCACTTTGAGCACCTGCACGGTGCGGCCGGCGTAGAACGCGGCGCGACGCAGCATGTCGAGGAACTGTTCCTCGCTGACCAGACCGGTGCAGCTGAACGTCGCGAACAGCCCGCCCGGCTTGACCACACCCAGCGCCAGCTTGTTCATGTCGAGGTATTTCTTCAGCGCGTTGATGACCTGCTCGCGGTCGCGGGTCATCTTGGCTGGGTCGAGGATGACCACGTCGAACCGTTCGCCGGCCGCCGCGGCGTCGCGCAGCCACGGGAAGATGTCGGCCTGCACGAAGCGCGGCTTGACGTGATTCAGATACGCATTCTGCCTGGCGATCTCGATCACCGCCGGATCGATGTCGATGCCCACCACTTCGCTGGCGCCGCGCGCCGCCGCATACACGCCGAAGCCGCCGGTATTGCAGCACAGGTCGAGCACGCGCTTGCCTTCGCATTGCAGCGAAAGCCACTGGCGGTTTTCGCGCTGGTCGGCGAAGAAGCCGGTCTTGTGCGCGCCGGCCGGATCGGCGCGGAACTTCACGCCGTATTCGGTGACGATGGCCGGCTCGGTGCCCTGGGTGTCCTTGTAGTCGAAGCTTTCCTGCTTCTGCACGTGCTCGTCGGCGAAGCTGTGGAAGCGGTAGCCGGGGAAGTGCGCGCGCAGCGCATCGAAGATGCTGCTGCGGTGGCGCCAGGCGCCGGCGCTGAAGAACTCGACCACCAGCAGGTCGTCGTAGCGGTCCACCACCAGCCCGCTGATGCCGTCGCCCTCGCTGTGGACCACCCGCCAGGCGTTGCTGACTTCATCCAGCTTGAGGATCTCGCGGCGCAGGCGCACCGCCTCGCCGATCTTGCGCACGAACCAGTCGGCATCCACCGCCACGTCGGGGTCGCGCTCCAGCATCCGCAGGGCGATCCGCGAATGGCCGTTGTAGAAGCCTCGGCCGATCCAGACCCCATCGACGCCGACCACATCGACGATGCTGCCGGGCTTGGGCCGCTGCGCGGGCTTTTCTACCAGGCGCTGGAAGATCCACGGGTGGGTGGAATTCCAGGCGTTTTTCAGGTGGACTTGCGGCAGGGGGGCGGCCATCGCGGCGTTCATCTTTTTCGCGGAATATTCGTGTATTGTCGCCCAAGAAGGGGAGTAACCCCACGCGCAGGCGTCGTCATCACGGGCCACCGGCCCCGGCGCTGCGGCAGGCCGACCGCCTGCGGGTGAGACCTTCGCCGACTGGCGAAGCGCGCTTCCCTTCATGCGTCCTGCATGAACGCCTCCGTCGCTCGAATGGAGAGCGCAGCTTGGAAACGATCGGAACCCCTTCACTGTGGCTGGTTTTCGCGGGCGTGGTGATCCTCGCGCTGCTGGCCGATCTGGTGCTGATGCGCCACGGCGGCCCGCACAAGGTCGGCTTCAAGGAAGCGGCATGGTGGAGCCTGGGCTGGGTCGCGCTGGCGCTGACCTTCAATGCCTGGCTGTGGTGGCACACCGGCCAGCGCTTCGGTGCCGAGGCCGGCAATGAAATCGGCATGGAGTTCCTGACCGGCTACCTGGTCGAGAAGGCGCTGGCGGTCGACAACATCTTCGTGTTCCTGATGCTGTTCGGCTATTTCGCGGTGCCCGAGGCACAGCGCCAGCGCGCGCTGGTGATCGGCATCCTCGGCGCCCTCGCGCTGCGTGCGCTGCTGATCTTCGCCGGCGCCCTGCTGCTGGCGAAGTTCCACTGGATCCTCTACCTGTTCGGCGCGTTCCTGCTGCTGAGCGGCATCAAGA
The DNA here is from genome assembly GCF_025993755.1 of Thermomonas sp. Classification (GTDB taxonomy): domain Bacteria; phylum Pseudomonadota; class Gammaproteobacteria; order Xanthomonadales; family Xanthomonadaceae; genus Thermomonas. Next base: position 25,962 of record NZ_JAMQHN010000019.1, on the reverse strand, counting down.
TGTGGCGGTCGGCCGGCGAGGAGCCGAACCTCGACGACAATCCGGTGTTGCGCTGGCTGACCGCGCACGTGCCTTTCCTGCGCCGCTATGTGGGGAGCGCGCTGTGGGTCGGCAGCGGCAGTCGGCGCAAGTTCACGCCGCTGTTCATCGTCGTGGTGATGCTCGGCATCATCGACGTGATCTTCGCGGTGGATTCGATCCCGGCGATCTTCGCCATCACCACCGATCCGTTCGTCGTGCTGACCTCCAACGTGTTCGCGGTGCTGGGCCTGCGGGCGATGTTCTTCCTGCTGCAGGGCATGGCCGAGCGTTTCCACCTGTTGCCCTACGGGCTGGCGCTGGTGCTGGCGTTCATCGGGGCGAAGATGCTGCTGATCGACCTCTACAAGATCCCGATCCTGGTTGCGCTGGGCGCGGTGGCCCTGATCATCGGTGCCACGATCGCACTCAGCCTGCTGCAGCCGGCGCGGCGGGAAGCCGACAGATAGCTGTCCTGGCTGCCCGGACTCACTCCGATCCAGACCGGTGCGTCGCCAGAGCGCCGATCAGATCCGTGCGCAGGCCGGCGATTTCGTCGCGCAGCCGGGCAATCTCGGTGCGGACTTCTTCGATCTGCTCCCTGTTGGCCTCGATGCCGGCTTCGGTCTCGCTGGTGATGTTCGTCTCCAGGCCGTTGACCAGCACGCCGACGAACAGGTTGAGCATCATGAACGAGGTCAGGAGGATGAAGACGACGAAATAGACCCAGGCGTAGGAGTTTGCCGCCTCCAGCGGCTCCGCGACGTCCGGCCAGTTTTCCAGCGTCATCACCTGGAACAGGGTCAACAGGCTGGCGCCGATGCTGCCGAAACGCTCGGGCGAGACCTCGCCGAACAGGTGCGTGCCCATCACCGCGCTGATGTACAGGATCAGCAGCAGCAGCACCGTCACCGAGCCCAGGCCGGGAATGGCGCGCAGGAACCCTTCCACCACGCGCCGCAGCGACGGCACGCTGGACAGCAGCCGGCTGACGCGCATGACGCGCAGCGCGCGCAGCACCTGCAGCGGGCCCTGGGTGGGCAGGACGGTCAGGCCGACCACGATGAAGTCGAACCAGTTCCAGCCGCCGCGGAAGAAGGCCAGCCGGTGCGCGGCGATGCGCAGCGCCAGTTCCACCACGAACACCCAGACGATGATCCGATTGGCGGTCCGGATCGCGCCCAGCCATGTCGGGGGCAGGGCGTCGATCGTTTCGACGCCGAGCAGGATCGCGCTGATGACGATCAGTGTGGTGATCGTTCCCTTGAACTTCGGGGCTTCGACCAGTGTCTGGAGGGCGGCCTGAAACGGTGGGGGCGTGCGCGTCCCCGTGCCTGCGTCAGGTGTCATCGCTAATCGTTTCCGAAGAAGAGGCAAAGCCATGCCGGTAATCGAATCCTGCCGAGGATGACGGCGCCGGACAAGCATTGCGGTCTTGACCAGCGCTTCGCTACCGGTCTTGCAAGGCGGCATTCCACCTGTGCCCGGGAGCGTGTCCACCACGCCATGAACGAGGCAAACATGTGCTCGTGGGCCGTGAATCGTGCCGAACAAGACCTTGAAACAGCCTGCCAAGGCTTGCATTCGGCCCCCATCCCCCTACCTTGGAACGATGCAGGAACTTCCTTCCCGCGAGGCCCAGCGACAGCTTGACCGCATGCGGCTGCGCCGTGCGCTGGCCTCCAGCGCGGGTTTCGTGCTGCTGCTGTGGGTGTGCTTCGGGCTCCAGCAAACGTTCGATTGGCGCTCGCTCACCGTCACGCCGGGCAGCACGGAAGGCCTGCTCGGCCTTCTGACCGCGCCGCTTCTGCATGGCTCCGTCCAGCACATCCTCGCCAACAGCGGCGCGTTGTTGCTGCTTGGAACGCTGGCGGGCATGGCCTATCCGCGCGCCGCGCTGCGCGCCCTGCCGCTGCTGTGGCTGGGCTCGGGGCTGGGCGCGTGGCTGCTGGGCGAGCCCGGATCCCACCACCTGGGCGCCAGCGGGATCGGCCACGGACTGATGTTCCTGGTCTTCGCGCTCGGCCTGCTGCGCCGCGACCGCGCGTCCATCGCGGCGGGAATGATCGCGTTCTTCCTTTACGGCGGCATGCTGCTGACGGTGTTTCCGCGCGAGGCCGGGGTGTCCTGGGAATCGCACCTGGGCGGCGCGCTTGCGGGAATCCTGGCCGCCTTCCTGTTCCGCCGCAGCGACCCCATGCCCGAACGCAGGAAATACAGCTGGGAACTCGAGGAGGAAGTGGAGCAACGGCGTGTGCAGGACGGATTCGATACCTACGAAACCCGGGCGCCGGATGACGTGCCCGTGCTTTGGCAGCGTGATGACGGACCTCGGGAAGAACGCGCCAAGGTGCTGCCGTTCCGGCCCCGCCGCGGCGACGATGTGCCGCCGCCGGCGGACGGGCCCTGAGCCCGGGAACCTTTTCCGCATCCCCGCTTCTGCCTTGGCAAGGCCGGTTTCGCCGCGCCTTCCATCCAATCCGAAGGGACAACGACCATGAACAGCCACGCCCGCACGCACACACTTGCCAAGGCTGCCGCGCTCGCCCTGCTGTCGGGGCTCGCGTTCGCCACCATCCCTGCGCTGGCCCACGACGCGCCCACACCGCCCACGCCCAGCATGCGCCCGCCCTGCGCAGCGCCAGCGCCAACGCCCTGCACGACGCCATGCGCGCGCTGTGGGCACAGCACATGGAATGGACCTACGCCGCCGTGACCGCCTACGCCACCGAAGCGCCGGCCTTCGACGCCACCGCCGCCCGCCTGATGCAGAACTAGGTCGACATCGGCAATGCCATCAAGCCGTTCTACGGCGAGGCCGCCGGCAACGAGCTCACCCGCCTGCTGCAGGCCCACATCACCGGCGCGGTGGCGGTGGTCAAGGACGCCAAGGCCGGCGACAAGGCGGCGCTGGACGCCTCGGTGGCCGCCGCCTACGCCAACGCGCAGGAAATCGCCGATTTCCTCGCCAAGGCCAACCCGAACTGGCCGCAGGCCTCGGTGCGCGACATGCTCAAGGGCCATATCGACACCACGCTGGTGTACGCCACCGCCCTGCTGCAGGGGAACTTCGCCGAAGGCATCAGCGCCTACGGCAAGGCCGAGGCGCACATGATGATGCTGGCCGACCAGCTCAGCGATGGCTTGGTTGCCGCGTTCCCGGATCGGTTCCGCAACTGAAGCCGGCACCCGGTGGTTTGCTTGCAGGCCGGCCGCGAAAGCGGCCGGTCTTTTCGTGTGCATCGTTCCGCTTCCGTTGCAACTGCATGGCTTAGCCTGTCACGCCTTCCGGGTCACCAGATCACCATGCGTTCGTTCCGCCACCTTTGGGTTTTCTTGCTGGCCGGCATGCTGGCCGCCTGCGCCTCGTCGCCGAAAGCGCCGGAGGCGGCGGCGCCTGCGCCTGCTCCAACCCCCACGCTGCCGCCGCTCCGCATCGGGCTGGCGCTGGGCGGAGGCGCGGCCAAGGGCTTCGCCCACATCGGCGTGATCAAGATGCTGGAAGCCAACGGCATCAAGCCGGTGGTCGTGACCGGCACCAGCGCCGGAAGCGTGGTGGGTGCGCTCTATGCCAGCGGGATGGACGCCTACGCGCTGCAGGAGCGCGCGGTGGCGCTGGACGAGGCGCAGATCCGCGACGTCAGCCTGTTCTCGGGCGGGCTGGTGAAGGGCCAGAAGCTGGAGGACTATGTCAATGCGCAAGTCGACCACCGACCCATCGAGCGCCTCCCCGTTCCGTTCGCCGCCGTGGCCACCCGTCTTGAAGACGGCCAGCGCACGGTATTCCGGCGCGGCAACGTCGGCCAGGCGGTGCGTGCATCCAGCTCCGTACCCGGCGTGTTCGAGGCGGTGACGATCGGACGCTGGCACTACGTCGACGGCGGCGTTGTCAGTCCGGTGCCGGTCGATGCCGCGCGCGAACTGGGTGCCGACTTCGTGATCGCCGTCGATATCGGCAGCAAGGCCACCGGTGACGGCTACGACCCGCGCAGTCTGCTCGGCAACGTCAACCAGAGCATTCGCATCATGGGCCAGCGACTGGCCAGCGAAGAACTCCAACGCGCCGACGTGGTGATTCGGCCGGCGGTCAACGATATCGGCCCAACCGATTTCAGCCAGAAACAGCGCGCCATCCTCGAAGGCGAACGCGCCCTGCAAGCCGCCCTGCCGCAGATCCGCGACCGCCTGTCCGCCGTCCTGTCCGCGCGCGCCGAAACGGCGCGTGCGCAGGAAGAAGCACGGCGCCAGCGAAACGCACCGCCACCGCCGGTGCCCTGCATGACCGAACGGCGCTGGATCACGCCCTGGAAACGCAGCTGCAAGGGCAACTGAAGAGCAAACGCACTCGCATCGACCGGTAGCCTGCTTTCAAAGTTCGAACGGACGCACCAGGGCCAAGTCAGGCCCCTGGGGATTGCGTTTCTTCGCGTCGGATCGTGCCCGAGGACCAGATCGCTAGCCTTCGCGCCTGCCCACCCCGACGCCATGCACATAGACCAGCGTGCCGCCCAGCCAACCGGTTGCAAGTACGCCGACCAAGCCTGCGCCATCCAGCGCGAGCACCAGCGCGTCGGGGGGCAATGGCGTAACGCCGCGCATGCGCACGACAAGACTTCCGGCAAACAGGCACCAGGTCGTCAGCGCCAGCGTCATGTGCCACATTGCCGTCCTGCCGGCCGGGTGCTCGCCGTCGAGTTTCGTCAGCTCGAGCATGCCGGCGCCTGCCGCCAGCAGGCCCAGGATGCAGCCCAGTGCAGCCAGGCCCGCCGATACGGGCCACAGCCATTCCGGATGCCATCCCAGCCCGCCAAAATCCGCGAGCGACGCCAGCACCCAGCAAGCGATCGGGAAATGCACCAACGCCGGATGCAGCGGGTGCTTCATTGCCATAGCACCGCAATCAGGAGCACGACCACGCTGGTCACCGCAAAGCTGGCGTGGGCCAGAACGCACTTCTTCATAGCCACCTTCTGGTCGAAGTGCAAGGAAGCAAGGAAGAAACCGAGCATCGCGGTGATCAGGAACAGGCCCAGCGCCACCAGCGGCAGCGCGCCGAGGTTATCAATCAGCACCGCGACGGCCAGCAGCACCAGGCCGGTCGCGCCCAACATGGCATGCAGCAGCGACACCGCCCACGGCGCGAAACGCCCGCGCAGCACGAACGAGGCCAGCACCAGCCCGCCACAGGCTCCCACCAGGAACACCAGTAGCGCGTACAGCAACATCGAACACCCCCTTGTCGGTCGATCAGGAACAACTCACGGCAGGCGGCCGATGCGCGCCATCACCTCGGCGGTGATTCGCGCGCAGCGCTCGCCCATGAAGCTGAAGGCGTCACCGCTGGCCGCGCAGATTTGCTCGGCCAGCGCTGCGCGCAGCTGTTTGCGCGCGCGGTGCAGGCGGGTCTTCACGGTTTCCTCGCGCAGCGACAGGGTGCGCGCGGTCTCTTCGACCGAGCAGCCTTCGACCTCGCGCAGCAGGTAGACCAGGCGGAAGCCTTCGGGCAAGGCATCGATCGCACGTTCCAGCAGGCGGCGGAGCTGACTGCGTTCGGCGCTCGCCAGCGGATCCTCGCCAGCGCCCGGGCCGGGGAATGCCACCACGTTGCTCACGACGTCCTCCGTCAGGTCCATGTCGTCGATATCCACGGTCGCGCGCCGACGGCGCAGGCGACCGTAGGCCTCGTTGAGGGCGATCCGCCCCAGCCAGGTCGCCAGCGAGGCCTCGCCGCGGAAGCGCGCCAGGTGTTGGTAGCCGTGCACGTAGGCTTCCTGCAGCACGTCCTCGATGTCCGCCTCGTCGCGCAGCACGCCGCGCACCACCCGGTAAAGGCGCTGGTTGCAGCGCTGGGTGATCTGGCGGAAGCCCTCGCGGTCGCCGGCCAGCACCCGCGCCACCAGCGCCGCGTCGTCCAGTGCGGCGTAGTCCACCGCGGCGCTTGCACTCTTGCCGTTCATCGTGGGCCTCGATCGTCCGCCAGAAGCTCGAGGATATCGCTGCGGTACGGCTCGGTTCCGAAGGCGCCGAGCAGGCGGCGGGTGACCATCGCCCCGCCGTGCATGTTCACTCCGCGGCTGGTCATGCAGCCGTGGCTGGCGCGCACCACCACCGCCACGCCGCGCGGCTGCAGCTCGCGCTGCAGGGCGTCGGCGATCTCCACCGTCAGCCGCTCCTGGATCTGCAGGCGGCGACCGAAGGCGTCCACCAGCCGCGCCAGCTTGGACAGGCCCACCACCTCCTCGCCCGGCAGGTAGGCGACGTGGACGGAGCCGGTGATCGGCGCCATGTGGTGCTCGCAGGTCGAGCGCAGCGGGATGTCGCGCAGCAGCACGATGTCGTCGTAGCCGGAGCGCTCGAAGCGGCGGCCGAGGATCTTCACCGGGTCCATGGCGTAGCCGCCGAACCACTCTTCGTACGCGCGCGCCACCCGCGCCGGGGTGTCGCGCAAGCCCTCGCGCGCCGGGTTGTCGCCGGCCCAGCGGATCAGGGTGCGCACCGCCGCCTCGGCCTCGGCGCGGCTGGGACGCGATTCCGGACCGCTCCCGGTATCTTCGAAAGCGGCGCGGGCGATCGGGGTCACGCAGTGCAGAGCTTGTTCGAGCATCGTGGCGTCCTTTCTTGGTCTCACTGCGGCGGATGCATCCCGCGCAAAAAAGGTTCCCGTCTCGAAAAATCCTTCCGGGGAACCGTTTTCACGTCGAGTGCATCCCTGTCGTGTGCATCCTCGAACTTCGACATCGCATCCGGAGGGCCCCGTGTCCGCACTTACCGATACTGATTTCAGCCAAGGCATTGCCTTGACCGACATTCCCGAGACCGGCGTCGTGCGCGGCCATGTCGGCGACGCGGCCGTCCTGCTGGCGCGCGTGGACGGTCGATTGCATGCGGTTTCGGGCAGTTGCACCCACTACGGCGGCCCCCTGGCCGAAGGACTGCGGGTCGGCGATGAAATTCGCTGCCCCTGGCATCACGCCTGCTTTAGCCTGCGCACCGGCCAGGCGCTGAAGGCCCCGGCGTTCGCGCCGCTGGCCTGCTGGAAAGTCGAGATCGAGGGCGACAGGGCCTTCGTGCGCGGCGCCCAGGATCCGTTGCCGGCTCCGACTCCGGCTCCGGTCGCATCGGTTCCGGACCGCGTGCTCGTCATCGGCGGCGGTGCGGCCGGCTTCGCCTGCGTCCAGCGGCTGCGCGAACGCGGCTTCGCGGACAGCATCACCGTGCTCAGCGCCGACGGCGATCCGCCCTGCGATCGGCCCAACCTGTCGAAAGACTATCTTGCCGGCACCGCCGACGAAGAGTGGATTCCGCTGCAGGCGCCCGAGTTCTATTCCGAACAACGCATCGATCTGCGCCTGAATTGCAGGGTGACGGCCATCGATCCGGCCGCGCGGCGGGTGACCACCGCCAGCGGTGAGCATTTCGATTACGACGCCTTGCTGCTGGCCACCGGCTCGGAGCCCAATCGGCTGCCGCTGCCCGGCTTCGACGGGACCAACGTCTATTCGCTGCGCTCGCAGGCCGACTCGCGCGCGCTGCTGGCCGGCATCGAACACGCCCGCTCGGTTGCCCTCGTCGGCGCCGGTTTCATCGGGCTGGAAGCCGCCGGCGCGCTGCGTTCGCGCGGGCTGGAGGTGCACGTGATCGCGCCCGAGGCCCTGCCGCTGTCGCGCATCGTCGGCGAGGAGCTGGCCCGTAACCTGCTCCAGCGACATCGGGACCAGGGCGTGCAATTCCATCTGGAGGCCGGCGTCCAGTCATTCGACGGAAAGACGCTGTCCCTGGCCGACGGCAGCACGATTGCCGCCGACGTGGTGCTGGTCGGCGTCGGCGTCAAGCCGCGCACCGCGCTGGCGCAGGCGGCCGGACTGTCGGTGGAAAACGGCATCCTGGTCGACCCTTTCCTGCGCACTTCGGCCGAGGGCATCTACGCGGCCGGCGATGTCGCCAGCTATCCGCACGGCGGCGGCCGTGCGCGCGTCGAGCACTGGGTCCATGCCGAGCGCATGGGCCAGTGCGTGGCCGACAACCTGATGGGCGACGCCCGCGCCTTCGACGATCCGCCGTTCTTCTGGACCCACCACTACGGCACCGACCTGCGCTACCTCGGCCACGGCCGCGGCTGGAACAAGGTGCAGGTGGACGGCTCGCCCGCGGACAACGACTGCCTCGCCCGCTACTACAAGGATGGTGCACTGGTGGCCGCCGCGGCGATCGGGCGCGACCGCCAGCTGCTGGAGCTGCAATCGCAGCTGCAGTGACGCCAATTGCGGGCCGCCGGCCTACGCCGGCGGCATCCCTAGGGCGCGGGCGCGCTTGACCGTGCGCAGGACGAAGCTGGAGTTGACGTCGCCCACGTCGCCCTGCGCCAGCAGCTGGTCGAGCAGGAAGCGGGAGAAGTGTTCCAGCCCGCCAACGACGACATGCAGCAGGTAATCCATGTCGCCGGTCAGCGCATGGCAGGCCACGACCTCGGGCCAGCGGTTCACCTGACGCGCGAACGCGTCGACGCGTCTGGCGTCATGGCTTTTCAACTGCACCCGCACGAACGCCTGCAGACCCAGTCCCAGCCGTTCCGGATCCACCTCGGCGCGGTAGCCGACGATCACGCCCTCGCGCTCCAGCCGCTGCACCCGGCGCAGGCAGGCCGAAGCCGACAGGTGCACCTGTTCCGCCAGCTCGGCATTGGTCTGGCGACCGTCGCGCTGCAACAGCGCAAGGAGCAGCAAATCGGTGCGATCCAGCTCGGCAGCGGACATTTCAACCCCGTATTTAGGTATTGACGCAATGATATTGCGCTAATAGCCGCGATTCGAGCAATTTCACACGCAACTTGCGCCATCATGCGTCTATGCTGGCGGGTGCAGTCCGTCTTCCAAAGGCCCACGCCATGAACTCGCAGCCCCGCCGCGTCGAAAATATCCAGACCGACCGTGGTTCGGTCCCGGTTTACACCACCGCCGTCATCGAGCAGCCGTGGGAGGACTACAGCGACATCGACCACGACGTCTGGCGCCAGCTGTACGCCCGCCAGCGCAAGGTGCTGCCGGGCCGCGCCTGCGACGCCTTCCTGCGTGCGCAGGACACCATGCGGATGACGCCGGACCGGATCCCGAAGTTTTCGGAACTGAACAAGATTCTCGGCGATACCACCGGTTGGCAGATCATCGGCGTCGAGGGCCTGCTGCCGGAACTGGATTTCTTCACCCATCTGGCCAACCGCCGCTTTCCCGTCACCTGGTGGATCCGGCGCCCGGACCAGATCGACTACATCGCCGAACCCGACCTGTTCCACGACCTGTTCGGCCACGTTCCGCCGCTGATGGACAAGGATTTCGCCGACTACCTCGTCGCCTACGGTCAGGGCGGGGTCAAGGCGCACGGGCTTGGCCAGGACGCGCTGATGCAGCTGGCGCGGCTGTACTGGTACACGGTCGAGTTCGGGCTGATGCGCGAACACGGCCAGATGCGCATCTACGGCGCCGGCATCGCCAGCTCCGCGGGCGAGTCGGTTTACAGCGTGGAAAGCGCTTCCCCGAACCGGATCGCCTTCGATCTTGAGCGGATCATGCGCACCCGCTACCGGATTGACAGCTACCAGAAGACCTATTTCGTCATCGACAGCTACGAACAGCTGATCGAGGCCACCCGGCCGGACTTCACACCGATCTATCGGCAAGTTGCCCAGCAGCCCCTGCTGGCCGCCGGAAGCGTGCTGGACAGCGACACCGTCTACCAGCGTGGCACCGGCGAAGGCTGGCCCGACGACGGCGACGTCTGAGGTACGATCCGGTTATCGGCCGGCGAAGCCACGCCTCTGCGGCATCGCCTCGCCGTCACAACACCGCATGTGAACGGCGCCTTCCGCGTGCGCTTTGGGCGACAATGGCCCACGCCACGCCCGGGAGGCCTCCATGACGACCAACGCCAACATCGCACTCACCCGTTTCCTGATCGAGGCGCAGCGCGCCGGACACATCAACGCCGAACTGCGGCTGCTGGTCGAGGTGGTCGCGCGCGCCTGCAAGCAGATTTCCGTTGCCGTGGGCAAGGGCGCCCTCGGCGGCGTGCTGGGCGAAGCCGGAGCTCCGGGCCACGCCAGCATCAACATCCAGGGCGAGGCGCAGAAGAAGCTCGACGTCATCAGCAACGAGATCCTGCTGGAAGCCAACGCCTGGGGTGGCCACCTGGCCGGACTGGCCTCCGAGGAAATGGACACCTCCCAGCCGATCCCCGACACCTACCCGCACGGCAACTACCTGCTGCTGTTCGATCCGCTTGACGGCAGCTCCAACATCGACGTCAACGTCTCGGTCGGGACCATCTTTTCGGTGCTGCGCTGCCCCGAGGGCGTAAGCAACCCCACCGACGCCGACTTCCTGCAGCCGGGCACCGCCCAGGTGGCCGCCGGCTACTGCGTCTACGGGCCTCAGACCACCCTGGTGCTCACCGTCGGCCACGGCACCCATGCCTTCACCCTCGACCGCGAAGTCGGCAGCTTCCTGCTGACCTCCCGCGACATCCGCATTCCCGAGGAAACCCGGGAATTCGCGGTCAACATGTCCAACCAGCGCTTCTGGGAACCGCCGATGCAGGCCTATGTCGCCGACCTGCTCAAGGGCAAGGAGGGCCCGCGCGGCAAGGACTTCAACATGCGCTGGGTGGCTTCCATGGTTGCCGACGTGCATCGCATCCTCACCCGCGGTGGCATCTTCAGCTACCCCTTGGACAGCAAGTGCGCGGCCAAGGGCGGCAAACTGCGGCTGATGTATGAAGCCAATCCCATGAGCTTCCTGGTCGAACAGGCCGGCGGCGCGGCCAGCACCGGCCGGGTGCGGATGCTGGAAGTCCAGCCGAGCCAGTTGCACCAGCGGGTGCCGGTCTTCCTCGGCTCCCGCCACGAGGTGGAAGCCGCCGTGGGCTACCACCGCGATTTCGACGCCCGCCTGGCCTGACGGTCCGGCACCTGTCGCGTTCCGGCGTTCGTGCTGCTCAATCCCGCCCTCTGGTCGCAACTCCTGTTCGGGCTGATCCTGATCGGCGGCCTGTACCTGTTCATCACCGAAAAGTTGCGCATCGACGTGACGGCGCTGCTGATCCTGTGCGCGCTGGTGCTGACAGGATTGCTCAACGGCGACCAGGCGCTGTCGGGGTTCTCCAGCGAACCGGCGATCATCGTCGCCGCGGTGTTCGTGATCTCCGGCGCCTTGGGCACCACCGGCATCAGCGAGCGGATCGGCCGCTGGATCGAACGCGCCTCGGGCAATTCGGAAAGCCGCACGATCGCGGTGGTGATGCCGTTGGTAGCCCTGCTCGCCGCCTTCACCCACCACGTCATGGTGACGGCAATGATGCTGCCGCTGTTGCTGCGACACGCCCGCAACCGCCACTTGCCGGCCTCGCGCCTGTTGATGCCGATGTCGCTGGCGGCCTCGATCGGCACCACCTTGACCCTGTTCAGCGCGCCCGCCTTCCTGCTCGCCAACGACATGCTGCAGCGCACCGGCGAGCCCGGGCTGGGGATTTTCTCGATCACCCCGATCGGCATCGCGCTGGTGCTGATGAGCACCGCCTACATGCTGCTCACCCGCTGGCTGCTGCCCAAGCGCAGCGGCCAGCAGATCGACGATGCCTACCTGCGGCTGGACCGCTATCGCACCGAGCTGGCGGTGGTGCGGGAAGGCCACTGGTGCACGCGTCCCTTCTCGGATCTGGAAAAGGCGCTGGGCCAGCGCTTTCGCCTGGTGGGCTGGTTGCGCGACGGCAAGCGCCGCGACGACCTGGGCAGCAACAGCCCCCTGCTGGGCGGCGACATCCTGCTGGTGGAAGCCGCCGCCGACGAACTGCTGTCGCTGCACGACGATCCCGGCCTGGATCTCAACGCCATCGCCCGCTTCGGCGGCCTGGCCGACAGCGAGGCCGGCCACGCCCAGCTGGTGCAGGCGGTGGTGGCGCCAGGTTCGGAGTTCATCGGCCACAGCATCCGCGAACTCGATTTCGCGCGTCGCTTCCATACCGTCATCGCCGGATTGTGGCGGCGCGGCGAGCAGATGGCCGAGCGCCTGTCCGACGCGCGCCTGCGCGAGGGCGACCTGCTGGTGCTGTGGGGCACGCCATCGCACTTCGCCGACCTGGCCACGCACCACGGCTTCCTGCTGCTGGTGCCTTTTGCCGGCGAGGCCAAACGCCGCCTGCGCGCGCCGCTGGCGTTGATCATCCTCGGCGCCACCATCCTCGCGGCCGTCACCGAGTGGCTGCCGCCGCAGCTGGCGTTCCTGTTCGGCGCCCTGGCCATGGTCGTCACCCGCTGCATCGACGTCGAACAGGCCTACCGCAGCATCGACGCCCGCATCTTCGTGATGATCGCCGGCGTGATTCCGCTCGGGATCGCGATGGAACAAACCGGCACCGCGGCACTGCTGGCCGGCGGCCTGACCCACGTCATCGCCCACTGGCCCCCTCTGGCCATCCTGCTGGTGGTGTTCACGCTGGCGGCCCTGCTGACCCAGGTGATGAGCGATGCCGCCACCACCGCCCTGCTCGGCCCGATTTCGATCGCGATGGCACAGGCGCTGGGGTTGCCGCCGGCGCCGTTCGTGGTGTGCACCGCGCTCGGTGCGGTGGTGGCCTTCCTGACCCCGATCGGCCATCACGGCAACCTGCTCATCCTCGGTCCCGGCCAATACCGTTTCTCCGATTTCATGCGGATCGGATTGCCGCTGACGGTGCTCACCGGGCTGATCAGTGCCTGGATGTCGCGCTGGCTGTGGATGCACGGCCCGCTGCTGCCGTTCGGCTGAATTTTCGCACCGGTATTCCGCGGCGCTTGCGCCGGCACGGAAAAGTCCGGACAGTCGTGAGTGCGCCACGCCCGAGATCGACCCATGTCCGAAGGCTTCCCCATCCCGACGTTCGCACCGGTCGCGGCCCCGCTTCCGCAGGCGTGCCGCTGAGGCCGGCGGATGGAGCTCGTGCTGCTGCAACTGTGGAATGCGATGCAGGGAATTCCCCACGTGCGCGCCTGGCTGGCCGCCGGCTGGATGCTGTACCTGCTGGGGCTGGGCGTCTGGATCGTGCTGCAAAAGCGTGAGCCGGCCGCCACCTTGAGCTGGCTGATCAGCCTGGCGGTTCTGCCCTATCTCGGATTTTTCATCTACTACGTGTTCGGACCGCCGCGGCTGACCCGGCACCGCGCTCGCCGCCGGATCCGCGCCGGCCTGCCGGAACCGGATCCCGCACCGACACCGGTCGCACTGGAACTGCGCACCTTGGCAAAGAACACGTCCGGCTACGCGCCCACCACCGCCTGCAACACCGAGCTGCTGGTGGATGGTTGCGAAAAATATCCGGCGCTGCTCGATGCAATTGCGCGCGCGCGCCACCACGTGCACCTCGAGTACTACATCCTCGAACCGGACCGCACCGGCCAGGCGATCGTCGCCGCGCTCGCCGAACGCGCCAGAGCCGGGGTTGCCGTGCGCCTGCTGCTGGACGCGGTCGGTTCCAGCCGGGCCCGATCCGGTTTCTTCCGTCCGCTGCGCGATGCCGGCGGCGAGCTGGCCTGGTTCCACCCGGGCCGGATCTGGGTGCCCTGGCGACGTCCGTGGGTCAATTTGCGCACCCACCGCAAGCTGGCGATCGTCGACGGCGCGGTCGGCTTCATCGGCGGCATCAACCTGACCGACGAGGAAGACCCGCGGGTGCGTCCCGATGCCTACCGCGACCTTCATCTGCGGATGGAAGGCGAGATCGTCCGCAAGCTGCAGGATCTGTTCATCGACGACTGGGTCTATGCGACCGGCCGCCGCGAGTTCATCCAAGAGCTCGCCTGCGCCATGCCGAAAGCCTGCGACGGTGCCGCGCGCGTCCAGCTCCTCGCCTCCGGTCCGGACTCGCCGTGGGAAGCCATCCATCGCCTGCACGTCCACGCCATTCATGCCGCCGAGTCGCGGGTCTGGCTGGCCACCCCGTATTTCGTCCCCGGCGAAGCGGCAATGATGGCACTGACCTCATCGGCGCTGGGCGGCCTCGACGTGCGCCTGCTGGTGCCGAAAATGAGCGACAGCCGGCTGGTGACCTGGTGCGTGCGCTCGTACTACGACGCGCTGCTGGATGCCGGCGTCAAGGTTTACGAATACGGCCCGCGCATGCTGCACAGCAAGGCGCTGCTGGTGGACGACCACCTCGCCATCGTCGGCAGCGCCAATTTCGACCAACGCAGTTTCCGGCTCAATTTCGAAGCCTCGATGCTGATCGACGACGCGGTCTTCGCCGAAAAGCTTTCCACCCTGCTCGAGGGGGAGATCGCCACCGCGGCACCCGTGCGCGTCGACCGCGCCCAGCCCCTGCTCACCCGGCGCCTGCCTGAAGCCCTGGCGCGCCTGCTGGCGCCGCTGCTGTAGGCCGCCGCCACCTGCCAAGTTCGGCCGCGCCGTCGTACACTGCCGACATCGGACGGACAACGGGTCGTTTCCATGCACTGGCTGTTCCTGCTTCTGGCGATCGGCGCCTTCGTGTTCGGCTTCTTCACGACTTCGACGGCGATTCTGGCCGGCTGCCTTCTGGCGGCGCTGGTGTTTTTCATCCTGTGGGTGATGGGCATGTACCAGGCCCACGTCGCCGACGTGGGGCGCGACGCCTCGTTGATGATCGATCCGGCCGAGTTGAGGCGCTTGCGCGAGCAGGCGCAGGCGCGCCGCGCCGAGGAAGCACAGGACGACGCGCCCTGAATCCGGCGCAATGACCGCCCTCAGCGTCAACCTCAACAAGATCGCCCTGCTGCGCAACGCGCGCGGTGGCCGTGAGCCCGACGTCGTCCGCGCCGGCCGGACCTGCCTGGACGCCGGCGCGCACGGACTGACCGTGCATCCGCGCCCGGACGCGCGCCACATCCGCGCCGACGATGTGGCCGATCTGGCCGCGCTGTGCGCGCAGCACGGCGTCGAATTCAACATCGAAGGCAATCCTTTCGCACCGCCACGCCCGGGCTATCCCGGCCTGCTGGCGCTGTGCCAATCCGCACGCCCGGCGCAGGTGACCCTGGTTCCGGATGGCGACGGTCAGCTCACTTCCGACCACGGCTTCCATTTCCGTCGCGACGGTGCCGCGCTGCGTTCGCAGATCGCGGCGTTTCGCGCGCTGGGCTGCCGGGTCAGCGTGTTCGTCGATGTCGGCAATCCGGACGTCGGCATGGCCGCGACGCTCGGTGCCCAGCGGGTCGAACTGTTTACCGGCCCCTATGCCGAAGCCTTCGCCGCGGGCGCTCCGGAGGCCGCCCTGGCCGCGGCGGCGGCCACGGCAGCCGCAGCCCAGGCCGCGGGCCTTGCGGTCAACGCCGGCCACGACCTCGACCAGGCCAACCTCGGCCGCTTCCTCGCCGCCGTTCCGGACGTGCGGGAAGTGTCGATCGGCCACGCCCTGATCGGCGAGGCGCTGTACGCAGGGCTGGCGCCCACGGTGCGCGCCTACCGGCAGCTGGTGGACGCGCGGACGGCATAGGCAGGGCGGCATCCGGGGGAGAGCGTCTTTGGACGCGTATTGGCGCGGATGAACGCGGATAAAGCCGTTTCAATGGATTTGATCTGCCGCAATCCATGGAATCAGGCTGCCAATCGCGCAATAACCGCTCGTGGCCACAGGACACCGCACTACGGCCATCACTTCTGTCTGCGCGGGCGCGACAGTCGGTCGAACATGGATGATGTTCTCTCCGCGTTCATCCGCGCCAATCCGCGTCTAAGAAATAGCAACAGGAGTGAAAAAAACGCCGCCCTTGCTTTCGCCCGGGCGGCGTTCGTCATCCACGACGTGCCCCGCAGACCGGGGCGTTGAAAGTTTTGATATCAGTTCTGGACGAAGCCGATCTTGACCATTCGCGCATTCTTGGCGGCAACCAGCACCTTGGCCAGCACGCCGTACTGCGCGGATTCGTTGGTATCGATCTGCAGCTCGGGCTGGTTGCCCGGATCGCGCTGCACTTCTTCCGTCATCTTCGATTCCAGCTCGTCCACCGCGGCCGGCGAATCGTTCCAGAACACCTGTCCCGATGCGTCGATCCGCAGCTTGATCGGATCCGGCGGATTCGGCGGCGGTTCGACCGGGGTATCGGTCTTCTGCGGCAGATCGACGTCCACTGGAATCGACTGGATCGGCATCGTCACCATGAAGATGATCAGCAGCACCAGCAGCACGTCCACCAGGGGCGTGACGTTGATATCCGCCATTGCGCTAGCGTTGGAAGCCATTGCGAAACTCCTTACAGCCTGCGCTTGGGCGGGGTGGTGACGAAGCCGACCTTGGCCATGCCCTGGGACTGCGCGATCTTCACCACCTCACCCACCAAGCGATAGGGCGTGGTCGAATCGGCGCGGATCTGGACCGGCGGCTGTGGTTGCGCCTGCGCCGCCACCGACAGCCGGCTTTCGATCGCCGGCTTGGTCGAGGGCTCGTCGTTCAGGAACAAGTCGCCCGTTTCCGTAACCGTGATGGTGATCGGCGTCTGCTGGACTTTCTTCTCTTCGTTCTGCTTGTGAACCACCGCTTCAGGGAGCTGGACCTTGATCTTGTGGTTCATCAGCGGCGTGGTGATCATGAAGATGATCAGCAGCACCAACATCACGTCCACGAGGGGCGTGACGTTGATTTCCGCCATCGGCGCACCGTCTTCTTTGCCGACACTGGCTCCCATGGTCAGGGCTCTCCGTCAGTTGCGATCAGCGACCGTTCTCGCCCACGCGCGAACCGGTGGCGAAGAAGTCGTGCAGGTCGTGCGCGAACGTGTCGAACTGGTTGTTGGTGATGCGGTTGAAGCGCACGAAGGCGTTGTAGGCCAGCAGCGCCGGGATCGCGGCGAACAGACCGAACGCGGTCATGATCAGCGCTTCACCCACCGGACCGGCCACCGCCGAGATCGAGGCATCGCCCGAAGCGCCGATGCGGATCAGGGCGTTGTAGATGCCCCACACGGTGCCGAGCAGGCCGACGAACGGCGCCGCCGAACCCACGGTCGCCAGCACGGTCAGACCGTCCTCAAGGCGCAGTGACTCGCGGGTGACGGCCTGACGCAGGGCGCGGTCGACGAACTCGGAGCGGCTGAGCGATTCGGCCAGCGGCGAGCCGTCCTGGCGCTGGTGGTGTGCGGTCGCCTGGGCGGCATCGAGGGCGATCTTGGAGAACGGCTCGGAACGCGGCTGCTCTTCCATGTAGCGGATCGCATCCTGCGCGTTGCTGGTTTCCCAGAACGTGGTGACCACGCGCTCGGCACGGCCCTTCAGGCGCGCGTTCTTGATGGCGTTGATGATGATCCAGTACCAGGACATCAGCGACATGATGAGCAGGGTCAGGAACACGATCCAGCCCATGAAGTCGAAGTTCTGGATCAGGTGGTCGAAGCCCATCTGCTGGAGCGCGGCGGCGTTGTTGCCTCCGGCGGCGGCAGGTGCGGCGGCAGCAGTTTCTTGCAACATACGCTTACCTTTGGGTGTCGTGGATGGGGTGTTTCATCAGGGTGACGCTGGGATGACGCGGGGTGGAAACGATGGATCTTGGATGCTATTGCCGACGTAGGGCTACTGCCTGAAGTCGACCGGAACGAGAACCCGACTGGCGACTTTCTGGCCGTTCCTGACTTCGGGGTTGAAGCGCCATTTGCGTGCCGCCTGCATGGCCGCACGATCCAGATTGCGGTTGCCGCTGCTACGCTGGACCTCGACGTCCAGCACGCCGCCGCTGGCATCGATACTGATGATCAACACCACGGTGCCGGTGATTCCGCGGCGGTTTTCTTCCGGCGGATAGCGCGGCGGGTTCATGTTCTTCGAGGAGGGATCGACGCTGCCGGCAATGTCGGCAACCGGCGCTGGCGGCGACGGCGGCGACGGCGGCGGCGCGACCGAATCGATCGGACGCGATTCGGTGAGCACCACCGGCGGCGCTTCCGGCGGCGGCGGGATCGGGGTCGGCCGCGGCGGCGCCAACTCCTTCGGCGGCGTCAGCGGTTTGGGCTGATCCGGCGGTGGTGGTGGTGGCGGCGGCGGCGGCGGCGGCGGTTCGATGAACGTCACGCTCACCGAATCGTTTTTCGCCGACTCCTGGGCCGGGGGCTGCAGCGGGGTCAGCAGCACCAGCACGATGGCCACGTGGATCGCTATGGCGAAACTGTAGCCGGCAATGCGCGGCCAGCTCATTCCATCTGCCCGGTTGTTCGCAAACTGGTGTTGGGGGAAATCTTCCGTCATGCGCACGGCTCTGGAATGGGGTTCCGCCGCGAAGACGACGGGAGATTTGCACTGTGGGGCGATTGCCGCCAGAACTTCCTAGCTTACACGAATTGCCTGCACTTGTTCCATGCCAAACCCGGCACGGGGACTCAACCGCGTGATGCAGTTCTCATTGCGCGATGATGCGATTGGCTTCTTCCGGCTTCTTGACGCCCTTGGCCAACGCCTGCCGAGCGGCTTCCCTGGCTTCGGCCTTGCGGCCAGCGTATGCCAGAACCTTGGCCAGGTTGAGATAGACCTCGCCATCCGGCGCCATCGGCAGCGCTCGGGTGTAGAGCTCGATGGCCAGCGGAACCTTGTCGGCGAAGAACGCATTCTGGGCCAGCAACTGGTACGCATTCGCCAGGTCGGGCCCGGGCTTGAGAATGCCCTTGGCGACGCCGTCTTCGATCACCCGCTGCGCATCGTCCCATCGTTGCGCATTCATGTAGCCCACGTAGAGCGAGCGCAGCTCGCGCTCCTCGGTCAGCATGCCGCGCTTGAAGGCTCCTTCCAGCAAGACGTTGGCCTGATCGAATTTTTCAGCGCCCTGCAGCGCGGCCACCGCGTTCATCAGCAGCCGTTTGTCGTCGGGATTCTTCGCCACAAGATCCTGGTAGACCACTGCCGCTTCGGCATCGCGCCCCATGTTGGCAAGAATGCCGGCACGGAACGACAGGTGCTCGGGTTTGTCCGACTTGGTTTCCGCCAGGAAGCGATCCATCGTCGCCAGCGCCGCAGGGTATTGCTCTTCCCCATATTGGATCACGGCAAGGTTGTACATGGTCGCGTAGTGGCTGTCGTTGTCGAGCCCGTTGGCCGCGATGGCCTTGGCGAAATACTCCGCCGCCTTGGCCTGCTGATCGGCGCTGGCGGCGGCATTGCCGGCCATCGAATAGGCAAAGGATTTGTCGTAGGCGCTGGCGTCGGACGAAGCGCCAATGGCATCGGCATCGGCCATGACGCCTGCCCAGTCGTCCTTCTCGAAGCGCTCCTGCATCTTCTTCAGCTTGGGCAGGAGTCTCGGCGAGGCCTTGCCGTCAGGCTGCTGGCGGGTTGCGTTCGGATACACCGCCGGCTTGTTCTGCTCGGCGGCCTCTTCATTGCCCCGGTTCAATTCGGCCTGCCGCGCAGCGCGCTGCTCGCGCATGGTCATGGGCCTTTGTTGTTGTTCCATCTGGGCCCACGCCTGAGGCGCGAGGGTGAGCGCACCCAGCCCCAGGGCCAGGGCAACAACCAGCGGACGATGATGGATCTGGGTCATGGGATCACCTCAATGGCGTGGTTTCCGCTACCGCTGCGGCAAGCGCAATGGTAGCCATGGCTGGTGGAGAGCGAAACCGTGCCGGATGGCCTGGATCGCTCCCGCGGGTTGTTGTGAGCGCACCTTCATTGCGTCCACGAGCCACTGGATTCTAGCGCGCGCTCCAACGATACGCCCGCCGCAGCGCAATAAGCGCCGTCCCGGTCATGGCGGTGCCGCACGATCCCGGACTTGTCCTGCGTCGCCTCAGATGTCGAGATTGGACACCTTCAGCGCATTGGTCTCGATGAAGTCGCGCCGCGGTTCGACCACATCGCCCATCAGCATGCTGAAGACGGCATCGGCGTCGGCCGCATCGTCGAGCCGGACCTGCAGCAGGCGTCGGGTTTCCGGGTTGACGGTGGTGTCCCAGAGCTGTTCGGGGTTCATCTCGCCCAGGCCCTTGAAGCGCTGGATCTGACGCCCCTTCTTCGCCTCATCCAGCAGCCAGGCCTGTGCCTGGGCGAAGCTGGCGACGTCCTGCGCGCTTTTGCCGCGGGTGACGCGGGCGCCGGGGCGCACCAGATCGTGCAGGAGGGCGGCCGCCTCGCGGATGGGCTTGAGTTCGCCATGCTCGAACAGCGCCTGCGGCAGGATCTGGGTCAGCTCTTCGCCCATATGCGCCCGGGTCACCAGCAGCGCGGCCGGGCGGCCGGCTTCGGCCGGCTGCCAGCGCAGCGCATAGCGCGGCTTGCCCAGTCCGGACAAATTCAACCGGCCCGCCAGCGCCTCCAGCGCCGCGTGCATGTCGCCGTGGCGGGCAATCGATTCGGAATCCAGCGGGATGAAGTCGATCAGCGCCTCCAGCACGCCCGTGTCGAACCGGTGCGCCTGGTGCGCCACGATTTCCCTGGCCCGCGCCCACGCCAGCAGCAGCTTCTCCAGGGCCAAACCCTCGATCGGAGGCTCGCCCGCGGCCGGGTACAGCGCCGCGCCTTCGACCGCATTGCCGGCGAGGTAGGCGTCAAGAGCCGCATCGTCCTTCAGGTACAGCTCGTTCTTGCCCTGTTTGACCTTGTACAGCGGCGGTAGGCCGATGTAGATGTGGCCGCGGTCGATCAGCTCGGGCATCTGCCGGTAGAAGAAGGTCAGCAGCAGGGTGCGGATATGGCTGCCATCGACGTCGGCGTCGGTCATGATGATGACGCGGTGGTAGCGTAATTTATCCGGGTTATATTCATCCTTGCCGATACCGGTCCCCAGCGCGGTAATCAGGGTGCCGACTTCGGCGCTGGCCAGCATGCGGTCGAAGCGCGCGCGTTCGACGTTCAAAATCTTGCCGCGCAGCGGCAGCACGGCCTGGGTCTTGCGGTTGCGGCCCTGCTTGGCGGAACCGCCGGCCGAGTCGCCCTCGACGATGAACAGTTCCGACAGCGCCGGGTCTTTCTCGGAGCAATCGGCCAGCTTGCCGGGCAGACCGGCCACGTCCAGTGCGCCCTTGCGGCGGCTCAGGTCGCGCGCCTTGCGGGCGGCCTCGCGGGCGCGGGCGGCGTCGACGATCTTGCCGACGATCGCCTTGGCCTCGTTCGGGTGTTCCTGCAGGAAGGCCTCCAGCTGGTCGGCCATGACGTTCTCGACGGCCGGCCGCACGTCGGACGAAACGAGCTTTTCCTTGGTCTGGCTGGAGAAGCTGGGGTCGGGCACCTTGACCGAGAGCACCGCGATCATGCCTTCGCGCATGTCGTCGCCGTTCAGGTCCAGCTTGGCCTGCTTGGCGATTCCGCTTTGTTCGATGTACTTGCCCAGGACCCGGGTCAGCGCCGAGCGGAAGCCCTGCAGGTGGGTTCCCCCGTCCTTCTGCGGGATGTTGTTGGTGAAGCAGAACATCGTTTCCTGATAGCTGTCGGTCCACTGCAGGGCCGCCTCCACCACGATGCCGCTCATCTCGCCCTTGATCGAGATCACCGCCGGATGCAGCGGGGTCTTGGTCTGTGCCAGGTGCTCCACGAAGCTGCGGATGCCCCCCTGGTAATGGAACAGGTCCTGCCGCACCTCGCCGCTGTCGTCGCCGCGCTCGTCGATCAGGGCGATGCGCACGCCCGAGTTGAGGAAGGACAGTTCCCGCAGGCGACGGGCCAGGATCTCGTAGTGGAATTCCGTGTTGGTGAACACCGCCGCCGCCGGCCAGAAGCGCACCAGGGTGCCGCGCCGCCCCTCGTCCGCGCCGACCCGGCGCAGCGGATGGACCGGCTCGCCCATCGCGTATTCCTGCTGGTGGTGGCCGCCGTCGCGCCAGATGTCCAGGGTCAGCTTGCCCGAAAGCGCGTTCACCACGCTGACGCCCACGCCGTGCAGGCCGCCGGACACCTTGTAGCTGTTGTCGTCGAACTTTCCGCCGGCGTGCAGCACGGTCATGATGACCTGGGCCGCCGAAACACCCTCTTCCTTGTGGATGTCGACCGGAATCCCGCGCCCGTTGTCGAGCACGCTGACGGAACCGTCCGCGTGGATCGTCACCCGGATTTCGTCGGCAAACCCCGCCAGCGCCTCGTCGATGGAGTTGTCCACCACCTCGAACACCATGTGGTGCAATCCGGTGCCGTCGTGGACGTCGCCGATGTACATGCCCGGCCGTTTGCGCACGGCTTCCAAGCCGTGCAGGACGGTGATCCGGCTGGAATCGTACTTGGAGGCGTTGGGAGTATTGGAGGATTCGGGCATCCCGCCCGCGATCTGATCGGTTTCTTGCATCAAGGCACCCGACTCCGGGGACGCGGCCTGCGCTGCGCCGGAACACATTAGCTATAGAGGTGCACATTATAGCAAGCGCATCGGGGTGTTGCCCGGACCGATTGCCGAAGCCGTTCAGTCGACCCGCTGGATTTGGCCCCGTTCCACGTGAAACACAGCCATTCCCCCGACACGCCCAGCCAGGGTTGCGGGAATCTCGGTTCCCGTGATCAATACCTGCGCACCGCTGCGTTCAATCACATCCAGCGTGCGCTCCTGGTGGGCGCGATCCAGTTCCGCGCCCAGATCATCCAACTGCAGGACGGGCCAATATCCGAAGGCTTTCGCCAGATACCGGGCTTGCGCCAGCACCAACGCCAAGGCCAGTTGCTTGGTCTGCCCGCGGGACAGGCATTCGGCCGTCACCCCATCCAGGGCGATCTTCAGATCGGCGCGATGCGGACCCACCGAGGTGTGCCCAAGCTGGAGATCCCGCTCCCGCGACAGCAGCAGGGTGTCCCCCAGACCAAGCTCGCCGGCTTTCCATCCGGGGGACAAACGAAGCGTGATCGCACCCAATTCGGGCAGCAGCAGCGCGATGCACTGCTCCAGATGGGGCTGCAATCCAGCAACATGGGCTTCCCGTTGATGGGTCAACAGCTCGCCGTGGACCGTCAGTTCACGTTCCCAGCCTTCCAGTTGGGCACTGGAGCCGCGTTGTCGCAGCAGGGCGTTGCGTTGTTTGAGCGCGCGCATGTAGCGCCGCCAGAACGAAAGGAAATCCTGTTCCACGTGAAACAGACCCCAATCGAGATAACGGCGACGGTTTTCGCTGCCTCCCTCGATCAGCGCATGGCTCCCGGGTTCGAAGCTGACCACGGTCAGCGCGGCCACGAGTTGCCCGAGCTGTTGCACCTCTTGCCCGTCGAGGCGAGCCTGCCATTGACTGCCGGCATGTCGCAGGCCAGCGCGGCGCGACACTTCGTCTCCGGCTTGCCAATCCACCACCACTTCAAGCGCCGCCCGACCGCGTTGGACCAGGCCGTCGCGAACACGACCACGAAAGCTGCGACCATGCGCCAGCAGGTGCAGGGCTTCCAGCACGCTGGTCTTGCCGCTGCCATTGGCTCCGGTCAACAGGTTGAAACCGGGTTCCGGACGGAACTCCGCCTGCTCGAAGCAGCGAAAGTGCTGCAAGCGCAGCCGTTCGATCCTCACCGAAGCCTCAAGCACGGCCGGACGACCGGAACCCGGCAATCGCGGCCGCAGCGGTCACAGCCGCAGCGGCATGACCACGTGGCGTGCACGCGCATTGTCGGCACCGCGCACCAGCGCCGAGGAATTGGCGTCGCGCAGCATCAGGATGACGTATTCGTCGCGCAGCGACCCCAGCGCATCCAGCAGATAGGTGACGTTGAACCCGATCGCCAGTTCGTCCACGGTTGTTTGCGCTTCGAGTTCTTCCTGCGCTTCTTCCTGTTCCGGGTTATGTGCGCTGACCCGCAGCAGGTTGCGGGACACCTCGACCCGAATCCCGCGGTATTTCTCGTTCGACAGGATCGAGGTGCGCTGCAGGGCCGCGCGCAGCGCCTCGCGGTCGACCTTGACCTCCAGCTTGGCGCCGATCGGGATCACCGCTTCGTAGTCCGGGAACTTGCCGTCGATCAGCTTGCTGGTGAAGGTGACGTCGTCGCGCTTGACCCGGATATGCCCCTTGCCGAGCTCCAACTCCAGCTGGCGATCGCTGCCTTCCAGCAGCCGCTGCAACTCCAGCACCCCCTTGCGGGGCACGATGATCTGGCGCTTGCCGGCGTGGCCTTCCTCCAGCGGGATTTCGCACAGGGCCAGGCGGTGGCCGTCGGTGGCCACGCAGCGCAGCAGACCGTCGCGCAGGTCGAACAGCAGGCCATTCAGATAGAACCGCACGTCCTGCTGCGCCATCGCGAAGGCGGTGCGCTCCAGCAGCTCGCGCAGGCCGGTTTCCGGCACCTGGACGCGATCGGTCGCATCCACCTCATCGAGCGACGGGAAATCGTTGGCAGGCAGGCAGGTCAGGGTGAAGCGGCTGCGTCCGGCCTGGACGGTCACCTTGTCGCCGTGCTGGTTGAGCGTCACCCGGCTGCCGTCCGGCAGGGCGCGCACAATCTCGAACAGCTTGCGGGCCGGAATCGTGGTTTCCCCGTCCTCGGCATCGTCCACCGCGATCCGGGACACCATCTCGACTTCCAGGTCGGTGCCGGTCAGCGCGAGCAGGCCCGCCTGCACCCGGACGAGAAGATTGGCCAGCACCGGCAACGTATGTCGGCGTTCGACCACGTTGGCCACTTGCGCCAACGGCTTGAGCAGAACCTCGCGTTGCAGGGAAAACCGCATGTGAGCCCCTCAATCCTGATTGAACGATCTGAATGGATACCGTGAATGCGCGATCCGGAGAGCCAACCTGCTGTTCTATGGATAAATATGGAAAACAGCGGTGGTGGGCTTTCGGAAACCTTGGGATAACTAATACATCTTGTTGATTTTAATGATATTTTCAACAAACAAACAGTCTGGACAAGCAGGCGGGTTGCCTGGGTACAAACTGTGGATGCTTTTCCGGAACCGGAACCATCCACCGATTATCCACAACCTGTCCCCAACCCCTCCGCCTCACTCGCTGAGTTTCCGGACCAGCTTTTCCCAATCCTCGTGCAGCTTGCTGTCGCTCTCCCTGAGTTCCTTGATCTTTCTGTGCGCGTGCATGACGGTGGTGTGGTCGCGGTTGCCGAACTGGTGCCCGATCTCCGGCAAGCTGTGTTCGGTCAACTCCTTGGCCAGCGCCATGGCCATCTGCCGCGGGCGCGCCAGCGAACGGGTGCGCTTGTCCCCCAGCATCTCCTTGAGCTGCAGCCCATAGTAGTCTGCCACGGCCTTCTGGATATTGGCGATGCTGATCGCCTGTTGTTGGGCGCGCCACAGGTCGCGCAGGGTTTCCTGGGCGAATTCCACCGTCACCGCCCGCCCGAGGAAGCCCGCCTGCGCCGTCAGCTTGTTGATGGCGCCTTCCAGCTCGCGCACGTTGCTGCGCATCTTCTTGGCGATCAGCTGGGCGACCGCGTCGGGAAGCACCACGCCGCGTTCGTGCGCCTTGGACAGCACGATCTGGGCGCGAGTCTCGAAATCCGGCGGATCGATCGCCACCGACAGGCCCCAGCCCAGCCGCGATTTCAGCCGCGGTTCCAGACCTTCGACTTCGCGCGGGTAACGGTCGCAGGTCATGATGATCTGCTGGCGGCCGTCGAACAGCGCATTGAAGGTGTGGAAGAACTCCTCCTGCGTGCGGTCCTTGCCGGCGAAGAAATGGATGTCGTCGATCAGCAGCGCGTCGATTTTCTGGAACTGGCGCTTGAACTGGTCGGTGGTCTTGTCCTGCAGCGCGCGGAAAAACGCCTCGTAGAACGTCGTCGATCGCAGGTAGAGCACCCGGGCGCCGGGATTGAGCCGGATCATCTCGTTGCCGGCCGCGTGCATCAGATGGGTCTTGCCCAGCCCGGTGCTGCCGTACAGGAGAACCGGATTGTGGCTGCGTTCGCCGGGCTTTTGCGCCGCGGCAAAGGCGGCGGCGCGCGCCAGCTGGTTGCTGCGGCCCTCGACGAAATTGTCAAAGGTGTAGTGCGGCTCGACGTTGCCGTCGAACCGCGCCGCCGGTGCGCGGGCGGCGGTGTCGATGGGGGCGGGCGG
>NZ_JAMQHN010000018.1 GCF_025993755.1 Thermomonas sp. | reverse complement strand
CGCCAGATCGATTTCGTGGCGCTGGATCCGCAGCGGGTGCTGGCGATCCTGGTGTTCGCCGACGGCGAGATCCAGAACCGGATCGTGCCGGTCCGGCGGGCGCTGGCGCCGGACGAACTCGAACAGGCGGCCAACTACCTCAACACCCATTTCTCCGGTCAGCCGCTGGAACGCATCCGCGCCACGCTGCTGCGCGACCTGCGCGACGCCCGCAGCGAGCTGGAGCGCCTGCTCGCCGCCTCGATGGACCTGGCCGAACAGGCCTTCGCCCCGGCCTCCGCCGACGACATGCTGGTGGCGGGACAGACCCGGCTGATGGGGCTGCAGGATCTGAACGACCTCGACCGGCTGCGCGCCCTGTTCGAGGCCTTCTCCGAAAAACGCGAACTGCTGCGGTTGCTGGAGCGGATCGCCAAGGCCCCGGGGATGCGGGTGTTCATCGGCGAGGAAACCGGGCTGGCGCCGCTGGAAGGCATGTCGCTGGTGGGCGCGCCCTACGGCAGCGAGGGCAGGGTGCTGGGCGTGGTCGGGGTGATCGGCCCGAGCCGGATGGCCTACGAGCGGGTGATCCCGGTGGTCGAGGCCACCGCGGCTGCACTGGGGGCTGCCTTGATTCCCGAGCCCTGAGCCCCCATGACGGGTTCGGACGCGGCTTGGCCGCCAGATCGAACCGTGGACATGACAAACGATCCGATGCAGGACAGCAACGAACCGGCCGCGCTGGAGCCGGTGGATGAACTCGAGGCGCTGCGCGCCAGAATCGAACAACTCGAAGCGCAGAAGCTGATCGATCTGGCCGATCTGGAGAACCGCCGCAAGCGGCTTGAACGCGACATCGACAACGCCCGCAAATTCGCCAACGAGCGCCTGCTCGGCAGCCTGCTGCCGGTGTTCGACAGCCTCGATGCCGGCCTGGCGACGGTCGCCGAGGCCGATTCGCCGCTGCGCCAGGGTCTCGAACTGACCCGGCAGCAGCTGCTCAAGGTCGCCGGAGAAAACGGCATGGAGATCGTCGATCCGGTCGGCGAAACCTTCAACCCCGATTTCCATCAGGCCATCAGCCAGGGCGAGGCCGAAGGCGTTGCCCCCGGCCACGTCATCAACGTGTTCCAGAAGGGCTACGTGCTCAATGGCCGGCTGCTGCGGCCGGCGCTGGTCATCGTCGCCAGCCACGAATGAGACCAAGCCTAAGCGACGTCCCTTGAAGGCGCCAACCGGAAACCCCAGATAGCAACCAGCGGCGTTCGACGCCGAACCCATCACGAACATCACGAAATTCCAGAGGACACCACCATGGGCAAAATCATCGGCATCGACCTGGGCACGACCAATTCCTGCGTGTCCATCATGGAAAACGGCAAGCCGCGCGTCATCGAGAACAGCGAGGGCGACCGCACCACCCCCTCGGTGGTGGCGTGGACCAAGGACGGCGAAGTGCTGGTCGGCGCCTCGGCCAAGCGCCAGGCCGTCACCAACCCGAAGAACACCTTCCACGCGGTGAAGCGCCTGATCGGCCGCAAGTTCACCGACGCCGAGGTGCAGAAGGACCTCGGCGTGGCGCCGTTCAAGATCACCGCGCACGACAACGGCGACGCCTGGGTCGAACTGGCCGACGGCCGCAAGCTGGCGCCGCAGGAAGTCTCCGCCAAGGTGCTCGAGAAGATGAAGAAGACCGCCGAGGATTTCCTCGGCGAACCGGTCACCGAGGCGGTGATCACGGTGCCCGCCTACTTCAACGACAGCCAGCGCCAGGCCACCAAGGATGCCGGCCGCATCGCCGGGCTCGAGGTCAAGCGCATCATCAACGAGCCGACTGCGGCCGCGCTGGCCTACGGCCTGGACAAGGGCGACACCAAGGACCGCAAGGTCGCGGTGTACGACCTCGGCGGCGGCACCTTCGACGTGTCGATCATCGAGATCGCCAACGTCGACGGCGAAAAGCAGTTCGAAGTGCTGGCCACCAATGGCGACACCTTCCTCGGCGGCGAGGACTTCGACAAGCGCGTGATCGACTATCTGGTCGAGGAATTCCAGAAGACCGACGGTGTCGACCTGCGCAAGGATCCGCTGGCCCTGCAGCGTCTGCGCGACGCCGCCGAACGCGCCAAGATCGAGCTGTCGTCCAACCAGCAGACCGACGTCAACCTGCCGTACATCACCGCAGACGCCAGCGGTCCGAAGCACCTGAACATCAAGCTCACCCGAGCCAAGCTCGAGGCGCTGGTGGACGATCTGGTCAAGAAGACGATCGAACCCTGCCGCGTCGCGCTCAACGATGCCGGCCTGCGCGCCTCCGATGTCAGCGAAGTGATCCTGGTCGGCGGCCAGACCCGCATGCCGAAGGTGCAGCAGGCCGTGGCGGAGTTTTTCGGCAAGGAGCCGAAGAAGGACGTCAACCCGGACGAGGCGGTGGCGATCGGCGCCGCGGTGCAGGGCGGCGTGCTTGCCGGCGACGTCAAGGACGTGCTGCTGCTGGACGTGACCCCGTTGAGCCTGGGCATCGAAACCCTGGGCGGCGTGATGACGCGCATCATCGAGAAGAACACCACGATCCCGACCAAGGCCTCGCAGGTGTTCTCCACCGCCGAGGACAACCAGAACGCCGTCACCGTGCACGTGCTGCAGGGCGAACGCGAGCAGGCCCGCTACAACAAATCGCTGGCCCGCTTCGACCTGACCGGCATCGACGCGGCGCCGCGCGGCATGCCGCAGATCGAGGTCAGCTTCGACATCGACGCCAACGGCATCGTCCACGTCACCGCCAAGGACAAGAAGACCGGCAAGGAGCAGAAGGTCGAGATCAAGGCCGGTTCGGGCCTGAGCGACGACGAGATCCAGCGGATGGTGCAGGACGCCGAGGCCAATCGCGAGGAAGACCGCAAGTTCCACGAGCTGGTGACCGCGCGCAACCAGGCCGACGGCCTGATCCACGCCACCCGCAGCACGATCAAGGACAACGGCGACAAGCTGTCTGGCGACGCCATCGGCCGCGCCGAAGCGGCGATCGCCGATCTGGAAGCGGCGATCAAGGGCGACGACAAGGGCCAGATCGAGGCCAAGGCCCGGGCGCTGGAAGAGGCGAGCCAGGCGCTGCTTGCCGCGGCCTCCGCGGCCGGGCAGCAGCAAGCCGGTGGCGCCGATGCGGGCTCCGCGAAGTCGAGCGACGACGTGGTCGATGCCGAGTTCACCGAGGTCAAGGACGACAAGCAGGCGTGATCGCCAGGCAGGCAATGCGACGGGCAGGCCGGTGGTCTGCCCGTCGCCGTGAAGGAAACCGGTGGACTCGATGAGCAAGCGCGACTATTACGAAGTCCTGGGCGTGGAGCGCAGCGCCGACGACGACGCGCTGAAGAAGGCGTATCGCCGCTGCGCGATGAAATACCACCCGGATCGCAACCCGGGCGACAAGAACGCAGAAGCGGCGTTCAAGGAATGCAAGGAGGCGTACGAAGTGCTGTCCGACGGCGGCAAGCGCCGTCTGTACGACCAGCACGGGCATGCCGCGTTCGAGCAGGGCATGGGCGGCGGCAACCCCGGCCCCGGTTTCGCCGACATGGGCGACATCTTCGGCGACATCTTCGGCAACATCTTCGGCGGGGGTGCCGGCGCCCGCCAGCGTGGGCCGCGCCGCGGCGCGGATGTCGGCTATGTGATGGAACTGGATCTCGAGGAGGCGGTTGCCGGGGTCGAAAAACAGATCCACGTCCCGACGCTTGCCGAATGTGGCCGCTGCAAGGGCAGCGGCTCCGAGGATGGGCGGGTGGAAACCTGCCCCACCTGCCAGGGGCGCGGCCAGGTCCGGATGCAGCGCGGACCGTTCATGATGCAGACGCCTTGCCCGCAGTGCGGCGGCGCCGGGAAATTCGTTCCCAACCCCTGCCACGAATGCCACGGCCACGGCCGCGTGCAGGAAGACAAGACGCTGGCGGTGAAGATTCCCGCCGGCGTCGATGTCGGCGACCGCATTCGCCTTGCCGGCGAGGGCGAAGCCGGTCCGGCCGGTGCCCCGCCCGGCGATTTGTACGTCGAAGTGCGGGTACGTCCGCATGCGATCTTCGAGCGGGATGGCGACGACCTGCATTGCGAGGTGCCGATCCGGATCTCGCAGGCTGCGCTGGGCGATTCGGTCCGGGTGCCGACCCTGGGCGGTGAGGCCGAGTTGCGCATTCCGGCCGAAACCCAGACCGGCAAGGTGTTTCGATTGCGCGAGAAGGGCGTCAAGTCGGTGCGCAGCCGGCAACCCGGGGATCTCTACTGCAAGGTCGTGGTGGAAACTCCGGTCAACCTCACCGCCGAGCAGCGCAACCTGCTGGAACAATTCGAAGCGACGTTCGTGGGCGAGGGCGCCCGCCGGCACTCGCCCAAGTCCAGCACTTTCCTCGATGGCGTGAAAGGCTTCTGGGACCGGATGGTGTCCTAGGGCGGACCGGGAATCGAGGCGGAGGGCGCGCAAGTTCTGGCAGAATCCGGATTGCTTGCCTGGATCCCGCGCCGTGGAAATTTCCCGCCCCTGCATCGGTATCGTCGGCAGCGCCGGCGCTTACGGGCGCTGGCTGCGCGCTTTTCTCGAGCAACGGATGGGGTTGCAGGTGCTCGGGCATGACCCGCGGGATCCGGAATCGGCTCGCGTCGAAGAGATGCTGGATCGCGCCGAGGTGCTGGTGTTCTCGGTACCGATCCGGATTACCCCCGAAACGATCCGCGCGTGGATCGCACGCTCGGCGGGCCGCGAGGCCGGCCGGCTGTGGCTGGATCTCACTTCGCTCAAGACCGCGCCGGTCGCGGCCATGCTCGAATCGCGGGCCGAGGTCGTCGGCCTGCATCCGCTGGCCGCTCCGCCCAAAACGCCCACGTTGAAAGGGCGGGTGTTGGCAGTGTGTCGGGCACGCCTGGATCGATGGGCGCCGTGGCTGGAAGCCCTGCTGGCGGCACTGGAAGCCGAATGCGTGGCGGTGGAACCGGAGCGGCACGATCGCGCGATGGCGCTGGTGCAGGCGATGGTCCATGCGACGCATCTCGCGCAAGCCGGCGTCCTGCGCGAAAGCGCTGGCACGATCGGTGACATCGCCGCTCTGCTGCCCCTGCGCAGCGCGGCGTTCGAGCTGGACGTGGCGATCGCCGCGCGGATTCTCTCCCGGAATCCGGCGATCTATACGGACATCCAGTTCGACAACCCCCACGTGCCCGGAGTGCTGCGGCTGCTGGCAGGCCAGCTGGAGGGCATCGCCCGACTGGTGGAGCAGGGCGACGAGGCGGCGCGTTCGCGTTTTCGCAGCGACGTACTCGAAGCAAACCGCCTGGCTTTTAGCGAACAGGCCCTAGCGACGGGCAACCGGACCTTCGAGCGGGTCGGTTACCTGCTGGCGGACCTGGCCGATGCGTGCAGTCTGAGTGTCCATCTGCCGGAAGACCGGTCCGGTTCGCTGCGCGGGTTGCTGCAGGTGTTCGAACGCCACGGCGTCAACATCGTTTCGCTGCATTCCTCGCGGACCCAGGCCGGGGAATTGCATTTCCGGTTCGGATTCGATCACGAAGTGGACCGGGCGCGACTGGATGCGGTGGCGGCCGCGATCCATGCCGATGGCATCGGCCGCGTGCTGGACACCGGCTGAACGGCTGCCCGATTGGCACGAGTGGTCGTCAAACCATGACGGCGATCAACTATTGTTGCGGTGAACTGGGTTAGTGTTCCAACCGAGTCAATCCATCACAGGCACCGCCATGAGCATCCGCCCCCCCACGGACTCCCGGTACGGCGCAGGTACGGCGACGAACTCGCTGTTCGATGCGCTGCAAAAACACGTCCTCGACCTCATCACGCCTGCCCTGGATGCCGCGCTGGGCGATGCCGACGACTACCTGTTCGACCAGAGCCAGAAAGGAGACGAGGACCTTGGCTTGGCCGCCCTGCGGGAATTGCGCCGATCACGCGCGCAGATCGTCCAGGGGTTCCGTGGCCGGGTGACGGCGCGCTTCACCGAGCTGGCCACTCGACGGGCGATGTCCGGGGAAGGCGGGGCGGGATCGCTTCTTGATGCCGGCCTGAGCCTGCTCTCGGATCAGGACCTGGAACAGCAGCTGGCGGTGGAACAGTTGGCGGCGGCGGTCTTGCGAACGCACGGGCCCGCGTTCGAAATCGCCAGCAAGCGGATGGCGGTGGTGGCGGGCAATGCCAGGATGGAACGCCGCGATGATCCGTTGGATCCCGTATTCCTGGCCAGCGCCATGGGCCACGCCTTGGTAGATCAGAGCCTCAGCGACGATCTGCGGATCGTCGTGTTCAAGTTCTTCGAACGCGAGCTGGATTCCGCGCTCGGCGATCTGTATGAGCGCTGCAATGCCCTGATGGCCAGTGCCGGCATTTTGCCCGAGCTGAGGGCAACGAACGCGGCAGCACATCCGCGGCGCGAGTCGGCGCGGCCGCAGCAATCGCAGCAGCCCCAACCGTCTCCGGCGGATTCCAACCAGGTCGAGGCACAGCAACGCGTACCGATCGGCCAACCCGGCATGCCGCAGATGGGCATGCCGCAGATGGGCATGCCGCAGATGGGCATGCCGCAGATGGGCATGCCGCAGATGGGCATGCCGCAGATGGGCATGCCTGGCAGCGGCATGCAGTCCACGATGCAGATCAACGTCGCCGATCAAGCGATGTTCGCCAACATGCTGGGGCAGTTGCAGGGCTGGCGGGTGGCGATGGGGCTGAACAGTAGCGTCGGTACTGCCGGTAGCGGCGGCGGCATGGCTGCTCCCTCTGGCCCGACCTTGGGCACCAATGAACTGTTGTCCATCCTGTCGATGATGCAGCGCGACACTACGCCGATCCTTCCCGAAAACGCGCAGGGCGGGGACGCCGGTTTGTCGATCGCCGCCCAGCTGCGCAAGCACATGGGCCAGAGCGCACGCAAGCTGGGCGTTGCGGGGGACAACGTCAATCTGGATGGTCTCGATGGCGACGCCGTCGATCTGGTGGCACTGCTGTTCGACGTGTTGCTGGACGGCCCGCAGTACGATACCCGCATCCGCCAGAAGATCGGTCGCATGCTGGTTCCCTGCGTCAAAGCCGCAATCAAGGACCGGCGCATGTTCCTGATGAAGGAACACCCGGCGCGCAAGCTGCTCAATACCGTTGCCGAGGCCTGCGAAGGCAATCGCGGCGAAGAGCCGCAGGAACGCGAATTGCTCAACCACGTCGATCACACCATCGATCGGCTGGTGGCCGAATTCAACGAGGACGTCGCGATCTTCGAGACCCTCGAACAGGAATTGCGCTCGTTCATGGCGCAGCACCGCAAGCGTTTCGAACTGGTGGAACGACGCACCACCGAAGCGCAATGGGGCCGCGAACGGCTCGATTCGGCCCGCGAGGCGGCCCTGCGCGACATCGAGAACCACCGCGGCGATCGTGAGCTGCCGCCGGTCATTGCCAACTTCCTGTCCCGCCACACCGCCCACCATCTGGTTCAGGTGGCGCTGCGCGATGGCGTCGATTCGGTGCGCTACGACTCCGCCCTCGTCACCGTCGACGGCTTGCTTGCGGCACTGGATCAGGCCGAGACAGGAAAATGGCCAGATCCGACGCTGCCGCTGCCGGAGGCGGGGCTGCTGGAAATCCTGTCCAGCGCCGGTTTCACCGACAGCGCGGCGCACAGCGCTCTGGAGGCATTGGACGAACTGTTGACACGCATGTCCAAGGGGCAGGCCGTGCCCGAGGTGGATGCGCGCATCGCCACCCAGGTCGCTCCGGTCGAACAGGTCGCACCGCCAAAACTGGAGGTGGTTGCCGACAACGAGAAGCTGGATTTCGATGCCAGCGTGCTCGAGCGCATCAAGGCGCTGAAAGTGGGCGACTGGCTGCAACTGGCGACCTCCGACCAGCGCTTCGCTCCCGCCAAGGTGTCCTGGATCAGCCCGATCTCGGCGCGCCTGTTGCTGGTCAACCGGCGCGGCATCCGCGTACTGGTGGCTTCGGCGCAGGAACTGGCGGCCATGGTGGCGCTGGACAAGGTCCGCCTGCGCGAAGGCGAGACCGCGTTCGAGGATGCCATGCATCAGATGGTCCACCGCCTGCAAAGCGTGAACGCGGAGCGCTGAACGTTTCGCCGTCGCGGGGCTTGTCGCGGGGCTGCCCGAAGGCTAGCCTGCGGCCATGAATGCACCTGTCCGCCTGCTGATCCACGGTGCTACTGGCCGCATGGGCCGTGCGCTGCTGCGGCTATGTCGCGAAGAAGACCTTCGTTTCTCGGTGGTTGCCGTCGTGGCCAGGCACGTCCCGCAGGAGGAGGGCGTGCCCGGGTTTGCCGTCGTCGATGTGGGCGATGTGCCCGAGTTCGACGTGGCGGTCGATTTCAGCCTGCCGGACGGCTTCGACACCGTGCTGGCTCTTTGCCTTGCCCGCAAGGTTCCGCTGGTCTCCGGCACCACGGGCTTGTCGGAAGGGCAGCGCGCTGCGCTGGACACCGCCGGCGAGCGGATCCCGCTGGTCTGGGCCAGCAATTACAGCCTCGGCGTAGCCGCGCTGCACGTATTGGTGGCGCAGGCTGCGGGCCTGCTGCATGGCTGGGATTGCGATATCGTCGAGTCCCATCACGTTCACAAGAAAGATGCCCCTTCGGGCACGGCGCTTACCCTCGGGGCCAGCGCGTCGTTGGCCGGCATTTCGCCCCACTACGCATCGATTCGCGCTGGCGACATCGTTGGTGAACACCTGGTGCAATTCACCGGTATGGGGGAACGGATCGAGTTGGTGCATCGCGCAAGTTCGCGCGACATTTTCGCCCGAGGCGCCCTGCACGCAGCGCGAAGATTGTACGGTCGAGAACCCGGTCGCTATCGGTTCGAAGACCTGATTTGAACCGGCCCCGGACCGCATTGCCGGTTCTCCGCGGCCTTGCCGTTCATTTCCATCGAAGGTTTGCCGCGCAAGGAGTCCCCATGAATCGCTGGCTGCCACTGCTCGTACTCGGCCTGGTCGCCTCCGGCACGACGCAGGCGGCGCGGGTGTACGAGGTCCGCTATCCCTCCGAGGCAGACCTGAAAATCTACAAGGTGAAATACCGCTCCGAGGCCGATTTGCGGGTCTATTGGGTCGATCATCGCAGCGAAGCCGACGGCGACGCCCTGTGGTGGACGACGGACTACCCGTCGGACGCGCAGTTGAAGATCATCTACGTGGACTATCCCTCGCAGGCGGACCTGAAGGTGTACGAGGTCGAATACCGCAGCGAGGCAGGCTGGAACGGCGCTCCACGCGGGCTCACCGTGAGGCCGTAAGGCTGCGCCGAAGTCCGGCGGAGTCCAGGTGTCCGCGCCCGCGCCGTAGCCGGAATCCAGGGTCCGAAGGAATCCGCACTGGCGTGCCTCGGCCCGCGCCGGTACAATTTCCCCTCGCCTGAACACCCGCAGTTCCGGATCGGCCCGGCCGCTCCGGCGCTTTCGTGCAACCCAAAGCAAAGGCGACGCATTTGGATATCGCCGCAATCCTCGCGCTTGAAGACGGAACCGTCTTCGAGGGCATTTCCACGGGCGCCGCCGGTCT
>NZ_JAMQHN010000199.1 GCF_025993755.1 Thermomonas sp. | reverse complement strand
CATCCGAGCTGCAGCCAACGGATCATCGGCCGCAATCGTGTCCCAGATATCGTCGCGGTCTTGCTCGGCCTCTGGCGTCCAAAGCACCCTCACGCCTGACTCGACGCTTTGGTGCGCCGCTCGGCGAACTTGGCTTCAATCGCATCGTTGGTTCGGCCACTGCCCGCACGCATCGAGGTCCGAGCGGCGTCGACCTTGCGCTGCAGGAACGCGTCGTACTCCCGCGCCTGACGTTGGCGCTGGACGAACTCACGCATCAGTTCCCGCACCACCTGCGATGCCGGACGATGTGCGGCATCGGCTTCGGCCATGAACTGGTCTCGCAGCTCGGGTTCCAGCTTCATCGTGAACACAGCTTGTTTCGACATGGCGACCTCACGGCTGACCTTGGTGATGACGTAGTATATACGTGATCACTACCCTATGTTGGACAATGGCCAAGATAGATAGCCAAATCATTACTGGCCAACTGACATCGCGGCTGGCCTTTTTGGCCGTGGGGTCTATGATGGGCCAACTTGCGTATACCCCAAATGACCAAGGGGACCTTGGTGAGCACACCAACCTTTCGAGACCGCCTCGAACATCATCAAGTGGTCATCTACTTTGCGGCCGTGGTGATCGCGGCCGCCGTTGGCGCAGTGGTGCCGGGCGCCGATACGTTAGAAGGGGCGATAAATCCGACGCTGGCGCTGATGCTGTTCGTCACCTTTTTGCAGGTGCCTCTTGCCGACCTAGGCCGCGCGTACTCGCGCATTCGCTTCCTCGGCGCGCTGATGGCGTCCAATTTCGTCGTCATCCCGGTGCTGGTCGCACTCCTGGTGCAGTTCCTGCCGGCCACGCCGATGGTAAGGCTCGGCGTGCTGTTCGTACTGCTGACGCCCTGCATCGACTACGTGGTGACCTTCTCGCACATCGGCCGCGCCGACGCCCGGTCGCTGCTGGCCTCCACGCCAGCGCTGTTGATCGCGCAAATGCTTCTGCTGCCGGTCTATCTACGTCTGTTTCTGGACGATGCGGCGGCCGACCTGGTACAGCTCGGCCCGTTCATTCATGCCTTCGTGTGGCTGATCGCCGTTCCCCTGGCGGCGGCGGCCGTAGTGCAGATATGGGCGGCCCGAAGCAAGGTAGGGGCGCGTGTCGCGGCCGGCCTGGGCCTGCTACCTGTGCCAGCAACCGCTCTCGTGCTGTTCATCGTCGTAGCCGCCGTGGTGCCGCAGCTCGGGGCCGCCATCGAGGCCGCCTTGCGCGTCGTGCCGCTCTACGTGGTCTTCGCCGTTGCCGCGCCCCTGATCGGTTGGACAGTCGCCCGCATGGCCCGGCTGGAAGCGTCGGCCGGCCGCGCCGTGGCGTTCAGCTCCGCCACGCGCAATTCCCTGGTCGTGCTACCGCTGGCCCTGGCAGTGCCGGGAGCCATTCCGGTGCTGCCGGCCGTCATCGTGACCCAAACGATGGTCGAGCTGGTCAGCTCAGTCATCTACATGCGCCTGATACCGAGATTCGGTGAAGTGAAATCAGGTGTGTTACCCGCAGCCAAGTGAGCTTGCTGCCGTCGCTAACCCCAGTTGGCCATTCCCAATGAAGGTCGCCCGCATCTACCTCCGCGTCAGCACCGAGGAACAGGACCTCAGCCGCCAGGCCGAGATCGAGCACAGCACCCGTGACGCTGGCTACTACGTCGCCGGCGTGTACCGCGAGAAAGCGTCAGGTGCGCGCGCGGATCGACCGGAGTTGTTGCGGATGATCGCGGACCTGCGTCCCGGTGAAGTGGTCGTTGCCGAGAAGATCGACCGCATCAGTCGCTTGCCGCTGGCCGAGGCCGAGCAACTGGTGGCTTCGATCCGCGCCCAAGGCGCGCGGCTGGCGGTGCCAGGGCTGGTGGATCTGTCCGACCTTGCGGCTGGTTCCGACGGCGTGGCCAGGATCGTGCTGGAGTCGGTGCAGGAGTTGCTGTTGAAGTTGGCGCTGCAGATGGCGCGCGACGACTACGAGACGCGTCGTGAGCGGCAACGCCAGGGCGTGCAACTGGCCAAGGCAGCAGGCAAATACAGGGGGCGCAAGGCCGACCTTGCCACGCATCAGCGCATCGTCGCATTGCGCGGCGCCGGCCACACCATCGAACGCACGGCCGAACTGGCGGGCTGCAGCATCAGTCAGGTCAAGCGGATCTGGGCGTTACATCGCAGCCGGACCTGACCGAAGGAATTGCCCGATGCCCGTCAGTTTCCTGTCCGCCGAGCAACGCAAAAACTACGGGCGCTACACGGGCAGCCCTTCGCCACATGACTTGGCCCGGTACTTCCATCTGGATGATGCCGATCATGCACTGATTGCGCAGAAGCGCGGCAAGCACAGCCGGCTTGGCTTCGCCGTGCAACTCGGCACCGTGCGATATCTCGGCACTTTTCTGGAAGACCCTTTGGCCGTGCCGCCGTCCGTGCTACACACGCTGGCAAAACAGCTGCGTATCGATGGGTTGGATGGTGTCCACGACTACAGCACCAGCCGCCAACGCTATCAGCATGCCGCTGAGATCCGTGTCCACT
>NZ_JAMQHN010000198.1 GCF_025993755.1 Thermomonas sp. | reverse complement strand
GAAATCGGCCAGCGCGCGGATGATGACCGTCTCCAGCGCGCGCACGTAGGCGAGCACGTCCGCCCGCAGCGCACCGTGGGCGCTCGCCAGCTTCAGGATTGGGTAGCCGACAAGCTGGCCGGGGCCGTGATAGGTGATGTCGCCGCCGCGATCGCTGTGGAAGACGGCGATGCCGCGCGCGCGTAGCTGAT
This sequence comes from Thermomonas sp., assembly GCF_025993755.1. Classification (GTDB taxonomy): domain Bacteria; phylum Pseudomonadota; class Gammaproteobacteria; order Xanthomonadales; family Xanthomonadaceae; genus Thermomonas. The sequence continues at coordinate 1,411 of NZ_JAMQHN010000198.1, read as the reverse complement.
GGCTGTCGAGCAGCAGGTTTTCTTCATGGACGGCGCTGCCGAACGTGTAGGTGTGCGGATGCTCCACCAGCAGCAGCCGGTCGGGGATGTCGTCACGCCCGCGCGCTTCGGCCAGCGTGTTTTGCAGCGCCCAGGCCTCGGCGTAGTGCATCCGACCCAGCGCGACGACCTGGCACACAGCCTGCTTGTGCGTCTCCTGCGCGGACATCATGCGCTCGCTGGACGCGGTTCGCTGCTCAGGTGCTGGTCGAGGAACGCTGCCAGCAGTTCCCAGGCCTGCGTGGCCGCGCGGGTGCTGCCGCCGAAGAAATCGCGCCCGGCGTTCGGGATGATGTGGACTTCATGCGCCAGCGGCGACTGTGCCAGTTCCGTGCGCAGCCGTTCGATCACCGGCGCTTTGGTGTACGGCTCCTCGCTGCCGTAGATCGCCAGAATGGGCGCGTGTGCCTGGGCGAACTGTCCAAGGTAGCGCTGTGGGAAGCCGTAGAACGAGACCGCCGCTTCCAGATCGGTGCGTTTGATCGCCGCTTCGTAGGCCAGGCTGCCGCCCATGCCCAGGCCGATCGCCGCCACGTTGCGATTCGAGCGCAGGTGTTTTTCCATCACGCTCAGCGCTGCATCCACCGCCTGGTAGCCGCGTTCGCCCAGCTTCTCGATCAGCGCCATCGCCTCTTGCGCTGTCTCGGCCGTCTCGCCGTCGAAGAGATCGGGCACGATCACGTAATAGCCCATCTGCGCCAGCGACTGCGCCAGCCGCCGCTCGACCGGGCGAATACCCCACCAGTCATGGATCAGCGCCACGCTGGGGAAGGTGCCGCCGATGTTCGGGTGCGACCAGTAGGCAGGCATCCGCGCGCCGTTTTCGAGCACGACTCCGACGTGCCCGCTGACGATGGCATATTCGACGCCTCTGGGTTCGTAGACCGGCATAGCTAGACCTCCAGGCTCAGAACGTCCTGCACGTAACCGTCGGCTTCGGCCTCCGTGCCCAGCGAATTGGCGGCCTCCGCCAGCACGAGCAGTGTCAGGCTGCGGTAACCTTCGCGATGCGTCCAATCACGCAACGCCATCAGCAGGGCGGCGCTCAAGGCGCGTGGCGACCAGCAGTAGACATCGACCCGGCGTGGATCGAACAAGCCGCGCTGGAAGACGACGAACGCCTCGTGCCCGGATGCCGAGAAGCGCAGACGCTGTGTGCGGGCGCGTAGCTCCGGCAGCACATCCCACGTCGGCTGCCAGAGCATTTCCCACTGCTGGCGCGAACTCGTCGCTCGCCCGGCGGGCATCGCCCACCCGGCGATCTGCCTGGCATCGGTCGCTGCTTCCGGCACGGCCTGGTACAATCCCTGGCCGGTGCGCGCCGCCAGGCTGAAACGCTGCAAACGCGCGAGCGGCGTCGCGCCGGAACGCT